>JAFSCM010000101.1 GCA_017436765.1 Oscillospiraceae bacterium
GCATTCATAACGCCATCTTCACCGAAAGAGATTACAATATCAAACTGTTCTGATGTGCCGTCATTATATCGTGCAGTAAAAGTTACAGTATCTTCGATGTCAGAAAGCGGAGCATCAGGGTTATTATCAAACATATCAACAAGTTCTTCACCAAACATCCATCCTATACAAAAATTGCCTGTATTGTCTGTTCTGTCTGCATATACATTTTTGTACTCTTCTGCGGAAATTACAAAGTTTTTTCCATACTCATTGAGCTCGCCACCGAAAGACATATTGTTTATTTCAAGTTCACCAACGCCGTCAAGATTGATTTCAATTTCAGACAGTCTGTCTGCATCAATTCCGCCAAGCATAAAGCTGTTCATATATCCGTAATACACAATTGCATTTTCAGTCGGATGGCATCTGTAACCATAACTTCCCAGGGTTTTATCATCGAAATTCAGATGTTTCTCCATTTCCATAACCATATTTTCCTGAAAAGCATATGCTTCATCTTCGTTCATATTTCTGATGTCTGCCACTTTAATCATTGCTTTTACAGGCAGCTGTACAGTTGTATCGTCATATACTTCATATACAACCTGCTCCAGTTCTGCTGCTGAAACCACCATAACACCGAAGTTCCCCACGTTTAATGGGCCATCTGTATTGGAAGACGGTGCAAACATACCCCAACCCAGAATCAATGCAAACGCTGCTGCAACTGACAGAATAGGTTTTAAATATTTATGTGCAAAGCCAGTGCCTCTGCTGGCTGCTGTTGTATCTTTTTTCATAATACTATCTCCTTTGTATTCTTCAGCTTCCTTGATAAAGCTGTCATCAATATAGTTCATTGCCAATATAAATTTATCCTGTTTCATAAGTATCCCTCCTGCCTCAAAAACTTTTCCAGTCTTTTCCTGCTGTTAAAGAGCATCGACTTAACCTTGCTTTCACTGAAATTGTATTTTGCAGATATCTCTGAAATAGAGTGAAAATACCAGTATCTGAGTATAAAAACATTTCTCGAATCTGCTTTTTCGTTCTTGAGAAATTTATTTATCAACTGTCCAAGTTCCTGAGCAGAAATATCCGCCAGCACAGATTCATCCGCAATTATTTCTCCTATTTCATCAAGGAAAACGGACATTGATGGATTTCGTTTATCCGCCATATTGAATTCCAGCCTTTTCAAAGCTGTATTGCGTGCAGTCTTTGCAATATAAGCCTTGAAATTATCCGGCTTGTTGGGCGGAATACTGTTCCACACCGCCATATATGTATCATTTACACATTCACAGCAATCCTCAGTGTCTGCAAGGATGTTTTTCGCGATGGCAAAGCACAGTCGTCTATATTTGTCATCTGTCTCTTTCAGCGCCTGCTCGTCTCTTTTCAAATACAGACTGACAATGTGCAGGTCGTCCATAGCATTACCTCCTTTCCTGTTTAAAAGGCCTTCTGTTTATATAGTACGGTTTATTTTCGTGGGGTTGCAATTTTTTCAAAGTTTTATATAAATTCGTATATCAGATTATTTATATATAATATCATTATAAACAATCTCCGTTACCCTTTGCCCTATATTATTCATCTGTCGTACCCACTCCAGCTGATTTTTAGCTTTAAGCTGTTCTGTGATATTCTCTTTTTCAGCAAGTTGTTTAATCAGTGTTTCGTACAGCTGCTGTGCCTGCAGCTGTGTACCTTCAAGATGCTGCCGCAATGCCATATTCATCTGATAATGATTGTACAATGCAGGCCTATGATTTTTAAGATATCCTCTGCGGCGTTCGCCCCACATACCGATATTGTAACGCCTGCCGATTGCTGTTTCGCCCCATTCAGAAATGTTGCGTAAATCCGTTTTGTTTTCGGTAATTTTCATTGTAAAATCTCCTTTGCAGTATAATTGATTTTCCTGATACCACAATTCTCACGGGTGTTTTTAAGGTGCGGTGAATTAACTTTCGTGTACAGCCAATCATACTGCAAAAATGCCGATTTCCCTTTATATTACTGGGTTTTGATTTTCTCCAAACGTTAATCGTTGGATATATGGAATATTTACAGCTCCTCGCAAGAGGGGCTGTTTTTTTGTTGACTTTATGGCTGTATTTATTTATCATAACCTTATAAACCTATCAACTGTAAAAGGCGGTGGAGATTTTGATAAACTTTATAAAAGACGCTACCCTTCAAAAAAGCACATTTCCTTTCGGTGTGGTGGAGGTCAGTTTCCCGGCTGAGGAAAACTGGGATAAAGCTGCTTTCCGTGCCCTTGCGGAACAGGAGATTGCGCGGCTTAAAGCAGAATATCCGCAGGACAGCTATGACCGCAAGGCTGTATGGGGCGAAAACCGCTACTACCGTTTTTTCAGGAAATTCAAAAAAACATACCCCGTTATGCTGCAGTTTGAATCGGTGGTGCTGAAAGACCGTCCTTTCCCCGATTCAAATCCCCTTTCCGAAATTGCATTTCTTATGGAGATAACCACCTTTGTACTGTCCGGCACACACGATGCCGACTGTATAAGCGGTGATGCTGTGCTTTATATCGCCGACAGAAAGGAAGATTTTGAGGGTATGAGGGAAACTCTGCACACCTATCCCAATGATTTCTGTGCAAGAGACCGTGACGGAATTATATTCAGCCTTATTGCAGGCACCGATAAGAGAACCTGTGCAAAATCCGTCAGCAGAAATGTGCTTTACCCTATTTTCTGTACCCCTGATATGCCGCAGCAGGAGATTGAAGATGCCATCAGCACCCTTTGCAGATATGTAAAGGTACTTTGTCCCAAAGCAGAGATACACAGCAGAATTATATAAAAGAAAACAGTTCCCCGGCACAAACAGCAGAGGAATTGTTTTATGTTATGCTGCGATCAGCTTTCTGATTTCCTGCTGATATTTCACAGCATTATCTTGCTTTTGTCACATTTGCATATAAAATATATAATTAGTCAGAATCCAACATCAAAACCAAACAACAAATTATCTGAAAACTATGAATAAAATAAAACGCAAAAAAATATTGTGGGGATGTCTTGCCGCTGTAACCGGCATACTGCTGCTGGTGGTGTGCAGATGGTACTCGGAAAATTTCTATTCGGAATTTGAAGAAGTGTTTGTAACCGTTACATCCCCTTTGCAGGGCACCGATACCACCGCTGTAAAAAACGGTTTGCGTGCCTGCTTCCTGCCTGTGTTTATTCCGTCGGCGCTGTTTATCGGCGCGGCAGTTCTGTGTGAAAAGCTCCACATCGCCCGCAGGGTGAGTGCATTTTTTGCCTGCAGAGGCAGAACTTTCGATGCTGTGCGCTTTTTCGGCAGCACATTTCTGTACACAGGCATCGCTCTGCTTGCTGCAGGGCTTGTGTATGCCAACAGCATATTCCACGCAACAGAGTACATTTCCCTGAAGCTGCAGGCCACCGACATATATGAACAGCATTATGCAGACCCTGACAGTGTGGCAATAACACCTGCAGGAGAAAAAAGAAACCTGATATATCTTTACATAGAAAGTCTGGAAACAACCTATGCCTCCCGCGACAAAGGCGGAATGATGGATGAAAACTATATTCCGTTTCTTACACAGCTTGCAGAGGAAGAAACCAACTTTTCTGAAAATGGTATGCCCGGCGGTTTCCACAACACATCGGGCAGCACATGGACATCGGGAGCTCTGTTTTCGTCAACAGCTGGCATGCCGTATTACACCCGCTTCAAGCAGGCAGACGGCGAATTTGCCTCCGACGCAACCACTCTGTATGACATACTGGACAAAGAGGGATACAGCCAGTATTTTATCTGCGGTTCCGATGCATATTTCGGCGGACGCAGCGATTATTACAAATCCCACGGCGACCTGACCATATATGACCTTAACACTGCGAGACAGGAAGGCTATGTGGCGGAAGATTACCGCGTGTGGTGGGGCATTGAAGATGCAAAAATGTACGAAATGGCAAAGGACAAGCTGCTGCTTGCCGCCGAAAAGGATGAGCCTTTCAGCTTTACAATGCTCACCGTGGACACCCATTTTCCAAAAGGATACACCTGTCAGCTTTGCGGCAATGAATACGAAAACACCTCTGCAAATGTTATAAAATGTGCGGACAGTCAGGTTGCTGATTTTATAAACTGGTGCAGGGAGCAGGATTTCTACAAGGATACCGTCATAGTAGTGGCTGGCGACCACAGACGAATGGACAAAGTTTTCCCTGTGGATATGACAAGCTATGACCGAAGTGTATATCTTACCTTCGTCAACAGCGCCGTAAAACAGGACAAATCCGCAGACAGAATATACACCCAGCTGGACATTATGCCTACAACCCTTGCAGCAATGGGATATGTTATTGAGGGGGACCGCCTTGCCCTTGGCACAAACCTGTTTTCAGATGTGCCTACCCTTGCTGAAAGTATGGGGTTTGAACAGCTTAATGCAGAGATGGGAAAACGCACAGACTATGTTGACAATTTTACATAACAGCTTCTTTTAAGCTGTACAGATATCCGTATGCAAAAAAGACTTTGAAATTCAGAGATTTCAAAGTCTTTTAATTTTATCCGAATATTCTTTTTATAATGCTGATGATTTTTGCCATAAAACCCTGTTCGCCCTGCACTGCAGCAGTTCTGTCCCACTGTGCATAGAGTGTTATATCTTCGCTGACCGTTATAACATCACCAGGGTTGTATGCCTCTCCGCTGCCGTCAGCTGCGGTATTCCAGCCGAGAAATGCCGCCTCACCGCTTTTATACCAGTTTTCCTTTACAGTTGCCTGTTCACCTTCAGAGTACAGATTTCCGTCTGTCACCACTCCCTGTGCACCGTTGGCACTGTATGTCACAAACCAGCTGTTTTCGTTGTATACCCTGCTGATATATTCTTTTCTGAGCCTTACAAAATCCTCTGTTTCAGCAAAGGCGTCGCTGCACCACTGTGTCAGCTGACTGTCGGTAAGTTTCGCACCCACCCATCTGCTGCGTTCTGAATAAAGGGATTTTTCAATTTTTTTCCACTCTATTCTGTATTCCGCCATAAAGCTGTCCAGTTTAGGCGAGAGGTTTTCATTCCACTGTTTTATAACTTCGGCTCTGAAGTCCCCATGACGCCAAAGAAGCGCCAGAATTGTGTAATTTGTCTCTATACCCTCACCTACAAGACGGCTGTTAGCTGCCCACAGATTTTCGGGGTCTGACATATTGTCGCCGAAGCGTTCAAATTCTCTGCCCAGTGTGGAATCCATATCCCAGATTGCCCCTGCTGTCAGCAGCCCGTCTGTGTCCTTGTAAAGATAGAAGGATGTAAGTCCGGCATCAAGGTTTTTTGCAAATTCCTGCAGGACAAACATCTTTGCCAAAGATTCCACATCTATATATTCGCTGTAATGTTTTCCCTGGCTGTTGCGTCCGTCATCGCTGATGACCGCCTGTTCAAACTGCTGATACCAGTCGCTTATATATTCAACCTGAGCCTTTGTTGCGTATTCAGGATAGGATATTGCCACCGTCTGACCGTAATCGGTGACAAATCCGCATACTGCATCCACATAGCGCTCTGCAAGTTCCAGTTCCAGCAGATATCCCCCGGTTATGTCGTAAGGATTGTTTTTTATATCCGCCCATTTCATACTGCCGTACTGTGTGTGGGCATATACATCCCTTGTACCCATAAGGTCACTTTTTGTGATATCCACACCTTTGTTTGCCTGTGCGGTAAGCTGCTCAAGAGGTGTTATGTCCACCCTTGCAGGCGACACCTCTACCTTTTCCATAAAGGAATAGCAGCCCATATACTCACTGTTGATATACACCTCTGTCATAGCCGACTGCGGTGTAAAGTCCAGCCCCATATCCTCTGCAAGGGAGAATATCATATCGTTTTTAAGCAGGGACATATCGATATAGTTTGCCAGCAGACAGAATTTTTCCGCTGCATCAAGGCCAAGCACCGATGTATCCTCTATAAATTTTATGCTGAAGGATTTTTTGGGGACACTTGTCCAGGAGAAGTTGCCGCGGCCTTTTATATAGTCCAGCTCTTCGCTGAATGTAACCTTCCCATCTTCCACAAGTGTGAAAAACGCTGACTCCTTGTTTGCCTTGTCTTCATATATCCTGTCAAGGCTGCCCGACTGTGTATCAATATATATGGTGGGCATATCGCTTGTATAGCGCACCGTAAGGGTATATCTTTCCTGTCCTGTCACAAGGGTGTGTACACCTTCTGCCAGCACCGTTCTGCCGCCGTCTGTCATCTCTGTTCCGTCAAGATAAAACGGTGCGGATGTATTGCTGTAAAGATACACTTCTTTTCCCATAAGACTGTACGGCAGGGTAAGATATCGGATGTTCTGTGCGTCCCTGCCCATTGAAGAAGCTATTTCTTCCGACGGAGCAAAAATCCAGCTGTAATGGCGGGCATCCTCCCTTTGGTGCCAGCTGATTTTCTGTTCAAATCCGTCCTGACTGAAGCTGACGCCAAACTCTGCGGCAGAATATTCTTCCTCTGCCTGTGCTGTAACAGACGGGGTCAACAGCACAAAAACAAAAACGAACAGTGACAAAACCGCAGTTTTCAAAACTCTGTTCACAGCTGTATAACCTCCTTTTATCTGTTTTTGCACATATTTATAATATTATACTTTATAACACATATTTTTTCAATAAAAGCATAAAAAAGCCCTGCAGTTCATCTGTTTACTGCAGAGCTTTTGTCCGTTTATTTAATTGTCGCGGTATTTAACCATTATCTTTTTAAACAGGTCATAGGTTGAAGGCGGTGTATATGTTATTGCGTTTGCCCCTGCCGCAACGGTTTCTGCCACCAGTTCTTCGGTGTTGCCGCCCGATGCCATAATCGGCACATCCGGGAACTGTTCCCTGATTTTGCGCACAACCCTTGGTGTGTCCTTGCCGCAGGCCACATTGAGTATGGAAACACCCGCATCAAGGCGCGCCTGGATATCGGTATTTTCACTTGTCACCGTAACCACAACAGGTGCGTCGATTTCGTCAAAAACCATCTTTATGTTTTCATTTGATATAGGTGCATTCATAACCACGCCCATAGCACCTGAATGTTCCGCATCCTTGGCCAGATTTACCGTTCTCATACCGTTGGTTATGCCGCCGCCAACACCGCAGAAAACAGGTATATCTGCCGCTTTTATGATGCTGTCTGCAATAATCTGCTGTGGTGTAAAGGGATATACCGCCAGCACGGCGTCTGCGTCACAGTTGCGTATAATGGCAATATCCGTTGTAAAAACCAGGGTTTTTATTCTTTTGCCGTAGATGAGAATACCCGATGCTTTGTAAGCAGCCTTAGGCATCTCAAGAATATTGTGTCTTAATCGGCTTTCAATCTGGGGGATCTTCTTTTTTTCCATCTGTTCTCCTCCTTTAAGTCGGTTATTATATTTTATCCAATTTAATTTTAACAGCAAATTGTATACAGTATGTGAAAACATTCTTAATTTTGCTGTCTTTTTCTGCTGCAAAGTGTATAATTATGATATTGCAACTGCCGGTTGACATATTTCCAGCTGTGGTTGGTGGCCCAGACCGGATAAAAATGCTATATTTTAGTCAAAGAAAACAACAACACGGTATACTGCAGAATATCGCCGATACCTTCAATATATACAGTGAAAGGAAAAGATTATGATACTTGCCGATAAAATAATACTTATGAGAAAACAGCAGGGCTGGAATCAGGAACAGCTGGCAGAACAGCTGGGAGTAAGCCGACAGGCTGTTTCCAAATGGGAAAGCGCTCTTTCCATTCCTGACCTTGACAAAATAATAAAGATGAGCAATATATTCGGCGTGCCTACCGACTATCTTCTGAAGGACGAAATATCCGAACTGCCAAAGGGCTCAACTGCCGAAACCGCAACAAGCTATGACTGTGATGACAGTGTGCTTGTGACAGTTGAAGACGCAAACACATATATGTCCCTGTGTGAAAAGCTCTCAAAGTTTGTTGCCTTTGGTGTTGCACTGTGTATCCTCAGCCCTGTGCCTCTTATTATTCTCGGAGGGTTAAGCGAACTTTCCTCTTTCCCTCTCACAGAAGCTGCTGCAGGCGGCACAGGCGTTGCTGTACTGCTGGTTTTGGTGGCAATAGCTGTGGCAATATTTATTGTATGCGGCATGCAGACAGGCAAATGGGAATTTCTTGAAAAGAACAGCATAACCCTTGAATACGGCATAAAAGGCATTGTGGAAAAGAAAAAATCACAGTATGAGAAAAAGCACATCTTCTCCATAGCTGCAGGCGTTGTGTTCTGCATTACAGGTGCCGTGCCTGTTATGATAGGCTCCGCTTTTACAGTAAGCGACATTGATATGGTGTATTCTGTGGCAATTCTGCTGGTTTTTATCGCCTGCGGCGTATTCCTGATGGTAAGAAGCGGCATTGTAAACGGCTGCTATCAGAAACTTCTGCAGGAGGGCGAATACACACAGAGCGAAAAGAAAGCAAGGCGCAGACTTGAAACCGTCAGCACAGTGTACTGGTGCATCATAGTGGCGGTATTCCTGCTGTGGAGTTTTGCCACAATGGAATGGCACCGCACATGGATTATCTGGCCTGTGGCAGGTGTGTTCTATGCCGTTGTTGAAGCAGTTGCAAAAAACATTGTTTTGAAAAAATAGTTGACGGAATTTTACATTGTATTCCTTGTTTATCAAAAAATCACATAACATAAAAACAGCCGCTGCCGGATATTTTCTGACAGCGGTTTTTTGTTTATTCATTTATTTTGTTTGTTACTGTTGTTTCCAGGCCGTTTTCTGTGAAAAAACTACTGATAGCGCAAAGGTATCTTTCACTGTCCAGAATATATGCAAGGCCATGACCTGCGCCTTTTATTATTTCCAGATGTTTTGGAGAAACACAGTTTTCATACAGTTTACAGCTCATATAGCTTGGCACAAAATCATCCTGTTCACTGTGGAAAAATATAACGGGAAGTGTGCAGTTTTTGACCCCTTCCAGCGCTGAATATTCTCCGAGGTCAAAATGTCCGTACAGTTTTGCTCCCAACTTTATAAACGGATAAACAAGCGCCGCAGGCAGCTTCATATCCCCGCAGCATTTTCTGATAATCTCCTCTGCTGTGGTGAAGGCGCAGTCGGCAAGGACACCTTTTACATTTGGAGGCAGCTCTCTGCCCGCCGCCATAAGCACGGTGGATGCCCCCATGGAGATGCCGCTGATGATAAAGTTTACATCACTGCCAAAATGTTTTACCGCAAAATCCACCCAGTCCAGACAATCCCTGTGTTCCTTTATGCCGAAGGTGATAACATTGCCTTCGCTTTTGCCGCTGGTGCGCTGGTCCACAAGAATGGCATTTCTGCCTATGGCAAAACAGCGCTGCACCGCACCGCTGAGGTCTCTGTCTGCGCTGCCGCGGTAACCATGGAACAATATTTCCGTATCCGCACCCTTTATTTTTTCATAGTATCTTGCGTGGAGAGTAAGACCGTCAAAGGATTTTATGTATAAATCCTCGTAAGGCAGGGCTGCAGCTTCCTCCTGCATTTTCTTCATTGTTTCACGGTGGGGTTTGTAGGCATCGCCTTTAAGGGGCATAGTTCTGCCCTTGTTTTTTTCCGGCACAAAAAACACTATGCGGTAGCAGATGTATGAAATCATCAGCACAATGGCTGTTATAACCGCTGCAGCAGCGGTAAATATTTTCAACATATTGTATATTCCTCACATCATATAGCTATTTATATATTATTTCAAAGAATTCCCCTATCCTTTAAGCTCCTCTATCTGCTTTTCGGTGCGGGTAACATCCTTTATCCATTTACCTGACATAATACGGCCGATTGCCCCGAAGCATTTGAAGATATCGCCGCTGCGCAGGCACACGCATACAATCCACACAGGCCAGCCCAGCACAAGCCCTGACAGCCAGCCCAGCGGCACAGAAAACAGCCACATACTGCTTACATCAAAGAACAGCACATACCTGCTGTCTCCGCCGCCTCTGAGCGTGCCGAACATATTGATGCCGCTTATGGTCTGGAAGATGGTGAGCACCGCCATAACCGCCAGCAGTTCCATTGCAATAGCTTCGGTCTGCGGGGTGATGTTATAGAGGCTGACAAAAGGTTCTGACACAGCCAGGGTTATGCCGCAGGATATAACCCCAAGGAAGATGCTGATGACAAAAATGGTGAGGGACTGCTGTTTTGCCAGACGGTATCTGCCCTCTCCTATGGTGTTGCCCGCCAGAACGCTTGCGGCGGCGCTCATGCCCTGAGTGATAACCGATGTGCACTGGAACACCACCGAGCAGATGCTGTTTGCCGCAACAAACTCCTTGCTCATATGTCCCATAATAACCGACAGCATACTGCTGCCCAGCGACCACAGCACCTCGTTGCACAAAACAGGAGCGCCATGCTTCATATACAATGCCAGTATGTCCCTGTCAATTTTTGCATACATTTCTCTGAATTTAAAACCGATTTTATGTTCATACCTGAACATAAATACAAAGGCTATGGCAAATTCGGCAAAGCGGGCTATAAGTGTTGCCAGTGCCGCACCTGCAATGCCCATCCGCGGCATACCGAAATGACCGAAAATGAGGGCATAGTTAAAGAATACATTTACAAAAAACGATGCCCCGTAGGTATACATTGAGATTTTGACCGTACCCACTGTGCGCAGCAGGTTGAAGCTGGTCATGGTGAAGCCGCTTATAAAATAGGAAAAGGCCATTATTCTTACATACACCGCACCGCTGGCAATAACCGCTGCATCCTTGGTAAATACGGTCATCAGCTGCGACGGGATAAAAAATGCCGCCACCGTGAACACTGCCGCAAAGGCCATAGCCACTTTGTACGTCATTGTCATAACCTTGCGGATTGAAGCGGTATCGCCCCTGCCCCAGTACTGACTGGTCAGCACCCCTGCACCTGCGGTAAGACCAAGGTTCATAATCATATATGTAAAGTTCAGCTGCCCCGCCAGACTGCTGGCAGACATGGCAACCTCGCCCAGCTGGCCAAGCATAACTGTGTCCAGCAGGCTTACACCTACATTTATAAGATTCTGCATAGCCATCGGTATAGCTATGGCCAGAACTTTTTTATAAAAATTTCTGTCTTTTATAAAAAAATCCGTCATTTTGTCTCTCCCGCCTGTGAAAAATATTCACGGAAACATTCATCAACCAATGCCTGTCCGACTGCAATCCCAATAGATATGCGTCAGACAGGCATCTGCTTTTTTACAGTATTTTTAATTTTGCTTATGTACAGGACTTATTTCTGTTTTTTAACCCCTGTAACACGCTCCATAATTGCATCAAGTGCAATCTGCCAGTGGCGGAAAGCATCCTGGTCTTTCAGGTAGTTTGTAGCCTGCCAGTTGAGACCGCCAGGTGTCATTTCCTCTGCAAGTTCTTTCAGCTTGCCTTCTTCTGTCTGTCCTGCCATAGTTGCAAGAGCGCCGAAAAAGCTGGTTGTGTAGGCCTTTGATGCAGGTTCGGAAAGGGAGTTTTCCATGCCCCAGTCGGTAACAGCATAGCACAGTTCATAGAACGGGCTCATAAGGGCTGTGATGGTTCTCATAGCAGCCATCTCTGTTTTGTCTTCAACTGCAATAAGTGTGCCCAATGGTCTGATAAGGTCTTCAATTTCCCGGCAAGGCGGGTTGATAACCACAGGTCCTATGCGCTGACGGATAAACGGCAATGGGAGAACGTCCACAAGAATTGCTGTTTCACCGATAATCTGACCGATTTTTTCAAGGCCGAGAACAGGGATAAGGCTGATAACCTTGTGGTCTTTGCGGAAACTGAGCGGTGAGAGAATTTCTTCCGCTTTCTGTGGAACAACTGCAAGGATTACAGCTTCGCAGTTATCCAGAACATCCTGATTGTCCTTTGCAACTGTGCAGTTAGGATATTTTGCCGCAAGTGCAGCGGATTTTTCTGCATTTCTCGGAGAAAGGATAAACTCGTGTTCACATTCCCAGTCACAGAAACCTGTAACCATAGCGGAAGCGATAACGCCTGTGCCGATAACACCTATTTTCATAATATATCTCCTATTTTACTGTATAATAATTTTCTGTTTTAGTGATAACCGATGAATAGAATTTTCTGCAGATTGCCGCAAAAGCTTCCGTGTCCTTTACACCTGCCGTCTCAAAGCAGGAATGCATTGCAAACTGCGGCAGACCGATATCCACTGCGTTGAGGGAAACATGACGGTTGGAAAGGTTGCCCAGGGTTGAGCCGCCCACCATATCGGAACGGTTTGCAAAGTGCTGTACCTGTGCACCGGCACTTTCTGCCAGTTCCCTGAAGATTGCACAGCTGACTGCGTCGGTGGTGTACTGCTGGTTTGCGTGGTGCTTGATAACCACGCCTTTGTTGATTACAGGGCGGTTTGTAGGGTCTGCCTTTGCGGAATAGTTAGGATGAAGGCTGTGTGCATTGTCTGCGGAAATCATAAAGGAATTTGTCAGTGCACACAGATAGTATTCCTCGTCATATCCAAGGGCCCTGTTCATACGCTTAAGGGTGTCTGCCATCATTGTGGAGAGAGCTCCCTGTTTTGTGCCGCTGCCCACCTCTTCGTTGTCAAAGACTGCAAGCACTGCAACGGAACCGGATTTTTCTGCAGCAAGGAAACCTTCCATAGAGGTATATGCACACTGCAGGTCGTCAAGTTTAGGGCCTGTGATAAATTCTTCTTCCAGTCCCACAAAGCCTGCAGGCTGACGCACATAGAGATACAGGTCTTTTGCCACTATCTTTTCTTTTTCCACTTCTGCGGCAGCTGCAACCACGTCCATAAATTTGTCCCTTCGGCTTAAATCGCCGAAAAGCGGCAGCATATCATTCTGCGGATTAATGGCCTTGCCGTCATTTACCGTGCGGTCCATATGGATTGCAAGGTTAGGTATAATGAGCAGGTCCTTGTCCACATTTACAAGGCGGCTTTCAATGCCTTTTTCCGTTTTGACCATAAGTCTGCCTGCAACGGACAGAGGGCGGTCAAACCAGGTTGACATTATCATACCGCCGTATTTTTCGGTATTGAGGCAGATATACTGGCCCGCCTGTGCAACTTCTGCATTTTCCTTTATCTTGAAACATGGAGAGTCGCTGTGGCTTGCCACAATGTTGAAACCCACATAGTCACCGTCCGGCACTCTGAAGGCAATCACAGATGTGTCGTTGCGGGTTACAAAGTATCTGCCGCCCTTGGTGATGTTCCATCTCTCGCCTTCCGAAAGGGGTGTGAAACCTTCTTCCACAAGCCTTTCCTTTATATTTTCAACTGCGTGGAACGCCGTATAGCTTCTGTTTAAAAACTCAACAAGTCCTTCTGAAATCTTCTTTTCCATACTGCACCGCCTTTAAATTGTACCTGATGTTTTTATCATACTCTTTTTGCAATTGCATTGTCAACAATACCTATGTACAAACAAAACCTCCCTGACATAAAATCAGAGAGGTTTTCCTGTATTTACATATCAGTAATAAACCGTTGTATTTGCCAGCATTATTGTCAGCCCGTCCAGCAGGATGAGAACATTTACACAGCAGAGTGCATACAGCAGTATGCCGTCAATCTTCTTTTTAATTGTGATGTTTTCATTGGAGAAGAACATTACTATCAGCGGCAGAACAGGTATTACATATCTGCCCTGAATACCAAAGGCTGTGGTGTAGTTGGACGGTGTCCACATAACACCTGCAGCGCACACAAGCATAACCACGCCCAGTGCCACAGCAAGTGCCCACCATTTTTTCACACCTTTGTACTGCAGGCTTTCTCCCTGCGGAAGAAGGGTGGTCATAAACACTATGGCTATAACCCCAATAACATACAGCCAGTTGATTTTTACAGGTGACACTATAACTTCGCCAAGTATGCCGCCGAAAATCTGACGGATATACAGTTCCGTATTTTCCTGAAGTGTGTTAACAACAAGTTTCACTGTCTGCGGTATATGTGTCAGGACATAATCTATTGTGAAATACTGTGCGCTGTCACCGTTGAAATAGTTGCCGAAATCATCTGTTTCGGTATAGGCTGTGTCCTCGTCTCCGCGTACACTTTCCACATCGGCAATTTCAAAGCCGTTGAGTTCTGTCTGGCCCGGTTTTACAGCATCAGGGTCTTCTGCAGTTTCCTGCACTTCTTCCACTGCCATTTCGGTTACCGCAGGCTGTGTGAGAGAAGAAATGTTGTCTTTTACAATATTGATAATGCTCTGGTTGTAGCAAAGCCACATAACCGCTGCTGCTGCCATAATAACCGCAAGGTTTACCGCAGCTTTCTTTGCAGAGCCGAATTTTTTAAATGGGATTATAAGACATAACCCTGTAACCAGCACATATACTGTTTTGCCCGGTGCTATCAGAGCCGCAAGAACAGCAAGAAGCACAGTGTCCTTTACCGTTACCTTTTCCTTTGCATAGGCAAGGTCAAAAACCGTTGCGATAAATATAAAGCACAGGCCTGTAACCAGTGTATCATAGTTGAAGGATGCCGCAAGCTGAAGCGGAACAGGTGTCAGCGCAACCGCTGCCATTGTGGTTTTAAAGAACGGCATCTTTCTTATTGCCAGCCAGCACAGCACGATGTAGAGTGCAAGGTTTGACAGTCTGCCGAAAATTATGAGCATCGAATAGCTGACGCCAAGCAGCCTTGCCAGCAGCACGCCTGCCGTCTGCGCCCAGTAAAGCGGCGGGAACACCTCTGCAATCCAGCTTTTAACATATACCAGATCTGTTCTGCCTTCGACACTTTCTGTACGGCCCTCATGCATTTTATGCAGTTCAAAGGCATTGTAGTTTACAGGATTTATAAAGTCGTCAGCGTCACATCTGCGCATAAGCATATAGCCTTCGTCATAGCTGTCGCCCTTTACCAGCAGTCTGTTTGCGTTGTAGTAGCTGGAGGTGATATGGGTATATTCATCAGGTGCACCGCGGATTGGTGTATAAAGGCTGAAGATAATGCCCGTAACCGCGGCGATAAACACAAATGCTGTGGAAACTTTAACCTTTTTTACAAAAATAAGCAGATATGCACCGGCCAGCAGCACAAGCATAAGCAGGCAGAGGATAAGGTAAAACCCCCATATACTGTCGGTCACATATTTTACAATATACTGCAGTGCCAGTGTACCTTCGGTTTTTTCGCCGTTCTGTGTCATAGCCTTATAGCCTTCCACAGTACTTTCGCTTTTCCACACCGCAACTTTGTCTTCCGGTGTTTCAGGCCTTGTATATACAACAAGCCGGTATTCCCTGTCCTCTTCGCTTTTAAAGTTCTGCTGGTCAAATATAAACCGCATAAAGGTGTTGTCCTTTATGTTGGTCATATCGTCCTGTGCAACAGCAAGGACATTGCCGTCTGCATCCCACAGTTCAACAAAAATTTTGCCGAACACAACACGGTTGTAGGTGTGCAGATTGATGTTTACACCGTAGAAGTTTGTGTTTGCCTTGACGGTAATCGGCTGAACGATGCCTTCCCCGCTGATATCATCGCTGATAACCGAATAGTCATCGTTTACAATCTGTCTGTGTCCAAGGCCCACAGATTCCTTTACCGAGTCATAACCCACCCAGGCCATACAGACAGCCGCACAGAGCAGAACTGCGCCAAGTATGAGCAGAGACCTGAATTTGCATAAAAATGTTTTTATCTTCATATATAAATCCTCTTCGCACACAGTGTGTGCTTACAAATGGTCATATCTTTCCATTATATTACATAGTAATATTATCATTTTATACTGTGCAAATCAAGACAGGCATTCAAAACACAGCATAACAAAACAGACAGGCCTGAAACCTGTCTGTCAATTATTATATTTTATTGTCAATCAGATCAGTAATCCAGTATTTCCGGCTCGGTATGGCTGAAAGCGCATATCTGTGCGGGGATTGCAAACCCAAGTGTCAGCACAACAGGTATTGTCAGCGGCATATACAAGGCCAGCAGCACAACCATCACTGCGGATATAACAAGAGCGATAATGGTCTTTTTCATTGACGCAAAGGCTGTGGCTGCAGCTTCCCCTGCAAGTTCCTTTATGCTTTTTTCCGTTACAGTGACAGTATTGTTTTCAAAATCCGTATCCTCAAAAACCGAAGGCATAAGATGTATCGCAACCGCCCACAGGGCAATAAGCACCAGCAGGGACAGCGATGCCATAGGAACAAAGATAATATTCTGCCCCATCATCTGAATGTAGAAACCCAGGCCGAAGCCGAAAACAATATTGAGCACCAGCATAACAAGCCCTGCAGGCAGCATCTTTCTGAACGCTGCTTTAAAGGAGGCAAAATATATCTTTGCTGCGGCATACTGCACACGGTCATCCTTTACAAGCAGATTTGTGCAGTTGCTGAGTGCTGCCATTGAAGCCCCCACTGTAAAAACAGGCAGGCTTGTAAATATAAAAAACAGATTCCATTTTAAATTTGTAAGGAGACCGTCTGTGAAAACTTCCCTGAGGCGTATTCTGAAGGAATATTTTTTTGCCATCTCCATATCTACCGGCACTTTGTTCAAGGTTATAAACCTCCGTCTGTAATATTCAATGATTATAAGAAAGTATAAATAAATACCGTTGTTTTTTCAAGTATAACAGCACTGTTTTGGATATATTTACTGTTTTTATGCGCCAATACAGCAATTTTGTAACCATTTTGTAATATATGTTGTTATGTTGCACAAAAATTAGACAAATGTTGTAGCATATAAACCATTTTTGTTAGAATCTCCAAAATCCGCTTGAAAATCGCTTAAAAAAAGTATAAAATGATAAACACAGGAAATTGGAAACGTTTCCAGCGTTTTTACTATAAGTTTCCAAAATAAAATTCCAATATGGAGGAAAAATTATGAAAAAATTATTGGCTTTGCTTCTTGCTGGCGCAATGGCTCTTTCTCTTGTAGCTTGCGGCGGTTCTGAACCAGCAGCTCCAGAAGCAGAAACAGGCTCTGTTTACTACCTCAACTTCAAACCAGAACAGAATGATGCTTGGCAGGCACTTGCTGCAGCATACACAGAAGAAACAGGCGTTGAAGTAACAGTTGTTACAGCAGCTTCCGGTGAATATGAAACAACACTTATGGCTGAAATGGGTAAAGACGAAGCTCCAACACTCTTCCAGGTTAACGGCCCTGTAGGTCTTGCTAACTGGACAGACTACTGCTACGACCTTACAGGTACAGAAGTACTCGGTCAGCTCACAAATGACGGTTTCGCACTCAAAAACGGCGATGCAGTTGCAGGTATCGCATACGTAGTTGAATCCTACGGTATCATTGCTAACAAAGCTCTCCTTGCAGAAGCTGGCTATGCTCCAGAAGACATCAACAGCTTTGCAAAACTCAAAGAAGTTGCTGAAGACATCACAGCTCGCAGCGAAGAACTTGGCTTTGCAGCATTCTCTTCCGCAGGTATGGACGGCTCTACCGACTGGAGATACAAAACACACCTTGCAAACCTTCCAATCTACTTTGAATATCAGGCAGACGGCATCGGCTCCACAGCAGCTATCAAAGGTACATACCTTGATAACTACAGAGCAATCTGGGATCTCTACATCAACAACTCCACATGTGCACCAGCAGACCTCGCTGGCAAAACAGGTGACGACTCCAGAAACGAATTCCTCGCTGGCGAAGCAGTATTCTTCCAGAACGGTTCCTGGGAATACGGCAGCCTCTCCGCAGTATACGGCGACGATGAACTCGTAATGCTCCCAATCTACATTGGCGTTGGCGACGAAGCTAACCAGGGCCTCTGCACAGGTACAGAAAACTACTGGTGCGTAAACGGCCAGGCTTCCCAGGCTGATATCGATGCAACACTTGCATTTATGAACTGGTGCGTAACAAGTGAAAAAGGTACAACAGCAATGGCTAACGACATGGGCTTTGTAATTCCTTTCAAAGCAGCTGTTGAATCTCCAAACCTCTTCGTTAAACAGGACGTTGCTTACACAGAAGCAGGCAAAACTCCAGTTTCCTGGAACTTCCCAACAATGCCTTCCGAAGAATGGAAAAACGGCGTTGGTACAGCTTTGACAATGTACGCAGCAGACCAGACAGATGACAACTGGGCAGCTGTTGTTACAGCTTTCGTTGACGGCTGGGCTTCTGAATATGCACTTGCTAACGGCTAATTAAAATATTAAGTTATTATCGGCAAATTTAATTACTAATAAGTTAATAATTTAAAATCGCAGAGACGGCAAGATATCTTGCTGTCTCTGTATTTTTTATAAGTAATTTTAGAGAGGAGCGTTTTTATGGAAAAAGCGGTAAAGAAATATTCTCCGATATTTGTGCTCCCAACATTGCTTGCTTTTACAATTGGCTTTATTGTTCCCTTCTTTGAAGGTCTGTATCTGTCCTTCTGTCAGTTCACTACAGTAAAAAATGCCAAATGGGTAGGTATCAGCAACTATACAAGAGTTTTTGCAGACGAAACATTCCTGCACAGCTTTGGCTTTACAGTTAAATATGCTGTTGTGGCAATTGTTCTCATCAATGTTATCGCTCTTGGCCTTGCCCTGCTGCTTACACGCAATATGAAAGGCACAAACATTTTCCGTACAGTATTCTTTATGCCAAACCTGATCGGCGGTATCGTATTGGGTTATATCTGGCAGATTCTCATCAACTGCATACTTTCTCTTGTTGGTCAGCCGCTGCTGGCCCTCAACAGTCAGGCAGGCTACTGGGGCATCATCATCCTTACAGCCTGGCAGCAGATTGGTTATATGATGATCATCTACATCGCAGGTCTGCAGAACGTACCTGAAGACCTTATTGAAGCAGCACAGATTGACGGTGCTACACAGTGGGAGACATTCTGGAAGGTAAAACTGCCTATGATTATGTCCTCCATCACAGTTTGTGTATTCCTTACACTTACAAACTCCTTTAAGCTGTTCGACCAGAACCTTGCTCTTACAGGCGGTGAACCAAACCACCTTACAGAGATGCTTGCCCTCAACATCTACCAGACATTCTACGCACGCGCAGGCCTGCAGTGGAAAGGTCTTGGTCAGGCAAAAGCTGTTCTGTTCTGTCTGCTGGTTGTTGTAATCAGCTTTGCACAGCTTAAAGCTACAAGATCCAAGGAGGTACAGCAGTAATGAAAAAAGCAAAAGAAAAGAAATCCAATGCTATATGGTCTGTTATCCTTGGCATACTTTCCATCCTTTATATGTATCCGATTGTTATGATTCTGTTCAACTCTCTCAAAACAGAACGTGCAATCAGCACAAATACAGCATTCAAACTTCCTACAGCAGAAAGTTTTGCAGGTCTTGCAAACTATGTTAACGCCATCAACGCACAGGGCTTCCTCAAGAGCCTTGGCTACAGCTTGTTTATCACAGTAACTTCCGTTGCTGCAATTCTGCTCTTCTGCGCAATGTGCTCCTGGTACATAACAAGAGTTAAAACAAAATTTGCTCAGGGTCTTTACTTCCTGTTTGCATTCTCCATGGTTGTTCCTTTCCAGATGGTTATGTTCACACTGTCCCAGACAGCTGATATGCTGGACCTTAACACTCCTTGGAACATCTGGGTTATCTATCTTGGTTTCGGTGCAGGTCTTGCAGTATTTATGTTTGCAGGCTTTATGAAATCAATTCCGCTGGAAGTTGAAGAAGCTTCCATGATTGACGGCTGTAACCCTATCCAGACATTCTTTATGATTGTTATGCCTATGCTCAAACCTACAATGGTTTCTGTTGGTATTCTTGAAGCTATGTGGGTATGGAACGACTATCTGCTCCCTACTCTTGTTCTTGATATCAAAAAATACAGAACTATCCCTATGCTTATCCAGTACTTCCGTGGCAGTTACGGACGTGTTGAAATGGGCCCTATGATGGCATGTATTATGCTGACAGTTATTCCGATTGTTATCGTTTACCTTGCAGGTCAGAAACATATCATCAAAGGTGTTGCTGCAGGCGCAGTTAAAGGTTAATCTGTGGCTATCACCATCAAGGATATCGCCCGTGAATCGGGATATGCGGTGGGAACTGTCTCCCGTGTACTGAACAATCGTCCCGATGTTTCGGACAAAGCCAGAGCAAAGATTATGGAAGTGGTGGACAAACATCACTTTGAACTTAACAACAACGCAAAACATCTTAAGCAGCAGGCCTCCAACGGCATTGCCATCATCATAAAAGGTTCCCAGAATATGCTTTTTGCACCTATTGTGGAACAGATGCAGGGCATGCTTACAGAAAAAGACCTTGGCTGTCTTATCTATTATATAAACGAAACGGAAAACGAGGTTGAAACCGCCATACGCATCTGCACAGAACGCAGACCTGCAGGAATTATGTTCCTTGGCTGCAATCTGCAGTATTTCCGTGACAGGTTTGAAGCAATCACCATTCCCTGTGTGCTTGTAACAAACTCTGCCCAGTCACTGGGCTTTCCAAACCTTTCAAGTGTATGCATCAACGATATTGAAGCATCAAAAGCAGTTATCCGCCGTCTTATAGAAAACGGCCACCGTGAAATCGGCATTCTTGGCGGGCATATAGAACAGTCCAAAGTTGCCTATACCCGCTATATAGGCTGCAAGGAGTCCTTTGAAAATCACAACATTCCTTTTGACCGTGAAAAACAGTATATGGAGTCCTTCTTCAATATGGCAGACAGCTACAGCGCCATGCAGGTGCTTATGCAGAAGATGCCGGATATAACCGCAGTTTTTGCAATGTCCGATGTTATGGCCATAGGTGCTATCCGCGCCATAAAGGACTGCGGCAAAAAGGTTCCTGATGATATTTCCGTTGTGGGCTTCGACGGTCTGGAACTCAGCGAATACTTATATCCTAAACTTACTACCATAAGACAAAACAGGGAAAGAATTGCCCAGCGGAGTGTAGAAATTCTGCTGGACAGCATCGACAACGGCAGCACTGCTGTCCACGAGACAGTACCTTTTACCATCGTTGTCGGCGAAAGCACAAAAATACTCTAACAGGAGGAAAAATCAAATGGCAAGTATCACATTTAAAAACGTGGTAAAAACATATGACAACGGCGTAACCGTTGTGCCTGACCTTAACCTTGAAATCAAGGACAAAGAATTTATCGTGCTTGTTGGTCCTTCCGGCTGTGGTAAATCCACAACTCTGCGTATGATTGCAGGCCTTGAAGACGTATCAAGCGGCGAACTTATCATCGGTGACAAAGTGGTTAACACTGTTGCACCAAAAGACAGAGATATTGCAATGGTTTTCCAGAGCTATGCTTTGTATCCACATATGACAGTTCGCGACAATATGGCATTTGCACTTAAACTGCGCAAGGAACCACAGGAAGAAATTGACAAAAAAGTTAACGAAGCTGCAAAAATTCTTGAGCTTGAAAAATACCTTGACAGAAAACCAAAGGCTCTCTCCGGCGGTCAGCGTCAGCGTGTTGCCCTCGGCCGTGCTATGGTAAGAAAACCTGCAGTTTTCCTGCTTGACGAACCACTTTCCAACCTTGACGCAAAACTGAGAACAGAAATGCGCAGCCAGATTGCAGCACTTCACAAACGCCTTGAAACAACATTTGTTTATGTAACACACGACCAGACAGAAGCTATGACAATGGGCGACAGAATTGTTGTTATGAAAGACGGTTATGTACAGCAGTTCGATACACCACAGAACCTTTACAACTATCCATGCAATATGTTTGTTGCAGGCTTTATCGGTTCTCCTCAGATGAACTTTATGAATGTTACAGTTGAAAAGGACGGCGAAGGCCAGGTTCTCGTATTCGGCGACAGCCGCATCAGCATAAACAAACCTGAACTGGAAGCATATATCGGCAAGGAAGTTGTTATGGGCGTGCGTCCTGAAGACATCCACGCAAACAGCGCTGCTCATGTTGGCGAACCTGCAGAATACAAAGCATTTATCAACCATATGGAAATGATGGGCAGCGAAAACTACCTCTATCTTGATGCTTACGGTCAGAAAATGCTTGCAAGAATCCCTGCAAGATATGAATTCAGCGAAGATACAACAGTAACTCTTGCTATCGACACAGGCAAAATCCATGTGTTCGACAAAGAAACAACAAACATTATCTGTCACTAATTATCTCAAAACAAAAGGATGTGATATTTTATGAGGAGTAACGGTATTCTAATGCATATATCCTCTTTACCTTCTCCTTACGGAATAGGCAGCATGGGCAAAACTGCCCGTGAATTTGCCGATTTTCTCAGCCTGGCCGGACAGAGCTACTGGCAGCTGCTGCCAATATGCCCTACCGGTTACGGCGACTCACCTTATCAGTCCTATTCCACCAATGCCGGCAACCCTTACTTTATCGACCTTGACACACTGTGCGAGGAAGGCTTGCTGACAAAAGCGGAAATTGATGAGATGTTCTGGGGCAGCGACCCTGAAAAAGTGGACTACGGCGCATTGTACAACAACCGTTATCCAATACTTAAAAAAGCCGCAGCACGCTTCTGGCAGAATCCTGACAAGGAATTTGACGGCTTCTGTCTTGAAAATGCTTTCTGGCTTGATGACTACGCACTGTTTATGGCACTTAAAAAGAACCTCGGCGGTACACCGTGGTACAACTGGCAGCCTGCCATCCGCAACCGCGAGGAAGCAGCACTCAATGCTGCCCGTGAAACCTATGCAGATGAAATAAAATTCTGGAAAACAGTGCAGTATATATTCTTCAAACAGTGGCACAGCCTGCTGGGCTATATAAACAGCAAAGGCATTAAGGTTATCGGTGACCTGCCAATCTATGTTTCCCTTGACGGCGTGGATGTGTGGAGCAATCCTGAACTGTTCCAGCTGGATGAAACAAAGGTTCCGAAAGAAGTTGCAGGCTGTCCGCCTGACGGCTTCTCTGCTGACGGCCAGCTGTGGGGCAACCCTTTATATGACTGGGATTACCACGAAAAAACCGGATACAAGTGGTGGATAAAACGCATTGAGTATCTCTGCAGCGTTTACGATGTGCTGAGAATTGACCATTTCCGCGGCTTTGACACCTACTATGCAATACCTTACGGCGACACAACCGCAAAAAACGGCGTGTGGAAACAGGGCCCTGGTATGAAGCTGTTCAATGCCGTGGAAAAAGCAATAGGCAGACAGCCTATTATTGCCGAAGACCTTGGCTACCTGACAGATACAGTTAAAAAACTGCTTTCCGACAGCGGTTTCCCGGGAATGAAGGTGCTGCAGTTTGCATTTGATACCCGTGATGAAAACAGCACGGAATATCTGCCGTGGCGTCATCCTGCAAACAGTATTGCATATATAGGCACCCACGACAACGATACAGCCTACGGCTGGATTGAAAGTGCCTATCCTGAAGATATTGCCTTTGCAAAGGAATTCCTTGGTCTCAACGAAACTGAAGGATATAACTGGGGTATGATCAGAGCACTTATGACAAGCAATGCCGACACAACCATTATCCAGTTCCAGGATTTACTGGGGCTTGGCAGCGAAGCAAGGATGAACACTCCTTCCTCTGTTGGCACAAACTGGCTGTGGCGCGCAAAGGAAGGCAGCTTTGACAGTGCCCTTGCGCAGAAACTGCTGCACAAGACACAGCTTTACAGCAGAACCAAAACAGAATAGTATTCTCTCCATACTTTACTTTTGTGGGGTAAAACCAGAATAAAGGGACGGCAAATGCCGTCCCTTTCTTTTTATGCACTATTCTGAATTTATTGTTCCATAAATATTTTCAAACTCATTTATACACCTTTTTATCAGTATTATTATCTGGCTGTTTACCGAGCGTTTTTCGTATTTGGATATATATTTCAATTTATCCAACAATTCATTTTCTATCCTTAATGTAAAATTTTTTAACATTTTTATCTCCGATCAACCTATTATATATAGTGTAATTACATTATAACATTTGCCTGTATCAAAAATATCCCATTTTGGTATAAACCTTAAAATCATACTGTATAATAAAAAACTTTCAATTAATTTTCAAATTTAATCAAGTATGCAATTTCCCGCTGTTGATCAGAGTGATAAAAATATTTTAATTTCAATTACCTTCCAAACAAAAATGGCTGTTCTTCCGAACAGCCTTTCTGTTTTGGTTTAATTGTTCAAAGTGCTCTGGAGCCATACGCCGCCTACATCGAGTGCGTCATACAGACCGCTTTTTACGCCCTGTTTTTTGATTCTCTGCATAAAATCAAGGCTTGTGTCGGTAGAAATCAACGCTACCTGCACTTTATCGGCAATTTCCTGCCCGTCCACTTGTTTTGTGCTTACAACATTCAAATACACAATGTATTCTTTTGATGGGTCACCATAATAAATTTCGTTGTTGTTTCTTACAAGTGGCAGTCCTTTATAGGTCACTTTTGTGTCCATCGGGATTACCTCCTTTTATTTGGTGCCTTAAAATCTTTTACTGTGCCAGATAATACTTGAGTACACACTGAAGAATATCATCGCGGTCAAGTTTTCTGATTTTATTTCTTGCACCCTGATGTGTGGTGATGTAGGTTGGATCTTCGGAAAGGATATAGCCCACAATCTGATTTATAGGATTATAGCCTTTTTCTTTAAGAGCCTCATACACTTCTTTTAAAATTTGTCTTATTTCCTGATCTTTTTCGTTGTGTACAGAAAAAATAGATGTTGCGCCGTTCATCCTACATCCCTCCTTTATTTGCTTATTATATTGTACCTTATTTTGGATTTTAATTCAATAGAAATATACTATGTTCTCAAAAATACACCAATTTTTCTCAAATTATCCAGAATTGCACCTGTGCACTGTTCTGCAACTGCGTCTGTCAGTGTTGCATTTTTGTCGCGGAGAACAAGGCTGTATGCAAGGCTCTTTTTGCCTTCTTCCAGTCTGTCGCCTGTGTAAACGTCAAAGAGTTTTACACTTTCAAGATATTCGCCGCAGCTTTCTTTGATGATATCAATGATATCGCCGTTTGCAACAGCTTTGTCGCATACAAATGCAAGGTCGCGTGTTACTGCAGGGAATCTTGCCAGCTGTTTGTACTGTTTTGCACCGCCAACATATTTGAACAGTTCTTCACCGTTGAGGTCACATACGCAAACCTTTGTCTTGATGCCGTAGTTGTTAAGCACTGCAGGGTGAAGTTCGCCGATTTTAGCCACAACACTGCCGTTTACAACAACATCTGCGCATCTGCCAGGGTGATATGTTGTGTTCTGCTTGTTGCGTACAAATTTAACATCTTCGATATTGAGTGCCCAGAGGATTTTTTCCACTGCACCTTTGAGGAAGAAGAAGTCCTTGTTTGCACCGTAAACTGCCATAATGAACTTTTCAACTTCTTTTGGAAGTTCTTCGCCCTCCACAACGTGGTATTCTGTTGCGTTTTCAAAGAGGGATACGGATTCGATACGGCTGTTGTAGTTTCTCTGCACAACATTCATCATGGAAGCAACCGCTGTTGTTCTCATAACAGATGTGTCTTCTCCGAGAGGGTTGGAGATAACCACAGGGTTTCTGAGGGAAGAATCTGCAGGAATATTGAGAAGGTCAAAGTTCTTTGGAGAGTAGAAGGAGAATGTTTCGATTTCGTAGAAGCCGAGACCGAGAAGGTAGCCGATAACATTCTTTGTGAACTTCTGGCGTTCTGTAAGGCGTGCTGTTGCTGTGCCTTTCATAATTGTGGAAGGCAGCTTGTTGTAACCGTACATTCTTGCAATTTCTTCGGCAAGGTCGTTGTACTGTGTAACTTCGTCCTTTGCAATATCATAGCGGTGTGTAGGCACGATAACTGTGTCATCTTCCACTTTAAAGCCAAGGGAAACAAGAGTTTTTTCCATATCAGCCTTTGCGATTTCTGTGCCCAGGATTTCGTTGATTTTTTCTGCGTTGAACGGAACTTTGCGTTCATATCTTGGTGATGGGTAAACATCGATTACACCGCCGATAACATCACCTGCGTCCAGTTCAACAACCAGTTCCATAGCTTTTGCGAGAGCAGGCATACAGTTGTCAGGATTGAGGCCTTTTTCAAATTTGCCGGAAGCTTCTGTTCTTAAGCCAAGCTGACGGGAAGCATATCTTACTTTAGGGCCGTCAAAACAGGCAGATTCAAAAACAACCATATTTGTGTCTTCGTAAACACCTGAATATTCGCCGCCCATTACGCCCGCGATAGCGATTGGTTCTTCACTGTCGCTGATTACAAGCATATTTTCGTTGAGTTTTCTCTGTACGCCGTCAAGTGTCATGATTTCTTCGCCTTTGTTTGCAAGACGGACATCAATAAGGTTGCCTTTTACATATTTGTGGTCAAATGCGTGCATTGGGTGACCGTAGAGCAGCATTACATAGTTTGTGATGTCAACGATGTTGTTGATTGGACGAACGCCGCAAACGCGCAGTTTTTCTCTCAGCCAGCGTGGAGATGGTTTTACGCGAACATTTTTAATCATAGCTGCTGCGTAACGCATGCAGTGGTCTGTATCGCTGATTTTCACAGAGAGATAGTTGTTGATGTCATCTTCGCCCTGTGGCATCTGTGGCTGTGGTTCGTTGAAAGGAACGCCAAAAGTTGCGCTTGCTTCTCTTGCAAGGCCCAGAACGGAAAGGCAGTCAGGACGGTTTGGTGTGATTTCAAATTCCACCATGTAGTCTTCCATGCCAAGTGCTTTTTCGATTGGTGTACCGAGAGGCCATTCTTCGTCCAGCACCATAATGCCGTCTTCGATAGCATTAGGGAAGTCATGTGTTGTAAGGCCAAGTTCGCCCAAAGAGCAAAGCATGCCGTTGCTCATAACACCACGGAGTTCGCCGGCGTGGATTTCCTTGCCGCAAGGAAGAAGGGAGTTGTCAAGAGCAACGGGAACAAGGTCACCTACTGTAAGGTTTTTTGCGCCTGTAACGATAACAATTTCTTCGCTGCCGATGTCGATGCCGCAAACTGTGAGCTTGTCTGCATTTGGGTGTTTTTCAAGGGATACAACCTTGCCCACAACAACATTTTTAATTTTGTCTTTTTCTGTTGAGTAAACTTCCACCTTGGAGCCTGACATTGTCATATCTTCAGCAAAAGTTTTTATGTCGCAGTCGAAAGGTGCGTATTCTTTTAACCAGTTAAGTGATACATCCATTGTAAATTACCTCCTTAGAACTGTGACAGGAAACGCATGTCGTTTTCGTACATGAGTCTCATATCGTCAATGTCGTAACGCATCATTGTAAGTCTTTCAAGACCCATACCGAATGCAAAGCCTGAATATTTTGTGCTGTCGATGCCGCAGGCTTCAAGTACAACAGGGTTTACGATGCCTGAACCGAGAATTTCAATCCAGCCTTCGCCTTTGCACAGACGGCAGCCTTTGCCGCCGCATTTAAAGCAGGTCATATCCATTTCAGCACTTGGTTCTGTGTATGCAAAGTGGTGAGGACGGAAACGAACCTTTGTTTCAGGGCCGAACATATTTTTAACAAATGCTTCCAGTGTGCCTTTAAGGTCTGCCATTGTGATATTTTCGTCGATAACAAGGCCTTCAATCTGGTGGAAGAGCGGGCTGTGTGTTGCGTCAACTTCGTCAGCGCGGTAAACACGGCCAGGTGCGATGATGCGGATTGGCGGTTTCTGGTCCAGCATTGTTCTTACCTGCACAGGGGAAGTCTGTGTGCGCAGAACAATGTTTTCTGTGATGTAGAATGTGTCCTGTGTGTCACGGGACGGATGGGATTTTGGCATATTGAGCATTTCAAAGTTGTATTTGTCCAGTTCAACTTCAGGGCCTGCTGCGATGGAGAAGCCCATGCCAAGGAAGATTTCCTTGAGTTCGTCAAGAACAAGCTGAATCGGGTGGCGTTTGCCCATTTCAAATTCACTGCCCGGGAGAGTGATATCGATTTCTTCCTCTACCAGCTGTTTTTCCATAAGTTCTGCCTTGATTTTTTCCAGTTTTTCTGCCAGTGCATTTTCAACTGTTTCTCTCACTTCGTTTGCAAGAGCACCCATTACAGGTCTTTCTTCTGCAGAGAGTTTGCCCATCTGTTTGAGGATGGCTGTTACTTCGCCTTTTTTGCCCAGAACACGAACGCGGATTTCGTCAATTTCTGCAGGTGTAGCTGCTTTTTCAATCTGTTCGAGGGATGAAAGACGAATGTTTTCAAGCTGCTGTTTCATTTTTGTGTTTTCTCCTTCTTTTTAGTATTGGGACGAAGGTGTGTAAATAAAAAAGCCCCGCCCCTTAAAACAATTAAGGGACGAAGCACTGATATACTCCGTGGTACCACCCAAATTTCCGCACAGCAAATGCGGACACTCAAGACCTTTTAACGCAAGGAATACGGCGATGCCTAATGGGAAAACCGTTCAGCAAAGCTTCTGCCAAGGGAACTTCCAATGCAGGTTTCTGCGCTTTTTTCAGCCGTGAAAGCGCTCTCTTTTTCAGAAACGGTACAATGTACTTTTCTTGGTAATCGAATTTATATTAATACTAAAATATAATATCATATTTATATAGCAAATTGCAAGTGTAAATATAATTTATCCGTATATTCAATTAAACAAAAAAACAGCGTCCGACATTTTATTTGTCAAACGCTATTCCTTTTCAAATTTTATGATATCTTCAACTCCGCAATCAAGTGCATAGCACAAAGCATCCAAAGTTTTTGTGCTTATCGCTTCTCCCTTTTTTATTCTGTGCAAAGTATTTGCTGAAAAGCCTTGTTTAAAAATAAGATAATATTCTGTTATTCCCTTTTTAAGCAAAGTTTCATAAAACGGAGTATAACTAATCAAAACCATCACCCAATCAAATAGTAACATACTCACAGTCTTGACTATACTCAATATATTAAGTATAATATATTTAATATGTTGAGGAGGTTTTTTATGGCTTATTACGAAAGAGAAATTTTAGTACCTTATTTACATGATGTCAGCAGTATAGAATTATTATTCTCGAAATTACTTAAACAATATTTCAATTTAAAGAACAAAAGAGACAATCTTGTAGCCAAAGCAAACAACATAAAAAATCAGCAGGCACCTTCAAGGCCAAGTACAAGCGACACATTTGCAGCTTGCATTGCGTTTATAATTTTTACATTTATTGCTGCTGTAATAACAATCGTTATTGTCCGTTTTATAAATATTTTCAGTACAGGAATAGCTATCATCGCCGGTATAATAGGGTTCTTGATAACCATATTTATGTTCTACGGTCTAATAGACTCCATAAAAGATAACAATGTGAAGAAAAATAAATACAGCAATTCTTTAGCCATATACAACAATCGTTTTTCGGAAGCAAATAAACTTCTTAATGAAGCAAATAAAATAGATTCAACTATGAAAAAGATATACGCAGAAACCAAGCGTATAGAAAAAATAAGAAATGATGTATATAACATCAACATCATTCCAAGTCGTTATCGCAATTTGAATGTAGCCTGTTACCTGTATGATTATTTTTCTACAAGCCGCGAAACTGACTTGGACAAAATATTGCAAACTATGTTACTTGATGAAATCAATCAAAAAATGGATAGAGTTATTAACAAATTAGAATCTGTTATCATAAATCAGCGTTGTCAGCTTGCAATGCAATACGAAAGCAATACTCTTCTAAAAAAGCAACATAAAGAACATATGACGGCTTTGGCAAATCTTGAACGCAACCAGGAATTACATTCTGAATATCTTAGAATGATAGATGTTAATACAACTGTAAGCGCCGTATTTTCTGCAGCAAACTATATGCAAATTAACGAATACCTAAACAACAAATAAAACACAGGGCTTGGACAGCAACATCCAAGCCCTTATTGTTTTTACAGAAAAAAACAGAGAGTTTATGCAAAACTCTCTGCCTGTAACACTATATATTCTTTTCAAACTTTGCAAACAGCTTTTCCACATAAGGCTGGAAAAGGTTTATCAGCGTGCCGTTTGCCACCGCAAAAATCAGTGTGCCTTCGCGGACAACGCCGTAGTCCATCTTAAAGAGGAAGCACAGCACAAGGCTGGTTACCACATAGAAAAAATCCATTATAATTTTGCCTGTGCCGAAGCGTATGCCTGCCCTTTCGCTCATAAGAGCGCAGAAGGTTTCCGGCGGATAGTTGGCAAAACGGGAGTTCTTTGTGCAGGTAAAGCCGAAGCTGATAAGCACCACACCTATGGCGTAAATCAGAAATCTTTCTCCGTAGGTCTGCGGATTGAGCGCCAGGAATGGCGGAAAATCGTATTTGAAAAAGTTTAAAATCCAGCCGTGAAGCACCACGGGAATTATCTGTATAAAGGCTGTGATTTTAAAATTTCTGCCCAGGGCAATCATCTGCAGCAGCATAAAAAAGCCGTAAAGGATTATAAGGCCGTATCCCACCTTGATGCCGAGAGCCCCTGCTATTGACCAGCTTGTGCCTGTGGATGTGGTCTGTCCCAGGGCAGCTATAATGCCCATGGCGGCACCTGCACATACAAAGGTTATACCCACCAGCATTTCAATAAAATGAACAATGTATTTTTTCATCAGAACAAACTCCGTAATATGTAATGTTTTCCGTCATAGATAAAAATGACTGTGACCTGCGTTTAATGTTATTTCTGCTGTGCCACAACAAATGCTATCGCCCTGTCCTTTTCGTGGGAAAGGGAGACTGAAAAGACAAGATTTCTGCTTTCGGCAATTTCCCTTGCCTTTCCCGAAAGGAAAAAATAAGGTTTCCCCATATCATCGCGGAGTATTTCCACCTCGGTCAGTTCAAAGCCGCGGACACCTGTGCCCAGCGCTTTGGAAAAGGCCTCCTTTGCCGCAAAATTCGCAGCAAGGGAGTTTGTCTTCGGTTTGCCTTCAGCGGCAAAAACGGCAATTTCTCCCTTACCGTATACCTTTGTGAGAAAGCTGTCCCTTGCAAGGCTTTTTTCTATTCTGTCAATGGACACAATGTCCACACCGATACCGTACATATGGTACTCCTTTTTTCAAAACAGAAATACTGATACATTTTTGCAATAAGAAAAAACTGTATCAAAAAAGGGAGATAATTCTCCCTTTTAAGTTTTTGATATATGCCGTTTATTTGAGGAAGCCGTTGATAATCTGTTCTTCTGCTTCCTTTTCGCTGAGACCCAGAGTCATCAGCTTTATAAGCTGTTCGCCTGCGATTTTGCCGATTGCAGCTTCGTGGATAAGGCTTGCGTCTGTATGGTTTGCCTTTATCTGCGGAATTGCACTTACTACAGCTTTGTCCATAACAATTGCGTCACATTCTGTGTGGCCGTTGCAGGCATTGTTGCCGTTTACATTGGAGAGGAAAAGCTGTGTGGATTCATCCCTTGCAACAGAACGGCTGATAACATGTGTGGAGCTGTTTTCGCCGTCAAGGTCAACTTCAAACTTTGTTGTTGCGTTCTGCTTGCCGTGTGTCATAAGCTTTTCGCTTACGATAAGGGTAGCGCCCTTTGCAATTTTAGCTGTTGTGAGACGGTCTGTGCTGTCTACGCCTTTTATCTGAACTGTGTCCATTTCAACATAGCTGCCCTCTGCCATTTCGATAACGGTTGTAGGGTTCATAACATTCTGGCCGTTGCCGTCCCCTGCGCCGTAGTGTTTTTCAACATAGCGCAGTTTTGCGTTTTTGCCAACATAGAATGTGTGGATACCGTCGTGGCGGGATTCGCTGTCACCTGTATTGTGGATGCCGCATCCTGCAACGATTGTTACATCTGCATCTTCGCCGATGTAAAAGTCGTTGTAAACCATTTCGCTGTGGCCTGTTTTGCTGATTACAACAGGGATGTGCACACTTTCGTTTTTTGTGCCTGCCTTGATGATGATATCAATGCCCGGCTTGTCTGTTTTTGTTACAATGTCGATATTTGCAGTTGTGTTTCTTGCTGCAGCTTCACCGTTTGCACGGATGTTGTAAGCGCCCTGAGGAACATCGTGCAGGTCTGCAATTTTTTCCAAAAGGTCTTTCTGAATTGCATCAATAGCCATTTTACATTCCTCCTTCGCTTAAACTTTAATCTGTTCGCAGATTGGATTAGGGTTGAGGATAAGAGGCATAACCTCGTCCTTTGTGCCGATTTTTTTGATTTCGCCGTCAGAGAGAAGAACAATCCGGTCTGCAAAGTTGAGAATTCTTTCCTGATGGGAGATGATAAGGATATTGCCCTTGATGGTGCGGTGCATATTTTCAAACACCTTGATAAGGCTCTGGAAGCTCCACAGGTCAATGCCTGCTTCAGGTTCGTCAAAGAGGGAAAGCTTTGTGCCGCGTGCAAGAATCATTGCAATTTCAATTCTCTTGAGTTCGCCGCCTGAAAGGGATGCGTTAACTTCTCTGTGAATGTAGTCTCTTGCACAGAGGCCAACTTCGGAAAGGTATTCGCAGGCTTTGCCGATGTTGAGTTCTTCACCTGCTGCAAGGCTGATAAGGTCGTGCACTGTGATGCCCTTGAAGCGTACAGGCTGCTGGAAAGCAAAACTTACGCCCAGGTGTGCGCGTTCTGTAATGGATTTTTCTGTGATGTCCACACCGTCCAGCAGAATCTGACCGCTTGTAGGCTGGATGATACCTGCAATAATTTTTGCAAGTGTGGATTTGCCGGAGCCGTTAGGCCCTGTGATAACCACAAATCTGTCGTCAATTTTAAGACTTACATTTTTGAGAATATCCTTTACGCCGTCCTTTGTTTCAACGGAGTAGCAAATATTTTTAAGTTCTAACATTGTTTTCTCCAAGATATATATTAATTATTATTATATTTTATTATGGGTCATTTTTTCCCATAAATAATATACACTAAAAGCAATCAGTTATCAAGGCTTTTTTCTCCAATATATTCCCTGTTTTTTATGTGTTTTTATGTGAATATACTGCCTTTTGATGTGTGTTTATATATATTTATTGCACAGCTATTGACAATTTCTGAAAATATGATACCTTATGTATCGTAAGTGTCAGAGCTTACATTCAACTGAATAGAACTTCGATAGAGGCGCGGAGAGCAACAGTATACTGCAGCATTATGCAAAACGGCAGCTGCAGAGGAAAGGGCAATCTGCCGAAGTCTGCAGTTTTCGTTTTAATGCTGCAGGCTGGGTCTGTGCAGAATATGCACAGGACTGTCACATATTTGTGGAGAGCTATCCTGTCAGTATAACCGCTTTGCCGTTATTGTCCCGATACTCTCCGTGTCGGGATTTTTTATTTTGTGACAACAGTATTATCGTATTTTATTCGTAAAAAATATTTTATTAAGGAGAAAACTATGGAATTCGTAGGCACAGTGTGGTCACTTCTTCCACCAATCATTGCTATTGTTCTTGCTTTGATTACAAAAGAAGTATATCTTTCACTTTTCATCGGCATTGTTTCCGGTGCATTGCTGTACACAAACTTTTCCCCTATAGGCACAGTTAACGCCATCTTTGATATGATGAGCGAAAAACTTGGGGACAGCTGGAACATCGGTATCCTTATTTTTCTTGTATTTCTCGGCATTATGGTTGCCCTTATGACAAAAGCAGGCGGCAGCGCAGCTTACGGTGAATGGGCAAACAAAAAAATCAAGTCCAAAAAGGCTGCAAGTCTTGCAACAGTAGGCCTTGGCGCACTTATCTTTGTTGACGACTATTTCAACTGCCTTACAGTAGGCTCTGTTATGAGACCTGTTACAGACCGTTTCAACATCAGCCGTACAAAACTTGCTTACCTTATCGACGCAACAGCAGCACCTGTGTGCATCATTGCACCAATCTCCAGCTGGGCTGCAGCAGTAAGCGGCTACACAAGCGGCGACGGTTTTCAGCTTTTCCTGCAGACAATCCCGTTCAACCTTTATGCACTTCTCACCCTTGTAATGGTTGTTTACATCTCTGTAAGCGGCTTCGACTTCGGCGGAATGAAACAGTATGAACTTAAAGCTATGGACGGCGACCTCTTCGGCGGTGAAGAAGTTACAGGCGAAAACATCGACTGCAATCCTAACGGCAAGGTTATTGACCTTGTACTTCCTGTTCTTGCTCTTATCAGCTTCTGTATCATCGGTCTTGTTTACACAGGCGGTTTCTTTGACGGTGTAGACTTTATCACAGCTTTTGCAGACTGTGACGCAGCAAGAGGCCTTGTTCTGGGTTCCTTTGCTGCTCTGGTATTCACATTTATCCTTTACATTCCAAGAAAGGTTGTCTCTTTCCGTGAATTTGCAGACTGCATCCCACAGGGCTTCAAGATGATGGTAAGCGCAATTCTTATCCTTATCCTTGCATGGAGCCTTGGCGGTTTCTGCTCCGACAGACTTGCTATCGGCACATTTGTTAAAGCTGCTCTGGAAAACAGCACTCTGTCCGTTGCTATTCTCCCTGCAATCTTCTTTGCGGTTGCAACAGGTCTTGCTTTTGCAACAGGTACTTCCTGGGGTACATTCGGTATCCTTATCCCTATCGCAACAGCTATCTTTCCTGAAGGCGACCCTATGCTGGTTATCGCAATCGCTTCCTGTCTTGCAGGCGCAGTTTGCGGCGACCACACATCCCCTATCTCCGACACAACAATCATGGCTTCCGCAGGCGCACAGTGCAACCATGTGAACCATGTTTCCACACAGATTCCTTATGCAATGGTTGTTGCAGCAGCATGTGTTGTGGGTTATATCGTGGCAGGCTTTACACAGAATGTTATCTTTACATTCCTTTCAGGTCTTGCAACACTGGCATTTATCATTGCAGTAATCAGATTTACACAGAAAAGCAAGGCTTAATTAAAAAGTTTATGCAAAAACAGAACTCTCCCTGAAAAAAGGGAGAGTTTTTTGTTGCACATATTAAAACAGATATTCCACAAGGCCGTCATATATTGCCTGTGCAAACAGCTGCTGGTCATTCTGCAGCTTTTGGGCATCTGACAGGTTGGTTATAAAACCGAGCTCTATAAGCATGGCAGGCATATCGGTGCGGCGCAGCACATAAAAATCCGGGTTTATCCTTACCCCGCGGTTTCTCAGCTGCAGCTGGCCTGTAATCTGCTGCAGTACATCCTGTGCCATAAAATATGCCCGTGTCATACTGCGGTAGACATATATTTCGCTGCCTGACGCATTGGGGTTTGTGCTGGAATTTGTATGTATGCTGAGAAACCAGTCGGCACCCCACCAGTTTGCCCGCCACACCCTTTCCTCAAGGCTGGTGCGGTTTGAATATCCCACAATCTGTGATATACAGGTGCGGCTGGTGAGCACCTCAAAGCGCTCATCCTGCCTTAAAAGTTCTTCCAGAAAAATGCCCACATTGTATGTCACATCCTGTTCCCTCAGGCCGTTGCCCTCTGCCCCTGAATTAAAGCCGTAGGGATTGTGCCCCTGGTCGATAAAAATCTTTACTGCCATACCCTTCTCCTTATAAAATTATCAATATATTCTGATTTATTCTATGGCAATTTATCTTTATCTGTGCTAAAATGTATCTGTTATTAATTTTGCACAAACAAATTTATATAAACAGAGGGATAAATTATGGAAAAACAGATTACCAGCCGTCTGGGCTTTGGCTGTATGCGTCTGCCCATGCTTGAAAACGGCGAAATCGACATTGAACAGGTAAAAGCAATGGTTGACCTTGCCTTTGAAAACAAGGTTAACTACTTTGACACAGCTTTCGGCTATCACAGTGAAAAGAGCGAAGGTGCCGTAAAAACCGCACTTGTTGACCGCTACCCGAGAGAAAGCTATTTTCTCGCTGACAAAATGCCTATGTGGAAGGTTGAATGTGAAGAAGACCTTGAAAAACTGTTCAATATCCAGCTTGAAAGAACAGGTGCAGGCTACTTTGACTACTATCTGCTCCATGCACTGAACAAGGAAACCATCAAAAAGGTGCGCGATTTCAATGCTGTTGAATTTGTAAAGCGCAAAAAGGCAGAAGGAAAAATCGGCAAAATCGGTTTTTCCTATCACGATGACCTTGCAACTCTCAAGGATTTTATCGGCGATTTTGACTGGGAATTTATCCAGCTGCAGCTGAACTACTATGATATGGAAAGAGAAGACTACAAGGCTGAATATGAACTTGTAAGGGATATGGGTATCCCTGTTGTGATTATGGAACCTGTACGCGGCGGCTTCCTTGCAAGAACCGTGCCCGGCGCCCAGAAAGTTATTGAAGAAAACTACGGTGCAGGCAGATCCGCTGCTCTTGCCCTCAGCTATGCAAACAGCCTTGACGGCGTATTTATGGTGCTCAGCGGTATGAGCAATATGGAACAGGTCAAAGACAACATCAACACCTTCAGCAGTCCTATCCCTATGGACGAAAAGGCAGAAAAGGTGCTGGCCGGTGTTCTGGAAGAAATCAATGCTTTCAAGGTGGTTGACTGCACAAAATGCGAATACTGCCTGCCTTGTCCTCTCGGCATTGAAATTCCTAAAGTTTTTGAAACATACAACAAATACGAAATGTTCAAAAGCGACTGGATTATCAAGGATTACATCAAGGAAGTGGCTGTAAA
>JAFSCM010000102.1 GCA_017436765.1 Oscillospiraceae bacterium
AGCCTTCCACGCAAAAAGGCCGCCCGTTGTCTTGACCGGGCGGCCTTCTGCGTAATGTGATAGCTCTGTTATTTTATTTTTTGGTGTTGTCGGCTCCGAAAAGCCTTGTATTTGTAGTTTTCCTATTTTATAGGGTACATATGCCTATAAGGGTGGAACGCGCCGCAGCACCTATTATATTGCCAAATCCCATGCCCGATGTAAAGGAGTTGTGGGGGACAACTGCAACATATAAAATGTATGTACCCGCAGCAAACAGAATTTCGGCTGCCATCTGCACAAACAGGCAGTACCAGCTGTACAGCTTCCAGCGGAAGAAACCGATAAAATATGCTGCAATCAGGCAGCAGTTGAGAATGCCGTAAGCCAGCCTTGCGGCGGTGTAGGGATTGTAGGAGACAGCTGTCAGCTGTCCCGGGATAACAAGCAGAGAGCCTGCAAACAAAACAGGTGTCCACACATAGTGGAAGAATTTGTGGAATTTAAGCGGTGTGGAATAAAAATCGGTAAACTGTTTCATAAAATCACCTTTCTGCAAAATGTGGCGTTTTCTGCTTTACAGAATACAGAAAATATGCTTTGCGGCAAAAATATTTACTTCATCTTTGCGCCGCAGTGTATGCAGTATACGCTGTGCTGCTTTACCATACCGCCGCATTCAGGGCAGTAGTATATTCTTTCGCCTTCGGCGTTAAAGTTTTCGTTCTGTTTTTCCTGCACAGGCTGTGGCTGTTCTGTTGGGATATGCCACTGCTGGCCGTATGGCTGACTGTGGTGATTCTGTCCGTTCTGCACAGGCTGACCGTTGTAAGGGTTCTGATTATTGTAAGGATTATGGCTGCCGTAAGGGCTCTGTCTGTTCTGCGGGTTTACGCCGCCGAAGAAGATGTTGCCGCCCGGCATATCAATGCCTTTTGGGGTAAACAGCGGTCTGCGCTTGTAATAGTAGATGCCTACAGGAATACATCTTATCAGCGTGCCGATAACAAGTGATGTGGCAAAGGCGCGGTCGTCGTTCCACTGAACACCCAGCGCGACAAAGGCGTATATCACATTGGTCACAAGCTGGGCCATCAGGGCATACCAGCCGTATCGCTTCCAGCGTAAAAAGCCGATGTAATATGTGATCATAAGTAGGCAGGTGAGCACACCGTAGCCAAGGTCTGCCTTTTCAACAAGGCTCATACTGTCAAAACCGCCGTAGCTGTCAAAAATTGTCATAGCGCCCATAATAATCTGGGCAGGTGTCCAGATAAGCCAGTAGATTTTATGGAATAAAAGAGGGGTGCGGCTGTGGTCGTGATACTGATTCATACTTTATACTCTTTCTCTGCACATAATTTTTTTTAACCTTTTTATGCCTGATGTGCACACAGGTGCGGCTTTCTGCACCATGTACAGACAGCCTTTATTATATATACATATATATTATCACATTTGTACCGCCAATAAAAGTATGCAGTGCCCTGTATGTAATGCTGTCATAAAATTTTCACAGAAAGGGTGCGGCCTGCCGCGGCAGAAGGGGAAAAACAGGGATAAAAGTGCGAGCCATAAATTTTTTCTATATGTGATTGTGTACAAAAAACAGGGCTGTAAAACCTTGGATAAAATTTGTTTTTATGGTTTTAGTGGGGAAATATTTGTGATAAATGACGAAAATAGGGGATTTTTTTTGACAAGTGTGTGTGGTAAGTGGTATAATGCCCTTCGCGGAAAAGGGTGGAAAATCCCGCCGTATTATCCGCGGAAAAAGAAAAGACAGAAATAACCGATAAATTTTTTGATTAAGAAATCCACAGACAGCAAAAATACAACCAGAGCGAAAACCGGAATAAATTTTTAAAAGGAGATTATATGGTAAAACTCACACACAGGGTAAAGGCCGTGCTTTGTGACAACCGTCACCGCCTTTTGTGCATGGCCGTGTGTATAGCTATCCTTGGTGTTATGCACCTGGGTATATACAGCCTGTTAAATATTGTAACTGTCCAGGACGGCACAACCAGCAAAACGGTTATCTCCCTGCTGGGAGGCAGAGACCATTTTCTGAATATTGCAGGCTTTGCCCCGGATGAAGATGATCAGATTATCTATACAACATTTCCAGACAGATACACAAATATCACAATCAAAAAGGTAATCCATGTGCCTATTACGGTGGACGGTGGCACTGTAAACTCCCGCATCTACACAGGCACAGTAAAAAACTGCCTTATGAACGCAGGGGTTATGCTGGGGGAACACGACTATACCGAACCAAGCCTTAACACACCTGTTGACGAAAACACAAAAATCCGCGTATACCGCGTGGAATACAGGGACACACAGTACGAGGAAGCTATCCCTTACGAAACCGAATACAAGGAACACAGCCTTGTATGGAGATTCAAAAAACGCCAGTATGTGCTCACTGCAGGCAGCGAGGGCAAAAACCTTGTAACCCACCGCGAGCGCTATGTGGACGGCCAGCTGGAAAGCAGCCTTATAACAAAGGTGGAAACGGTGCGGGAACCTGTAAACGAGGTGGTGCTGCGCTATAAAAACACACCAATCAGTCCGCTGGAAGCTCCTGAAGGGGTGACAGTGACAAACAATGTGCCAAGCAGCTACAGAACCTGCTACACAATGTCCGCAACAGGCTATACAGCCAAAAGAGGCCGCGGTGCCAGCCGCCTTGGTCTTTACTGCGGCACGGTTGCCGTAAACCCTAACCTTATCCCATACGGCACAAAGCTGTACATCACAAGCGCCGACGGCCAGTTTGTATACGGCTTTGCAATAGCAACAGATACAGGCAGCGCAATGATGGCAAACCCTTACGCCATAGACCTGTTCTACGACACCTACAAGGAATCTGCCCTTAACTGGCGCAACGAAGTGCTGGTATATGTGCTTTAATATGTAAAGAGAATCCCTCTGGAGTATATCCAAAGGGATTTTTTATTTCTGTATATGTGCGGTCCTTTCCGGCCCATTGTTGCGGGATTGCCATTCCGGGTTTTCTGTCATTCTGAACGAAGCGGAGAATCTCTGTGTATGTCCCGGCTGCCCTATGTAAGCTGTAGGGGATGGCATCCCCGACATCCCGTAAAATATAAGTTTATGTTTTAACCTCAGCGGTTAAATTTATCTGTTCATACAGGGAGATTATCCGGTCGCTGTGCCTGTTCAGGATGATATTTCTTTGCGGTCACACCCTCTTTCACAAAAAGGGCGCTGCCTTCATACAATATAACAGAAAGATGTTAACAAAACTGTTTTTTGACGGAGGCAACATTTATGATGACTAATCAGGCAGGCTGCAAAGACTTTTTACAGCAGAACAGACAAAGATTCGGAATAACAGAAAACAACCTGAAAAATGAATATCTGGACATCTGCGCCCAGCATGTGCGCTGTATCGCCGCAAGAAAAATAAACGAGGAGATTGTACTGCCAAGTATGAGCAGTTTTATCAACAGCTGCACAGGCCTTGTGGACACGGCAGGCGGCATAGACACAGGCTTTGCCTCTCTCAGGGTAACCCACGCCCACGAGGAACTGGTGGACTGCGACTGCGAATGTCCCGGCGTAAAGGTGACAATCCGCGGGCAGATAATCGTGCGCACACGGCCCACAGGCTGCAACTGTGCGGTAAGCTATCTGGCAATCCCTGTGGAACTTGTAAGCGAAACTATACGGGAGTTTTACTCCACAGCCACAGGGGACAGGATAAAACATCTGAAAAACGAACTGCCCTACATTGACGGCAGCTGTATGGTCATAAACCTTTCCTGCCGTGTCTGCCGCGAGGTCTGCAACGGCTGTTCCAGATATGTGGCACAGGTCCGCGGCAGCGTGGTGGATAAACTGTGGAAGAGCGAAAATATCTGGATAGAGGGCATCCGCCCCTATGTGGCACCCTCCGTTACAGTGTGCGACCGCTTTGACAAGGACTTCTGCGGCTGTGACGATGTTTTCGGCACATACGCACGGTTTACGGCGGATAAGGACCGCGGATGCAATACATCGGACTGCGGCTGTGCAGATTACAGCAGCGGCTGTGACGGCTGCGGCACCTGCGGTACAAACGGATATTGCGCCTGCGGCACAGACTGCGGCTGCAATGCAAACGGAACAAACAACTGTGCAGACTGTGGCAGCGGCTATGGCGGCTGCGGATATACAGACTGCGATAACGGTTACACCGGCGGATACAGCAGCTGCGGAGCAAACTGCGGCTATAACAACGGCGGCTGTGGCTGTGGCACGGCATACCCCACAGGCTGCGGCTGTGACAACGACTGCGGCACGGCATATACAAGGGACTGCGACTGCGGCTGTGACACTGACTGCTGACAGCCTGCCTGACATCCAGCAAAAAGCAAAAACAGCATCGGATGCTCTTAAGGTATCCGATGCTGTATCTTTTACAGCTGTATTCTGTTGTTTTATATAAGCTTTAAATGTCTGTGCCGCAACAGATATCGGGAAAACGGTATATGCTGCAGGCGGTGTGCACCTGTTTTCTGCGGCTAATCGTACACCGCAAGGCCTGTGGCGTAGCTTTTGCTGCCTATATCTTCCAGAAGGTCAGAGATGCTGTAAACGCCGTCAAAATATTTAAGGCCCACCGAGATGCTGTCGGCAGAAACCTGATTTGCCCTTTGCATAAGCTCCTCTATGGTTTCGGTACAGAAAAAGCCCACAGGGTTGTTGCGCCATACGGAGATGTTCTTTATCTCCATATTGCAGGGCTGTATGCGGCTTATGATATAGTCCTTTTTAAGTCCCAGCACAAGCTCCAGAATTCTGGCATACAGAATACCTATGGCGTTGGGGGCATAGAGCATCTTCTTTATATGGCGGAAATCGTTGTAGGCCTGCACATAGTCGCTGCGGTCATATTTCTGTTCGGGGTAGGTGGCGTCCGCCGCCTGTTTTACAAGGGTGATAATCTGCTCCATATGCATCTTCTGTATGTCGGGCAGATATTCGTGGGGGTCGGCGGCAGCAAAACCCTGCTCGTGCTTTGAGATATAGCTGTCCAGGCTGCTTTCAAAGAAGGAATGTCCCTGCTCAATGTTGAAAGGGTGTCCGTAGGCGGTGGTCACATAGTTTATATACGGGTGCACCACACTGTCCATGGAATAGTGGCACAGCCAGCCAAGGCAGAAGTCCTTCTGTGTGTTTGTCTGTGCAAAGCGGAACATATTCTGCAGGAACAGGCCTGTTCTGCTGTTGTGCATCAGCTTGCTTAAGGAGGACATATTCTGCTTTCTGAAAGGGTCATACTTGCGGTAGTAGTAAAAAACGTCAGGACCATTACAGCCAAGGATAAAAGCCCCGTGGTTCCTTGGCCTGTAGTTTGCAATATTCAGCGCAGACTGGGCGTTGTATTTGTGTGCATAGCTGTCCGGCATAGTCTACCCTCTCAAAATAAATTCTGCGGCATAAACCGCATCTGTTATATATATAATATTACATTTTATAAAAATTTAAGTCAATAACAAGGACTTTACAAAATTGTAATTTCACATAAGATACACCACAAAAAAGCCCCGTCACCTGACGGGGCTTTTGCTGTATTTACAGATATTTTGTTGCCATCGCTCTCATCAGGCACAGGCCCAGCCAGCCGAAGCTGAGCAGGAGAATGCTGGTTACAGGTGTTTCCCAGATTGTCTGTGACAGGGTGAACATAATGCTCAGGGCGGCGCCTGCAAATATGCTGATAATCTGCACAAGGCTGCAGGTGGAGGCGGCGCGTTTGGCGCTGTCGGCCCCGAAGAACCCTGCAGAAAGGGAGTGAAGACTGTCCAGATGTGCCATTGCGCTGTCGGTGCTTTCGCTGTATGCGGTGTAGCCCAGCAGCAGTGCGGTTTCGTTTTTGTTCAGCACCTGAACGGTGTCTTTAGGCAGGTCGTAAACCTGTTCCAGCAGGGTGCTGTCTATGCTGAAATCGTTGGACTGCAGGATAACGCATTTGCCCTGTTCCACAAGGTGCAGCAGGTTGTCCTTAACCGCTTCGTCAGGGTGGTAGCTTACCACAAACATACCAAACAGCTTGCCGTTTACCGAAAGGTAGACAGGTTTTTTGTTTTCTGTTATATACTGGGTTTCCATGCTTACAGGCGGCAGTGCAATGTTGTATTCCTGCATAATGCTGCGGTTGCCCATAATGACACGGTTGTTTTCAATCCAGGCCACATAGCCCTGGCCCACCTTGTATTCACAGCTTTCCAGCGGATAGAGCATATCCTTCTTGCCGTCGATAACTGTCATAAACACAGGGCGCAGGTTGTCGCATTTTTCAATGGCGATACTTGCGGCGTAGAGAATTGCCAGGTCAAGGCGTTCCTTTTCAAAGGTTTTGATGCCGTGGAGCACCACACAGCCTTTTGGGAACAGATGTTTTGCATCAAAGGAAACATGGGTGGTTTCGCTGAGCTGATAGATGCCCTGCCAGCCGTTCACCAGTGCGCCCACCTTGTTGAGAGCCTTCTGCATAAGGCTGCTCGGCACGCTGGAGATAAGGGAATGTCCCAGCGGAAGGGTAAACACGCTTGCGGCTGCAGCGGCGGAGACTGCCTTTACGGCATCCTTTGTAAACACAAAGGATATGACGCCGCAGACAACGCTGACCACAGCAGCGGAAATTGAAAGCAGTCTGCACAGCTTTTCGCTGTAATGGTGGGAGAAGCCCCCGGAAATAAAGTTGGAGATATATCCTGTTCTGCGGGATACAAGAATCTGCGGGTTTTTCTCCTCCAGACTTCTTGCCAGCCTTTTTACATCTTCAAAGTCCTTTATAACATATCCTGCGTTTATGCCTTCAGGCACTTCGGCAAGGCTGAGGTTGCGCAGAATGGTGTTGGCGTTTATATATTTGCCCAGTGCGTTGAAGCCGAAAGCCAGACACGCAACCGAGGCAAAAACCGTAACATTTTCAGGGTTTATGGTGCTGTGGCTGAATACTGCCGCGTTAATCTGCACAAAGCACAGCAGGGCAGGCATTACCATAAAGGAGTCCTGGGTAGGTGTTTTTGCAAAGCCTGTTATGCCGTTGGCGATTGTGGGCAGGAAGCCGATAAGCACAAGGGCAAAGAAAACAAGGTTTGCAAGATAGAACATCAGCGGCTGTGCCGCAGGGGAGATAAATGCAGGCAGCGGCAGACCTTTTGACGCCGCAAGGCTCATATACAGCAGCACAACCGAGCATATACCGCTCAGCGCCACACGCATTGTCAAAGTCAGCCTGAAGTTTTTAAGCTCTTCAAGTATTTCGGCAGGGTCATCGGAAAACTGGCTTACAAAATAGTCTTCCTCGTCGTCGATAAACTCCTCGAACACTTCTTCTTCATCTTCTGCTTCTTCAATAACAGCAGCAGGCTTTTCCGCTTCTGCTTTTGCGTCAACGCCCGCCTGTGCAAACAGCTGGGTGATGTCGCCTGTTATTGCCTTTACCGCAATATCTTCATCCTTTGCATCAGCAGCGCTTACATCGGGGATGTATGCGGTGTCCTCCAGGGCTGCGGATTCTTCGTGGCGGGCAATAATATCCGCCATATCCGGCATTCTGCCTGCAAGGTCAGGTTTTTTATCCTTTGCCCTGATTTCTTCTTTTATCTCTGCTTTTTCCGCAGGAGTCTGTGTTGTGACGGTCTTGCGGTTTTTAAGGGATTTCAGTATGCTTTCCGCATCCATCGGCTTTTCCTGCTTTGGTGCAGGTTTGTCCGGTGCAGGTCTGCCGTCGTCGTAATAAAGTATAACCTTGTCATTTTTTGCTTCAGGCAGGAAAGCTGCTTTTCCTTCAACGGTTTTCACAGCATCGGCTGCGGCGGTGCTGTTCTCTGCCTTTGCAGGTTTTTCTGCTTTTGCGTATACCTTTACATCCTCTTTTGCAGCGCGTTCTGTCTTTGCAGTGTCCTTCTGCACCGGAATTTCATCTGTAAAAGGCTTTACCTCTCTGGCGGCTTTGCTTATAAAATCCTTTGCCAGCTCCTGTGTGGTGGGTTTTGCCGCAGCAGGCTTTGCAACCTTCTGCTGACGGCGGTCAACCTCATCCTGCGGGATGGAAAGGGAAAGACTGTCGGTGATATATTTGTTTTTGAACAGACCGAACTTTCTGCGTTTTACCACAATTTCGCCTGTTCTGCCCTTTGGCTCAGGTTTTGGCACAGCGATGCTCTGGGTGAAAAAGTCCACAAACTTTTCATCCACATAGCTTGCAGCAGATACCGAAACTTTGTTCTTTTCGTCTATGTCAAAGTTCTTTGGCACCTCTTCCACAAGGTCTGCAACGGCAGGATTCTCTTTAAGTGCTGTGGCAAGCTGGGAGAAAAATTCGTTTTCAATTTCGTGGGCTGTGTTCTCTGCACTTTTCTGCACAGTAACGGTTTTTGTCTGTGCAGCAGGCTGTGGCGCTGCGGTCTTGGCTGCTGCGGCTTTTGCCTCTGCCACAGCCTTTGCCACTGTGTCGGCGTCAGCTCTGGCCCTTGCCCCTTCTGCGGAAAGGGTGGCAGGCCTGTTTTGTGTATTTTTATTTTTCAGATTCTGCAGAATTTTATCTACATCGTGATTGTTGGCCATAGTTTTTCTCCGCAAAGTTTATTTGGACAATGCTCTCTGTCTGGAAATTTCGTACATAATGATACCTGCCGCAACAGATGCGTTGTAGCTGTCCACAGCGCTGTGTTCGTTGCACATAGGGATGGTAACAATATCGTCGCACAGGCTTTTAACCAGTGGCTGTACACCCTTGCCCTCACTGCCTACAACAAGGGCGATAGGGCCTGTAAGGTTCTGATTGTAGATTGGCTGCGGGCTGAAGTCCGCTGCGTATACAAAGATGTTCTGTTCCTTCAGTGTGCGCACGGCCTGGGCAATATTTGCCACCTTGCATACAGGCAGATGCATGGAAGCCCCTGCGCTTGTCTTGTGAACAATGCCTGTTACCGAAACACCGCCTCTTTTCGGGATAACGATGCCGTGGGCGCCCATAAGATAGGCGGAACGCATTATTGCACCCAGGTTGTGTGGGTCTTCAATGCCGTCGCAGATAACGATAAAGGGATGTTCATTTTTGTCCCAGGCACTTGTGATAATCTGTCCCAGTGTCACATATTCCACAGTGCTTGCAAAGGCTGCAACGCCCTGGTGATTTTCGCTCTGGCAAAGGCTTTTCAGCTTCATAGGGTGCACCTTTTTAACAACTGCACCGCAGTCCTTTGCAAGGGCAATATAATAGTTCTGCACACTTGGGTTCAGGCTTTCGGATATAAAAACGGTGTCAACACCGGCTTTGGATTTCAAAAGTTCTGTAACAGGGTTTTTACCATAGATGATTTCGTTGTTCTGTTCCATAAAAACTCCTTTTCATAAAAAATAAAGATATACCGAATAAACTGCACGGCCCGCACCTGTGCAGAAACAGCACAGGGTTACGGCGGCCGCCAACGGATAGACTTATCCATTGTTATACTTTATTCAGTATACCAAATTTTTTTATATATTTAAAGACTTTATATTATATAAATACAATTTAAAATGTGAAAAACAGCACAAGCAGCAGAACAGCCGCCGCCCCAGCTGCCGCCAGCAGCCACAGCCCTGCCTTTTTTGAAAGGCGGCGGGATTTTTTGACATCCAGCTCCTTCAGAATTTCCGCCGCCTGTGCCCGCGTGGTCATCACCGCCACATCCTTTGCTTCGGGCTTCAGAAACACCAGAATTCTGTCAATACTGTCGTTCTGGGTGTCGTTTATCTCTATAACATTGTGTTTTGAACCTTTCATTGTTCCTCCCCCGAATACAAAATGTATTTTTTCTCTGTATAAAAAAACAAATAATGCACCAAAAACTCAAAAAATACAAAAAGTAAAGAAAAAATTACACTCTGTTGACTGTTGAAAACTTTACCCATTGTTGAAAACTCTGTTGAAAGTGTGGAAAACCCTTGAAAAAAGGGCATTTTTACCCTGTTGAAATAAACATAACCGCAGATAGTTTTCAACACGGTGTTAAAAACTGTGTTTAAAACTTATTGTAATATCCAAAAAGTCAATTGTAAAAACTGCCAAACTTTGTGATAAAATTATAGGCTTTTTGTGCTGAAAATAATCAGTGTAAACAAATGCCTTTGTGATATAATAAATGTAAAATATTCAAAAATTTTCCGAAAGGTGTCCTCTCACGGTGAACAATATACAATTTGTACTGAATACTGATAAGATAATATACAAAAACATAGGCGACTATGACCTGGAGCAGACCTTTGAGTGCGGCCAGGCATTCCGCTTTGACAGATATGCCGACGGGTACACAGGTTTTGTTGAAAAACAGCTGTGCTACATTACCCTGCAGGATGAAAAAGGGCAGAATGTGCCCTCTGTCTGCGGAATGGAAAACGCCTCCATGACGGTGAAGCTTTACGGCACACAGCCCACAGAAGAGTTTGCGCTGGCGGCAGGGCGGTTTCTTGCCCTGGACACAGACTATGCCGCCCTTAAAAAGCAGTTTGCCCAAAACGAAGTTATGGCAAGGGCAATAGAGTTTGCCCCGGGTATACGCGTGCTCAATCAGGATTTTTTCGAGACACTTATCACCTTTATAATAAGCCAGAACAACAACATCCCCCGCATAAAACAGCTGTGCGACCGCATAAGCGAAGGCTACGGCACAAAGGTGGGGGACCGTTATGCCTTCCCAACAGCGCAGCAGATGAAGGATATCACCGAGCAGGACTACAGGGATATGAAGTTCGGCTTCCGTGCAAAATACCTTGCAGATGCGGTGGCAAAGGTGCTGGAGGGCACAATCAGCGAAAGGACAGTAAAAAGCCTGCCCTATGAAGAAGCGCAGAAGTATCTTATGCAGATTAAGGGCGTTGGCCCAAAGGTTGCCGACTGCGTGCTGCTGTTCTCCTGCCGCCAGTACCGCAGCTTCCCGAAGGATGTGTGGATTAAAAAGGCTATGGCACAGCTTTTCCCGGATGGCATCCCACAGGAAATCGAAGGGTATGAAGGCATAGCCCAGCAGTATATCTTCCACTATGCAAGGCACACGCTGTAAAGGCGTGCAGGGATATCTGCGCCTGCCGCGATAACGGCGCGGTTATGTTGAAAAGCAAGGGACAAAATGTTATGATTTTATATAGCAGAGAAAGAGAGTGATTGTATGGATTACAGAAGAAAGTTTATGACAGAAAACCCCTATTCCTATAAAAGCCAGAAATATATCTTTGACGCCAATGACAGCCGGGCCATTAAAAAATGGAAAGATTATGTTCAGGGAATAAAAGCAGAGCTGCCTGCCTATTTTGTTGTAACAATGAGAACAAATACAGTCAGCTATGACCATAAGCCCAACGGTATGAGCTGGGAAGATTACAACACAAAAATAAAACCTCTCAAACCGAAAACAGAATATATTAATATGACCTTTTTCAGAATAAAGGATTATATACCTATGGGTAAAACAGGCGGCATATTCACTGCGCCAAAGATTGTAATACCAAACCCGAAGCTGGAAACTCTGGACGGCAGACAGATAGACGGTTTTGTTCCGTACGAAATTGAATA
>JAFSCM010000103.1 GCA_017436765.1 Oscillospiraceae bacterium
CAACAAAATTATTCCGGTTTGTAACGGACAACCTTCATATAGTGCTCATCAAGTTCCTCAAGATATTCATCAAGAGAACTTCTGAGCTTGTCCAGAAGATAGTAATGGTTTTTTGCTGTATTATCGCTTGAATAACCTTTTTGGTGCATAGCAACATAAATAAGTGCCATTTTACCTGACGAAACATCCCACGAGTCAAGCAATACACTTTTATTTTCTTTTCTTACAAAATAACTGTGGAACATTGCATCATATTTGAGTACGCCCACTATGTTATTCTGAAATACACATTCTTTAATCCTATCACATATCTGTTCAAGGCACACAAAATCCTCCTCGGTAATATGCTCATACTGGTTTTTTATTGCATAAGCTTCCAGCATAATGCGCACAGCACCGATTTCCTGAATTTCGTTCATTGTATAACTTGTGACATAACTTCCGCTATAGGGCACATTTGTCACAAGGCCTTCGGTTTCAAGCTGCATAAGTGCTTCTCTTATAACACCTCTCCCGATTTTAAGGTCAGATGCTATATTCCCCGGCACAATGCGGTCCCCACTGTTTAAGGAATTGGTAAGTATCAGATGTCTGATGTAATTGGCTGCCTGAACTTTAAGTGGCTCTCTGTTTATTTCTGGTATAAAATCTGAAGTCACAAAATAATTCCCTTTCAATATATTATATGTATTAATAATACATGAAAAAGAAGGTTAAATCAATATTATTTTTGTATAATATTACATTTTCACAGTTTCATATAATATTATAAACATATCTTATAGATTGGTATAGAATATATCATTTTTCATATTATTGACAACATTAATATAATGTGATATTCTAAAACCACAAAGACTGTCGACAGTCGACAGTCTACTGTTGAAAAGTGTATTTTATAAACAGAGGAGGGATTGAAATGTGCGATTCAGACAAGAGAATTCTGGCATTCCATGAAAAAATCGGCCTGAATAAAGAGATCACCCGCGAAGATCTGAAAAATGCGCTGGAAGGCGCTATCCAGGACAGAGGACTGTTTCTGTATTTTATATGGAAAACACTAAAAGAGCTGCATCCCGAACTTGAGACGGAGAAAATTCTTGCAAAGGCGGTTTATGATTACGGATTGTACAAATCCCAGAATATGGGCGATGTGCAGACCGCTGCAGATGCACTGCTTAATCAGAGTTCCAAAAACGGTATAATTGTTTTTGACCAGACAATTACAAAGGTTACCGACGATTACGCCGAAAAGGAAATCAGAAACTGTCCGCTTTTAAACGCTTTCCGTAAAGTCGGATGTACAGAAGAAGAAGTTTATACCCTGTGTCACGACATTCTTATGCAAAGCGATTATTCCATCCTGACACCATTTGACAACGTTGAGGTTTCTTTTCCAAAAACACTTGCAGAAAGCGATGTTTGCCTCATGTGTGTAAAAAGAGTAAAAAAATAGCCTTATAGTTGTTTTTAAGGCTGTTGTACGGCAGTAATTACAATTACTGCATTGTGGTCCGAAAGGAGATTATTATGTATTTGTTTTTTATTTTAGCTTATCTTATTTTAATGTTCGTTATAGGTATTGTTTGTTCCAGAAAGAACGCAAAAGGCAATATTTTTGTTACAGTTGACGGCGGTCTGCCTTGGTATGTTAACGCCGGTACACTTATTGCTACATATGTAGGTTCAGGCGCTATTATGGGCGCTGCTGCTCTTGCATTTACAAGCGGTTACAACGCTATCTGGATGTATTTTGGCGGCTGGGTAGCTGTGCTTGCACATGTTCTGCTTTATAAACGCATCAAACATATGACAGGTTCCACAATCAGTGAACTTATCGGTGCACGTTACGGTGATGCAGCAAGACTCATCTCTTCCATCATCCTTATTACAGGCGAAATTTCCATCGTTGCATACAACCTTAAAAGTACAGGTCTCATCCTCAACGTAGTTACAGGTATGGACCAGAAACTTGCTGTTATCGTATCAGCTGTATTTATTCTTATCATTACAATCGTTGCTGGCCTTGTTTCTGTTGCTTACACAGACTATGTACAGGCAATTGTTATCATTGTATCCTTTATCATCGCTGTTCCTGTGCTTGCAACAAAAGGCGGCGGCGTTGCAAATGTTATGGCAACACTGCCTGCAAACTTCTTCCAGCCACTTAAATCCTTCAGCTGGAACTATGCACTCAGCAGCCTGCTGCCAACATTCTGTCTGGTATTTATGTCACAGGGCTTCTGGCAGCGTTTTGCTGTAAGCCGCAACCGTTCAGAACTGAGAAAAACAGTATTTACATGGCTTATCGGCGTTGTGCTCATCTCCTTCCTCATTATGACATTTGCAACATTCGGTGCAGCAGTTGTGCCTGAAGCAAATGCAGACACAATCGTTATGTCCATCGCAAAACTTGCACTTCCAACAGTTATCGGTCTTGCTGTTCTCTGTGCAACAACATCTGTTCTTGTTACAACAGCCGACTCTTACCTGCTGTCCAGTGCATCTGTATTTATCAACGACATTTACTGCCGTTACATCAACAAAGATGCTGACGAAAAAACATTGCTCAACATCAGCCGTATTGCAGTTGTAGTACTTGGTGTGGCAGCATACATTCTTATCACATTCTTCCCATCAATTCTTTCCATGATTTACTTTGCATACACAATGGAAGGTGGTCTTATCGTTCTTATGATCGGTATGATGTTCTGGAAAAGAGCAACACCACAGGGCGGTACAGCCGCTGCTGCAACAGTTTTCCTTGTAACAATATTCTGGGAAATCTTCAAACCATTTGGCATTGCAACAGTTTTTGCAACACTGATTATCGGTACAGCAGTGCTGGTTATCGTAAGCCTGCTCACACCTGCACCGGATCCTAAATATCTTGAAAGATTTGATTTTTCAAAAATTGACGAGGATTAGTATTTTATGAAATACGCTTATAAAGTTAAAACGTTATATGACGGTTCCATGAACCAGCCCCAGGAAAACCGTATTATCCTGGTTAACGGTAAAATCATCGAAAACATTGTTCCCTGGTCCAGTGAAACATCCGTTGCCGAAGACGGATACCAAGTTGTTGATATGTCCGGCTGCTTTGCCATGCCGGGCATGATTGACGGACATGTACACACTATTCTTCCGGGGGACGGCACATCTGCAGAAGATTTTATAAGCAACAATTCTTATGGAGAAATATTACTCACGGCTGCCGAAAACATACAGAAATCCCTTAAAAGCGGGGTTACTGTATTAAGAGACTGCGGCGCTATACCTGAGATTGTGTTTGAACTCAGAAACGCCGTGCGCAAAGGGATAATCGAAGGGCCTGACCTTCTGCTTTGCGGCAGCAGCCTTACAACAACAGCCGGTCATACACACTTTTTCTGTGGCGAAACAGATACTCCTGACCAGACAGTTGAAAAAATCAGACAACTGCACAAACAGGGCGCTGATTTTGTAAAACTTATTGCCACCGGCGGCGGCACAAAAGGTGTTATCCAGCATGCACAGATGCTCTCCTGCGAGCAGATGCGCGCTGCCGCTGACGAAGCAAGACGTCTGGGCAAAATTTCCACTGCACATGTATGTACAACCGCTACTGCCCGTGCCGCTGTTGACTGCGGTGTTGATATGCTTGAACATCTGATATGGGCAGACGAACACAACAATCTTACTATGGATTTTGAACTTGCAGAGGAAATAGCACAGAAAGACATACCTGTATGTATCACTGCCAGTGTAATCAGTCTGTCATTGAGCAAATACGAAAACGCCGGCAGGGCGCTCACTGATGCAGAACAGTCAGAGTATGCCATGCTTTGCAGATTCCGTGACACTATAAACGAAGGTTTCCGCCTGACCTGCGACAAAATCACATATATTCCCGGTACGGACGCAGGCTGGAGAAGTTCCCGTTTTGACCAGTTTGCCGAATGTGTTATCATCATGGCAAATCTGGGCATGGGCAGTCTCAGGGCGCTCAACGCTGCAACAGGCACCGCTGCAAAGGTACTTGGCATAGACAAAACCTGCGGCACTCTG
>JAFSCM010000104.1 GCA_017436765.1 Oscillospiraceae bacterium
AAATGGTTGGCGAAGTTCTGGATGTTATCAAAGGCCTTGTAAACACAGGTATGACCAGCGTTATCGTTACACACGAAATGCGCTTTGCAAGAGAAGTGTCCGACCGTGTGCTCTTTATGGCAGAGGGCAATGTTATGGAAAGCGGCAAGCCTGAAGATATGTTCGGCAATCCGCAGACACCACGATTCAAGGAATTTTTGTCAAAAGTTCTTTAAATAATATAATTGAAATTGCATCCCAATGCCCGCAAGGGCGTTGCCCGTCACTTTTGACGCCAAAAGTGACCAAAAGCGCCGCTGATTACGATGCAGCGGACCCACGTGGGAATATGTACCATATTGCCGCCGCAGCAGTATAGCGCTACCGCACACAAGTCCGTGTGCAACGCGCCCGTACCAAGGCAAGTTTCGCGGCGATACATATTTGTTACAAGGAGGGGGCGCTGCCGCCCTCCGTTACACCTCCCCCGTAAATGCATTATCACTAAAACAAGGGGAGAGCTTTATTGCTCTCCCATTTTATTTTCAATAAAAGGACATAACAGTTATGAAACACTCAATTTACAATACAGTAGAAGAAAAGGCAAAGGTTATCACAGACCTTTCCGACAAAATCTGGGAATATGCAGAAATTTCAATGGAAGAATTCCAGTCCACAGCAGCTTATGTTGAGGTTATGAAAAAGGAAGGCTTTGAGGTGGAAACCAATCTCTGCGGCATCAAGACTGCCTTCAGCGGCAAGTTCGGCAGCGGCAAGCCTGTGATCGGCATCCTGGGTGAGTTTGACGCATTGAGCGGTCTGTCCCAGGTTTCCGAAGCTACACAGCGCCAGTGGCTTTGCGAAGGCGGCAACGGCCACGGCTGCGGCCACAACCTGCTTGGTGCAGCTTCTCTCGGTGCGGCAATCGCAGTTAAAAGAGAAATCGAAAAAGGCAACCTGAAAGGTACAGTTGTGTTTTACGGCTGCCCCGGTGAAGAAGGCTGTGCAGGCAAAACCTTTATGGCCCGTGACGGTATGTTCCGCTACCTTGACGCAGCACTGTGCTGGCATCCGGGCGATGTAAACGAGGTTACAACAGGCTCCAACGCGGCCTGTATGCAGTTTGAATACACCTTCACAGGTCTTACTGCCCACGCAGCAGGGGACCCGCAGAACGGACGCAGCGCACTTGACGCAGCAGAACTTATGAATGTGGGCGTGCAGTTTATCCGTGAGCATATGCCTAAAAAATGTTCAATCCACTACTCCTTCAGCGATGTTGGCGGCATCTCTCCGAATGTTGTTCAGCCTAAGGCAAGCACAATCTATATGGTCCGCGGCGAAAATGTAACTGAAGCAAAAAAACTGCTTAACCGCGTGCACAAAATTGCACAGGGCGCAGCACTTATGACCGAAACAGAGGTAAGCTGGCGTCAGATTGACGGCACATCCAACACACTTTCCAACCACGCACTGGAAGAAGTTATCTATGCAAACCTCTGCGAAGCACCACTTCCGCAGTTTACAGCCAAAGAAGAAAGCTTTGCAGCGGCAATCAAATCCACATTTGTGTGCGAACAGCTGCCAAGTGACGGCGCACAGCTGAACTGGGAGGTTAAAAAGGCGGTTATGGAAGCCTCCGCAAACGGCACAATCCCTCTCAACAACTTTGTTGTGCCTTATGCACCAAGCGACTACTTCAGCCCGGGCTCCACAGATGTGGGGGATGTAAGCTGGCTTACACCGACAGCACAGTTCACAGCAACCACCTGGGCAAGTGGCAACCCGGGACACAGCTGGCAGAATGTTGCAATGGGCAAATCTTCCGTTGCACACAAGGGCGTGCTTTATGCGGCAAAGGTTCTTGCAGCAACAGCAGCCGACCTTATGACAAAACCTGAACTGCTGGAAAAGGCAAAGGCAGAATTTGCGGTTTCCGCTGCTGCAGGCTACGACTGCCCACTGGGTATGGAAGTTAAAGCGCCACACGTGGATGAATAAAATTTGCAGATAATATAATTGTCATTCTGAGGAACGAAAGAGACGAAGAATAAAATGCCTCCCTTGTGTAAAGGGAGGTGCCGACTTTGTCGGCGGAGGGATTGCTAATCTCCGTGAGATTCTTCGCTGTCGCTCAGAATGACATTGTTTTTATATAGCAGATTGCACACAGGCAAAACTGCCGTTCCTGCAAAAAAAGAAATACACAGTACCGCAGGTGCAAACATTTTAAAACTGCACTTGTAATAATCACATTTTGATATTATGATAAATATATAAAATATTTACAAAAAAGGAAAACAATATGGAAAGCAGAAAATCAAACATAGATATTATGCCAATTCTGTTCCGTGCCATCGCCAGCGGTGCAATCATCACCATAGGTGCCTGGCGTGTGGGCTACGGTATGGACTTTGGCCTTAACCTTAATCCGATGCTGGAAAGGGCAATCTGCGTGACGGTTATGTCGGTGCTGTTCTTTGCTGCCGTATATATCCCTAAACGGATGGCGGAGAAAAAGGCAAAGCGCTGGCAGAGACACCTTGCGTCAGCGGTGCTTTACGGCCTTGTGGTGGCAGGTGTGCTCTACGCCTTCGGCTTCTACACACCAACCTGGGCACAGGACGCAGTTTCCGCGCCTATACCGCCGCTGTGGATTCAGCTGGGCAAACCGTCCGCACTTTTTGCGGCAATATACTTTGCGGCAAATGTTGTGGGCGATAAAATGAAAGGCAGAACAGACGAGGAAGATAAAGATGAGTAACGAAGATATTAAAAAAGACCAGATGTATCTGGAAAAAC
>JAFSCM010000105.1 GCA_017436765.1 Oscillospiraceae bacterium
CCGAAATAGCAAGGGGCAATTAAAGTATACTGCATTTATAACTCTCTTTCTTCTTAAAAGGGGTATTGTCTGTATCTGCACTTTGCGCAGCACAGCAATATCCGTGTATATATCAAAACAGGGCTCCTGTAACGGAGCCCTTATATTATATGTGTTTATTCAGGTAAAAGCAAGCCGTATTTGCCGTCTTTGCGTTTGTAAACCACATTGATTTCGCCTGTTACAATATCTTTGAACATAAAGAATGTGTGGTCAAGCATATTCATTTCCAGAATTGCATCGTCAACTGACTGTGGCTCAAGATTGAACACTTTTTTACGAACGATTTCGTACTCTTCTTCCTCTTCTTCTCCTGCAGGGAGAACAGGGAGTTCTTCATACTTGTAGTTGTTGTTTTTGTGTTTGCGTGAGATCTTGTTTTTGTTTTTCACAATCATTGATTCAAGCTTTTCAACTGCTGCTTCAAGCGCAAGTTCCATTTTTGGTGCACTCTTTTCGCTGCGGAAGGATGCATAGCGGTCCTTGATTGTGATTTCAACTGTCTGCCAGTCTTTTTCAACAGTTACTGTTACATGTGCCTGTACTTCTTCAGGGAAGAACTTGTCAAGTTTGCCCAGTTTTTCCTCCACACTGTTCAAGAAAGTAGGTTTTAATGTGCATTTTCTGCCTGTTGTGTTTATCTTCATAGACTGTACCTCCTGAGGTGAAGTTTGATACCGAAGTATCTTACAAGTATATTAGCACAATGCACATATTTTTTCAACAGATTTATTTATTATTTTTACACTTTGTACACAAATACCGTTAAAAAAATAATTTCTGATGCTGTTCATATTTCGACAAACTTTTTTTATGAAAGGTGGTAGTATACTGTCAAAGGCAATGCCGCTTTTCAGGCTGAGCGGGTTGTCTTGCATTTCCTCATATACTTTTTCTCTTGCAGGAGACCGTCGTGATGACGGTCTTTCTGTCTTTTTTGCAGGTTTTAACTGTGTTTTCTGCAATAAAAAACACCCTGCCGTCACAGACAAGGTGTTAAAAACCACATTATTCTTCGCCCTGGATGTCCTTGTAGACTGTTTCGTTGGGGTTTGCATAGCCAAGTTTTTCCCTGGCAACGCGTTCCACATATTCCGCTTCATCTTCAATTTCCAGAACGCGCTGGATATCCTGTGTTTCCAGCTCTATTCTCTTCTGCTGTTCTTCCAGAATTTCAAGCTGCTGACGCTTTGTCATCAGGTCGAACTGGGCACTGATAAGGCTGATTGTCAGGTATGTAACCACACACAGCACAGCTATGATTTTTATGTTGAAAAACTTTTTCATACCGCATCAGTCCTTTCTGCACACCTTCAGTACTATAAATTATATACCATAACTTCATCGCTTTTCAAGTCCGCTTTTTGCAGTGCGTCCTGCTGTGCTTTTTTCTTTTGCCGTCTTTTCCCTGCAAAAACACAAATTACAGGCTTTATTTTGCCGCAAACGCACAATATCTTGTGTCCGAGAAAGCCAAAAATTTTTTCGTGAATTTTATGGAAAAATTTTGAAAACGGAATATTGAAGGACAAAAATCCCACAAAAGCGGCAATTATATGGTAAATGCGCACCACCGGATAGTTTGCAAAGGATACCACATAGCTGAAAACCGCTGCGGCAAAGAAAACACACATTAAAATATCCTTTATAAATACCAGCCGTCTGCCTTTGTAAACAAATATGCTGACAGCTTCATTCACCACAGCCACAGCAAAGCCCACCGCCATGGCAAATGCAAAATCCTGCAGCAGAAAACTGTAGTTTATACTTTCAAATATCATCGCAGCAGTTTTGCCAGACCTCCCTCGCTTTTTCCGTGATTGGCCTGATACTGCAGATAGTTTATATCTCCCGACAGTTCCATTGTTCTGTCCCCGGTATTCATCTGTCCGGCAACCAGGTTTCTGCCCGACACTGTCATCTTTCCGTAGTCGGTTTTTATTACCAGCTTATATTCATCATAAGCCACCACCTGCACTACTCCTGTGATTTTCATATTCCTTCTGTTTTCAATAAAAACAGTATGCTGGGATAAAATTTTATCGGCCATATATCCACACCCCTTTTGTGCAGTATATGCCTGATAAACAAAGATTATTCTATAACTGTGTACATCTCTCTTGCGCCGTCTTTTGTGTTTACATTGTCAACGCTGAGCACCTTTACCCTTACAGGTGCAGTGCCGAACATAATTTCAATTTCGTCACCGATTTTAACCTGATAGGACGCTTTTACCTCTCTGCCGTTGACACTGATTCTGCCTGCATCTGCAACCTCGTTTGCCACTGTGCGGCGTTTGATAAGACGGGAAACCTTTAAAAACTTGTCAATTCTCATATGCTTCTCCTTTGTAAAAAAGCCGATACAACAGGTGTATCGGCTTAAAATTACAGATAATTATTTTGCAACTGCATCTTTGAGAGCTTTGCCTGCTTTGAAGGAAGGAGCCTTGCTTGCAGCAATTTTCATTGCTTCGCCTGTTTTTGGGTTGTGACCCATTCTTTCTGCTCTTTCTTTAACTTCAAATGTGCCGAAACCTACCAAAGAAACTTTTTCGCCTTTTACAAGGTTTTCTGTAATTGTGTCAAGAACTGCTGTTACAGATTTTTCTGCATCTTTTTTTGTGCAGCCTGTTTTTTCTGCAACCTGTGCAATCAAATCTACTTTTGTCATTTTAATCTCCTTTTGCCAGAGTCTAACCACCCTCCGGCTGTTTATTTAATTCTCTTGAATTCTGCTCAAAGTGACGGCTTACATTTTACCAAAAAGACATAACATTTGCAATATAAAATTTAATCATTTCACATCTAATTTTTTAAAATATTCAAGTTTTACGGCATTTTCAAGACCAAGAACTTCTTCTGCGTCAGTTTTGGCTGCAGCAGCCAGGCCAACTGTGTCAAAAAGCAGTCTTCCCATAAGTTCTGCGCAGTTTTCACCCGCTGCAAGCTGTGCGCTTATTGCATCCAGCTGTGCGTGCAGCGACTGTATTGTTTTCTCTGCATCATATTCCATAAGGCCGCCTGCCACAGCACGCTTCTGCAGTTTCTGGGCATACATAAGGGCAGGGAAACTTTTCGGTACTGCGTCCAGTGTTTCGCTTACAGTTTTCTGTCCTTTTTCCTGCTGCTTTATCTCCTCCCATTTCTGCAGCACGCCGTCAACGGTTCTGTTGTCAAAGCCTGCAAAGATATGCGGGTGACGGATAACCAGCTTCTGCGCTGTGCCGTTTACAACATCGCCGAAATCAAAAACCTTTTCTTCCGCTTCGAACTGTGCATGGAGCAGCACCTGCATAAGCACATCGCCCAGTTCCTCCTGCATAAGTTCCTTGTCGTCTGTGTCTATTGCCTCGATGGCTTCGTATGTTTCTTCGATAAAGTTCTTGCGGATGGATTTGTGTGTCTGAACCTTATCCCACGGACAGCCGTTTACCGGGTCCCGCAGCATTTCTATTATCTTCAGAAGGTCATTTATATCGTATCTGTCTTTAATCTGAAATTCCATTTTTCATTCTCCTGCAGTTTGGTATACAAATTTTATTCTTTATATATTTTACTATTTTCATCCGCAGATATCAACCTGAAACCTGCGGCAATCAGAATCAAAATATAGATAAGAAAAAATATTACAGCCGAAAAGAACAGTCTGAGAAAAACAGGCAGCCAGCAGAGCATCCTGTCCGTCACAATGCAGATGGACAGCCCCGAAACTGCAGCCGCTGCGCAGGGAAGCAGAAAAATTCCTGTCAAAGAAAAATTTATATTCAGTCTTTTTATGCTTTTTACACTGAGTATAAATATTATTGTGTAAAAAATGCTGCCTGATACAGCAAAGGCTTTAATATTTATGCCCGGAACTGCGCACAGGACATAATTGACTGCGCATCTTACGGCAGATGCCTTTACAAGTATTGAGAATACCGTATCGGATTTTCCTGCTGCGTAGAGAACGGAGTTGAACACCGAAACAAAACAGCAGAACACACCCGAAGACAAGAGTATGGCCAGCAGCCGGGCAGCAACCTGTGTCTGGGCCCCGTTCATGCCGAAGAGAACAGATAGTATATCGCACCTGAAGATACATATATACGCCATAGCGGGCAGACTGACAGCCGCTGTGAAGGAAAACACCTTTTCAAGCTGTTTTTGGGCAG
>JAFSCM010000013.1 GCA_017436765.1 Oscillospiraceae bacterium
ACTTGCTGTCATCGGCAAGTATTTCGTGGAGGTTGATATAATATGCTTCATTGTCCTTTGCAAAGTTTTCAAGCTGACCGTTGATGTAGCCAAGGCTTTTGAAAACAGGTTTTGTCCCTACATAATCCGCACTGACCGGCGGTATACTGCAGATGTAGATATCCTTGTCAGGCAAAGCTGCTCTCAACGCCTTTACCATATCCAGATATCCCGAAAGAAAATCCTTTTCATCCGTAAATGCAAGGGCGTCTGTTCCCATAAGGATATACACCTTGTTCGGTTTCATATTTATGGTATGTTCAAGGCCTGTGGCGGTGCTGTCGCCGTTCCACAGCTTTGCTTCCATAAATTCATAAGGCATATAGTTTGCCATTGTGACAAAATCCGCAATTTGCGCAAGGGAATTATCCAAATTTGTATATATTCTCAAACCTTCTGCTATGCTGTCTCCGATAAACACCGCATCATTGAAGTAGCTTGTACCCACAGTTGTGTAATATATATCTTTTTCCTGCGGGACAACTGCAATATGCCCCGGGTACTGTTTGATTTCATCAATCGGTATGCCGTCTTCGGTATATTCAGGCAGGCTGTCATATTCATTGACATCGTAATCCGGGACGAATTCCGCGCTGCTTACAGCCAGAGGAAACTCTGCCACACCGTTTTCAAGGAAGCGGTGACTGAACGCGATAACCGCCTTTTCTATACCGTTTATTTCGATATACTTTCTTACATCTTTATGAAGCAGTACCTTTTCGCTGATATTGGCGTACATATTGTTCAAATCTGCTGTCTGCTTTGCCAGTTTTTCTTCTGTGCCGCCGCTACCCGCAAGAAAGTAATCATCCTCGATATGATATTCCATCCTGAGAGTTTTTCCGTCTGTTATGCCGAATTTTTTAAGCATAAAGCTCTTGTTGCCTTTAACCGCATTGAAGGCAATTTTCTGTGCACTGAGTTCTGTTTCGCTCTGTGCTGCGTACCATACTTTCGGCCCTTTTGAACGCCGGTTCAGCCATATTGCAGGGTTTTCAAAACTGTCGGTTACATCGGCATCGCTGTGGGCAATCCTGCCGCTGCCTTCATTTTCAACAGTGTAACCCACGGCCTCCACCTTGAAGCTGAAAAAAGCGCTTTCCTCCCGCAGCCATTCCAGCATATCTGTCACATACTTTTCCGCCTCGGTTTTTATATCAGCCGTATCATAGGGCAGCAGCTGCAGAGTGATGTGCACTGCGGTATTCTGCAGAGGCTTTCTGTTTTCATTGTACACAAGTGTCAGGTGGTCCTGATGCACGGAGATATCACTTAATACCGCAAAATCAGATTCTGCGCAGTATTTTTCTGTTTTTTGCTCAAGAAAAACTTCAACATCACTGTCAGACAGTGTGTCCATAGCCTGCCATATCATAAGCTGTTCTTCATCGGAATAAGGCACGGCCCTGTCAAGCTCTTCTGCCGACATACCGATAAAGGTATTTTCCTTTTCCTGTTTTTCTGTTGTTGCCACTGTGGAAAGTGCCACCACGGCAATAACAACTGCCAGAACAACCGCTGCAATTTTCTTTGGCTGTTTAAAATCAAGTACATTTTTTATACGCCGGCCGCAGTTGCTCTCGCCGAAAAGCACGGCGCTCATCTTGTAAGGCTTGTCTTTAAGGGCAAAGTTAAGCAGGGCTGTGCAGTATTCCCTTTTATCTTCCCCTTCATATCTGCCGATAACCTTTTCGTCGCAGGACAGTTCCATATCCCTTGTCATCATACCAAAGGCAATCCACACCAGCGGATTAAACCAGTGGAGAACCGTTATAAACAGGAACAGCGGTTTGACAATATGGTCAAAACGGCGGATATGTGCATTTTCGTGGGAAAGGATATATTTCTCCTGTGCCTTGTCCATATCTGCAGGCAGGTAGATTTTTGGTTTTGCAATTCCGAAGGTAAAGGGAGTTTTTATATATTCGTTGTGATAAACATTTTCCCTGTACGGAATACTGAATTTCAGCAGACTTATAATATCCACCACATTTTTGAGATACAAAGCAAATAGCGCCATAACGCCAAGCATCCACACAATATGCAGCTTCGGCAGAACAATTTCGCCTACTGTCTTTGGCTGTTCAAGGGTATCCTTTGCAGTTATCACATAATTTTCTGTCTGTGTCTGTACAGGCACAATACCCTGACTTACCGCCTGTGTGTATTCGGCTGTATCGGAATGGTGTATTTCCACCTCTCCTGTATAGGTTTCGGTGATTGCCTCGTAGGTATATACCGCCGCCTGCTGCGGGGTATTGAATGGATTTTCTACGGTCGTTGGCAGGGTTATCTGTACTGCAAGGCTGAAAAACACAACACACCAGAGCGCATAGGAATATCTTTTGGGGTATTTTTTTATAAAAAATCTTATAAGTATTACAGCCGCAATAAGCACGCTGCCCTTCAGTGACAGAGAAAGGATATAATCAAAAAATGCCATGGTGCACCTCCTATTCCTTGTAGCTGTCGATAAGCTGTTTGAGCTTTTCTGCCTCTTCCTTTGTCAGTTTTTTGTCCTGCATAAATGCAGCAATAAAGTTTGGCAGAGAGCCGCCAAAGGTTTCGTTTACAATGTGGGAGGACTGGTATTTTTCCACCTCGCTGCGTGATACCAGGGTGGTTACCGTGCTGTTTTCGTTTTTAAGCACACCCTTTTCACAAAGGCGCTTGAGCATTGTGTAGGTGGTGGATTTTTTCCAGTCGAGAATTTCAAGGCTTTTTTCCACCAATAATGCTGACGGCATTGGCTGGTTGTCCCATATTATTTTTACAAAGCGGTATTCGCTTTCGGAAAGACGGTATTTCTGCATAATATTTCTCCTTTTCGGATTGTCCGTGTGCACAAGTCTACAGTTGTAGACCTCTGTTGATTTTAAGTCTACACTTGTAGACCACAAAAGTCAACAGTTTTAATATATTGTTTACAAATTCAACACAAACAAAAGGAAAACCGCCCTGAATAAGCAATCAGAGTGGTTTGGATATTTTATTAATCACTGTGTTTTCCCAGCTGCCAGAATGCCACCGCGCTTGCCGCCGCAACATTGAGGGAATCCACACCGTGGGTCATAGGAATTTTAACCGTATAGTCACAGCCGTCTATGGTACAGTCCGCCAGGCCGTCCCCCTCGGTGCCCAGAATTATCGCCAGTCTTTCCTCTGCCATAAGCTGTGGATTGTTTATATTTACGGTGTCTTCCTTAAGCGCCATGGCAGCAGTTTTAAACCCGAGGGATTTAATCTGTTTCATCCACTGTGTGCTGTCCCCGTCAAGATATGTCCACGGAATCTGAAACACTGTGCCCATACTTACACGGGAAGCACGGCGGTAAAGCGGGTCGCTGCAGCCTGATGTAAGCAGCACCGCATCCATGCCGAGTGCCGCTGCAGAGCGGAAAATTGCACCGATGTTGGTAGGATTCATAACATTTTCAAGGATTGCAATGCGGTTTGCGTTTTTACAGATTTCCTCCACTGCAGGAAGTTCCCTGCGGCGCATACAGCAAAGCATCCCCCGTGTAAGCTCAAAGCCTGTAAGCTGTGTAAGCACATTAAATTCGGCGGTATAAACAGGTGTATCGGTGCACTGCGCAATTATATCTGCTGCCTGTGTGTCCGCATGCTTTTTCTCCATAAGAAAGGATACAGGTGTGTGGCCTGCGTCGATGGCGCGCTGTATTACCTTTGGACTTTCGGCAATAAACAGCCCTGTCTGCGGTTCGTAATAACGGGCAAGCTGTCTCTCACTGAGACGGGCATACACATCCAGCTCAGGAGCATTGAAATCGGTTATTTCTGTAATGTTCGGCATAAATTTATCTCCGTTTGTATATGAGATTTATAAGTATGTACAGATTATAACACAGATATATGATTATGTAACTTAAAATATCAGCAACCATTTTTTCTTTTATATCAACAAATTATAGTTGACAAAAAGTGTTTTAAGTGATATTATAATTTTTGCTAACAAAAATGCACCATTAGCTCAGTTGGTAGAGCAACTGACTCTTAATCAGTGGGTCCCGGGTTCGAGTCCCTGATGGTGCACCAAAGCAACATTATCCGAACTTTTTGCCAATCGGCGAAGGGCTCGGATTTGTTTTTTATATAAACAATTTGTAGCAAAAGTTAAGCGATAGGAATTTATGAGGTTTCCTGTCGCTTTTTTGTTTTTATGTCAAAAAATA
>JAFSCM010000106.1 GCA_017436765.1 Oscillospiraceae bacterium
ACAGCCATATACACAATCTCAGCTTACAAAGGGTTATGCTGCATATCAAAGAGAAATCGGCATCACAGCCACCCTTCACCAGCTGCGCCATGCTTATGCCACCATCTTATACGAGGCTGGTATAGATGAAAAACTGGCACAGACTCTTATGGGCCACGCCGATATTTCCACAACAAAAAACATATACACACATATACGCACCTCAAAGCTGGAGATTGCAGCCAACGCGCTCAACACCTTCACTATGCTCAAGTGATTTACTGTGTCAATACTGTGTCAGCACTGTGTCAATTTCCGCAACTTTTAATCGCTTTTCAATCCTTTTCAAATCCTTTACAAAACAGCAAAAAACCCAGTAAAATAGCGGAAAATCCGCTGTTTATCTGGGTTTTTCGTTTCTTAAAATTTGGTGGAGGCGACGGGGGTCGAACCCGTGTCCAAAAAGCTATTCATGACGGTATCTACAAGTTTAGTTTATCTACAGAGATTCCCCCGCATACAAGCCGATAAACAGGCTGTATGGTCGGTAGCTTCATAAATGCGTGACGTGCCGCAAAGCTTAGGCTCGTTCACGGGCTCTATCTGCGTCACGCCATGACCCCTGCCGATAGAAAACAGGGCATGACGGCTGCTGTTAATTAAGCAGCTACTAATTCGTTACGATTAGCGTTTATTTTTTCGGGGCGATTAAAGTGCTGCCCCACCACTACCTGCTGCCCTCACTGCAAACTCCCTGTCGAAGCCAATACGCCCCCATATATAAACGGTTTTTTACACCATTTATGACAGTAAGTCGGTGAAGATTTAACGTCTGTTAAAATCCTTCATTGCGCGGTCGATATTGCGCTGTGCGTCGCGTTTTGCCATATCATCGCGTTTGTCATAAAGCTTTTTACCTTTGCACAGGCCAAGTTCCATCTTTACACGAGGACCTTTGTAGTAAAGGGAAAGCGGAACAAGTGTAAGACCATCCTGCTTAAGTTTACCCAGAAGCTTGTTTATCTCTTTTTTGTGCAAAAGCAGTTTGCGCACACGGAAAGGGTCTCGGTTGAAGATGTTGCCTTTTTCGTACGGGCTGATATGCATGCCGTATACAAAAACTTCACCGTTCTGGATATCCGCCCAGGACTCTTTCAGGTTTACAGAACCGTTGCGGATAGATTTTATTTCTGTCCCGAACAGTTCAATGCCTGCTTCGTATGTTTCCAGCACAAAGTATTCGTGTCTTGCGGCACGGTTTACTGTAATTGACATATCTCTATCCCCTTTCTGTAAAATTCGTGTAGATTATTATATTATAATATTTATTATGTTTTGTCAATAAATGTGCTGTTTTACGACACAGAAAGCAGCATTATGCAGAAATTATTCATATTTTTTGCCAACAATATACATAGGCACAAATAATCCGCACAAAAACAGAAGTATAAAAACAAAATCTGCCGCCATCCACATCTGCGGTAAAAATATATCTGTAAGGATGTATGCCACAGGCATAATTATCATTGATGCCGCTGCCCAGATGCGCCCCACCTTTACAATATGTGGCCAGTTGGAATTGTTAAAGGTAAGAAATGGCACATTCATTCTGAAAAAACCGTCGCTGTATGTTGATATACGGTTCTCATCATAATATGCCGGAAGCTTTTCCTTTGCCAAGATAAAAAAGTAGATACAGGCCACAAAAGCAATTACTTCAAAAGTCAGTATATCGTCATTGAGCAGATTTCTTGCGCCGACCATAACCAGCTCGATTATTACAGTAAACACAAGTATAGCGATAACCGCAATATTGTGCTTTTTACTCTGAACACTTCGCTGCCTGCTGTCATCAGAAAGGGCAATAGCTGTCTTTACAACATCTTCCACCTGGTTGACAGACATATTGTTTTCTGTACGCTTGCATAAAAGCAATTCCGTGACGGAAATATCCAGCACCTCCGCCAAAGGCATAAGCATTGCTGTATCCGGCAGGTTTACCGCTGTTTCCCATTTGCTTACAGCTTTTGCCGATATAAAAAGCCTTTCCGCCAGTTCCTTCTGGGTGTAACCTTTTTCCTTTCTCAGCTGTGCCACAAAACTGCCAAATTTTTCTTTATCAATTTCATACATAATATTCACCTCACAGTTTTATAGTATTATTTTACACCATAACTATCAACCGATTTACCGTCGACACTGTGTTTTTTTACAGGTGCGACACAATTTTTTCACCGCTGCAATTTAAAATAAATCCAAACAGAACTTTTTTACATTTAAAGGAGAATGTTATGGCTTTCAGTATGGTGTTTATGCTTGGCATTGCCGCTGCCGTGATTGCTTTTGTAATTATTGCCGTGGCACTGTTCCGCAACAACGGCGATTGATTTTACACTCATAAAAAGGTGTCTGCAAAGCGGCATCCCGATAAGAAAACATAACTACCCGCCATATCGCATTACTGTGATATGGCGGATACATTTTTGCCTGTTTTTACAGAAAAAGTGCTGCTGCAAGGCAGAGGCACGCAGCACTACTTTGTGTAATGCAAGTGCCGATAACACAGCAGCAGCCTTTTTGTGTCTGAAATCAGGGTTATGTTTTCTTGTTGGGAGGCCGCTAAAGTGTGGCCGGCGGCAGACACCTTTTATTTTTGCTGCAGGCTATTCCTTTATAAATTCAATAATCGCATCCGCTGTAATTTCAAGCTGCGCCTGTGCGGATATCCCCGCGATACCGTCGCCTTCCTGCGCCCCGTAACTGCCGAACTGTGAGTGGTTGCCGTCAGCTATCACCTTTTCCAGCGTATTTTCAGGGAGATTGGGATAATATTCCCTGTATTTTTCCATATTCAGCACTCCATCCGTGTCTCCGTATACGGACAGCACTTCAATATCATTATCAGCAATGTCCGCTGTGGAGTAGGCTGCCAGCAGAACAAGACCTTCAAAATTATTTTCCGTTTTGTCAATATAGCTCGCTGCCATACTGCCGCCAAGAGAATGACCGCCTATATACCAGCTGTCAGTATCGGCAATTCTCTCTTTTGCTTTGTCTGCCGCGCCGACATCCATAACCGCCAGATTAAATGGCATTTTTGTTATTATGCAGGCTATGCCATTTTCTGCCAGTTTCTGCATCAGCGGTGCATAGGCTGTGTATTCCACTTTGCCGCCCGGGTAGAAAATAAAACCTGCTTCTGTATTGTCAGGACGGAAAATTGCCATATCATCTTTTATCTCCACCGACACTGTCTCTGTACTTTCCAGTGCCATAACAGCAGTTTCGTCTGCCCTGTAATAATCGCCTGTATATATGCACACAGAAGCAATACACACCGCAGCCAGTACAGTTGCTGCAATAATTATCCTTTTCAGTCGTTTTTTCATAATAACCTTTACAATAAGTAATATTTTTATTTAATTATACAATAAAAGAGGGCTTCTGCGCCCCCTTTTATAAAAAATTATTTATTTTTCTGTATGTTCAGGAAGCTGTTCCGGTTCATCTGTGTCTTCACGGTCTTTTCTGAGAAGTTTAAAGAATATCACCGCTGCAAGTACCGCAACAACTGCCCCGCCTATGCCAAGCAGAACGCCTTTGTTCAGCTGATTTGAAGGAACAGCTGCCACAATCATAGGATCGCCCTGTGAAAGTGTTATTTCAAGGCCTTCCACCTTTTCAGTGTGTGCCCACACTTCGATAAGGCCTGCGTCATCCCCCTGTGTTTTCATCTTATAAACCACAAAATCATGGGAGGAATTCTTTGTACCTTCAGGATATGGCAGAACAACCGGTGTGCCGTCAGCAGGATTGTTTTCTGTTGTTACATCAACCCACTCGCCGTCTTTATATACCTGAAGAACCGCTGTGTAATATGTTGTGCTGATATCTTTTTTATCTGCTAAATCTGCAGCAGCCTTTTCCTTAAGGGCACCTTTAACGGAATCTTCTGTTTCAAAGCCACCGGCGCTGAGTGCTTCGTTTACATATACGGATTCTTCCACAACTGCACGGTATCTGTTGTCATTGTCAGGGAATGTTATTTCTGTGATATGTGCTTTTCTTATGGACGCTTCAATTTCAGGTCCGTTTTTTGGCAGAATATAGTTGTCCGCATCATCGCCTTTAAGCTCTGCACCTTCTATGGTTACAGGCAGAACTGTGCGCTGAACCTCTGCATTTGGAAAATCTGCCACTTCAATATTGTCAAAGCTGATAAACACATCATCACCGTCAATAATTCCGTTCACAATCAATTCACCTTTTACGGTTGCCGCTGCTGCTGTGCCGTCGTAAGGTTTTGACGCTTTAAGGCCGCTTGTATCCCATTCCAGCGGACGACTATTAATTATGTATTTAACTGTTGCTGTGCCTTTATAAACAGGGTCCTTGTCCGACACTGTGATAACAAGTTTGTATTCGCCTGCATCAACAGGGTTGCTGCTCATTTTTTCACCGTCGTCATCGTACCATTTATATGTAAATTTTGAAACTCCGTTTCCTGACTTGTCACTTACAAGAGCAAGTACATCGGATTTTGAAATCTCCTTGCCGTCATAAACCTTTTTATATTCCGAACCTATTGAAATTTCTGTCTTTGGCTTCGGTGTAGGCAACGGTGTAGGGGACGGAGACGGGGACGCCTTTGCAACACCTGTTGCAAAAACTGTTGCAGGCATTGCAAATAACGCAATACATATACCTGCCGTAATTCCCAGTAATTTTGTTCTGAACTTTCTTGTCATTATACATTTCCTCCTTTTAACCAAACATGTATAAAGTGAAATAACAACCTTCCTTCTCCTGTTAAATATATTACATATTATATCTTCGGGCAGTATTCATATCAATAACATTGTGTGAACAATAGCTTTTTTCATCTGCCTTTTATCACATTTTATGTTAATTTTATTAAGAATCTGTGAAAATCAAAGGCCTTTTGTCCGTCAAAACAAAGCTGTTTGTGAAAAATCAGTGTTAAAAGCTTTATAAATTCCATATATAAATACATTCAAAACAGATATTAAACATAAAAATTTTCAAAAAAATCTTTTACTGTGTCGCTTTTTCTGCTAAAATAGTGTTGGTTAAAATATGTTAATTACACAAAGGAGAATTTACTTATGAAAAAACAAAGAATTCTGCCGGAGATGACACCAAAGAACCTTCTGCTTGGTTTCCAGCATGTTTTCGCAATGTTCGGTGCCACAGTTCTGGTTCCGCTCATCACAGGGTTAAATATATCCACAACCCTCTTTGCTGCAGGCGTGGGCACACTGCTGTTCCACTTTATTACCAAAAGAAAGGTTCCTGCTTTTCTCGGTTCATCTTTTGTATTTCTTGGCGGTTTTGAGGTAGTTGCCCCAAAGCTGCTGGGACCTGACGGACAGGCAATGGCAAACACAGAAATGCTGCCATACGCATGCGGCGGTGTTGTTGCCGCAGGTCTGCTTTACATCCTTATGTCCGCCCTTATCAAAGCTTTCGGCAT
>JAFSCM010000107.1 GCA_017436765.1 Oscillospiraceae bacterium
GGTATGGGTCTGTTGTAAGGAAAGGACGGTAGATATGGAATTTTTAACTGTATTCGCAATTATCCTGCCGATTCTTTCAGGTGCAGGTCTTCTTTTCTCAAAAATTGAAGAGTATAAAGAAGTAAACAACTTTACAACAGCGGTTATTGCTGTTACAGCAGCAGTTACAGCGGTTTCGGCCATTGTAAACTTTGGCAGCAGATGCACAATGTTCACTCTGCCAATGGGTATGACACTCAGCTTTTCCGTTGATGCGGTTGCTGCACTTTTCTCCACAATGTTTGCGGCAATCTGACTGCTTGTAAACATATACAGCCGTGAATATTTCACAACACAGCCAAATGTAAAACGCTTTATGGGCTTTTACCTTATGGCACTGGGTGCTGTAATTGGTGTTTCCTGCGCAGACAACCCATTTACATTTTACACATTCTTTGAAATGATGAGTTTGACAAGCTTTGTGTTTGTGCTCAACAATCAGTCCAGAAACAGCATCGCAGCAGCAAAAAAATATATCTATTACTCAATTTTTGGCGCTCTCTGCGGTCTTGTTGCAATTATGGCATATTATGGCAGCGACCATATTATCCTCAAACGATTTGTTGCAGGCGGTACACTTGTTACAACAGATGCAACACTTCCACTGGAACTTGTCATCATATTTATAGCAATCATCGGTTTCAGCTGTAAGGCCGGTATGTTCCCGCTGCACTCCTGGATACCATACGCCTATGTACAGTCTCCTGCACCTGCAAGCGCTGTGCTCAGCGGTGCCATTGCAAAAACAGGTGTTCTTGCAATTATCAGAATTGTATATTTTGTTGTTGGGGAAGAAATCCTTATGGGTACATGGGTACAGTTTGCTGTACTTGCACTTTCCATTACAACAATCTTTATGGGCTCTATGATGGCTTATAAGGAAAAACTTTTCCAGCGCCGTGTGGCATACTCCAGTGTCAGTCAGGTTTCCTATGCTGTATTCGGTGTTATGACACTTTCAGCTCTTGGTCTTGCAGGTGCAATCCTGCAGATTATTTTCCACGCTTTGTCCAAAAATGTTCTGTTCCTCACATCCGGTGCAGTTACATATAAAACAGGCAGAGCTTATGTGGGTGAATTTACAGGTCTTGGCAAAGCAATGCCAAAAACATTTGCACTTTTCACACTTGCAGGTATGTCCCTTGCAGGTGTACCGCTGACAGGCGGGTTTATCAGCAAATACTATCTTGCACAGGGCGCACTGACAGCTAATTTCAGCGTGCTCGGCAAAATCGGTTTTGCGGCAATTATGATTTCCGCACTGCTGACAGCAGGCTATATCTGGTCTGTAAGCAGCAAGGCACTCTTTGCACACAAGGACCTTGAAATCACAGAAAACTGCGATATCAGTGTTACAATGTTTGTTCCTATGCTTATCCTTACAGCACTTATATTTGTTATCGGCGTATATCCTTCTGCTGTTATGGATATCATAAACGGCATTGTTGCATCAGTTGGTTTATAAGGAGGGGACAGACGTATGAATAATTATCTTGTTTTACTGCCTGTACTGCTTCCTATGGCACTGGGCTATGCATCCTTGCACATAAGATTTGAAAATGATGAAAAACGCACAAAATACTCTATCATCTGTACGGCAATCAACAGCGTTATCGTTTTTGCAATGCTGTTTTTGATGAGAGAAGCATCTGTAAATGTATTCAGCTTTACAGATACTCTTAACATAAGATTTAAAATTGACGGTCTCGGCTGCGTTTTTGCAGGTATGGTCAGCTTTTTGTGGCCGCTTGCTACGATTTATGCTTCAGAATATATGAAGCACGAAGGTAAAATGCAGAAGTTCTTTGCATTCTACCTTATGACCTTCGGCGTTACTGTGGGTCTTGCTTTCAGTGCAAATATGCTCACAATGTATCTTTGCTACGAAGCACTTACCTTTATAACTCTTCCATTGGTTATGCACTCAATGGACAAACGCGCAGAGTACGCAGGTAAAAAATACCTCATCTACTCTGTTGGCGGCGCAAGCCTTTCCTTCGTGGGCATGATGCTTATGCTGTTCTACAACGGCAGCATCGAATTCAGCTATGGCGGCATCGTAACAGTAAACGAACCTGTTCTGCTGGTTGCATACCTGTTTATGTTCCTTGGCTTTGGGGTAAAAGCAGCAGTTTTCCCGCTTCACGGCTGGCTGCCTGCAGCTTCCGTTGCACCTACAACAGTTACAGCACTTCTTCACGCTGTTGCAGTTGTTAAAGCTGGTGTATTTGCAATTATGCGTACAACATACTACTTCTTCGGCCCTGACTTTCTCAGAGGTACATGGGTACAGAATGTGGTAATGACTATGGCAATCATCACAGTGTGCTTCGGTTCCTGGTCTGCAGTGAGAAGCCGTCATCTCAAACGCCGTCTTGCTTACTCCACAGTAAGCCAGCTGGCTTATATCGTATTCGGCATCACACTTATGACTGCAGACAGCTTTAAAGGCAGTATGAGCCATATGCTGTTCCACGGTATTGTAAAAATTGTGCTGTTCTACACAGCAGGCGCAATTCTCTACACAAACCACAAGGAATTTGTGGATGAAATTGAAGGTTTTGCACACAAAATGCCAAAAACCTTTGCTCTCTTCACAATTTCTTCCGTTTCCCTTATCGGTATTCCGCCGCTTGCAGGTTTTATCTCCAAATTCACACTTGCAACAGCAGCAGTAGGGGAAATGAGCGCAGACAACATACTGCCGTTCCTCGGTGTATGTGCACTGATGTTCTCTGCATTTATGACAGCAATTTATCTTCTGGAAATTATCACAAAGGCATACTTCCCGTCCAAAGGCTTTGATATGGAAAGCCTTGACCATGTTAAAGAAGCACCTGCAAAACTGTGGGGGCCAATGGCGGTTATTACAGCTGTAATGGTTTCTGTAACATTCTGGGCAACTCCTTTGTTCAATTTCCTTGAAACAGTAGCGAAAGGAGTATTTTAATTATGAATATTAGAATGATTCTTTTGCTTATGGTTTTTGTTCCTGTGCTTATGGGCTTTGTGCCGTTTGCGGTAAAGGATATCAGAAAACTCAATATTATGATGGTTGCGGTTTCCATCGCAGAACTTGCATTGTGTATATTTATGATGTTCAATCTTTCTATGGTTGAAAGCCAGGTTGTTACACTTACCTGGTTTGCAGGTATTGGTGTAAGCTTCAAAATCAATGGCTTCGGCATTCTTCAGGCAGTTGCAACCAGTCTTATCTGGGTTGGCTCCAGCGTATCCTCCGATGAATATTTTGACCACGCACCACAGAATCTCAGAAGATACTACAGTTTCTGGGCAATCACATTTGGTGCAACACTGGGTATCTTCCTTGCAAATGACCTTTACACAGTGTTCATATTCTTTGAAGCAATGTCCTTTGCAAGCTATCCGCTGGTTGTTCACAATCAGGATAAAGAATCCATCGACGCAGGCAACAGCTATCTGTCTGTAGCGGTAATCGGTGGTCTTGCAACACTCAGCGGTATCTTCTGGCTTACATCTGTTACAGGCACAGCAGTTATCGACGAACTTGGCACAGCCGCGGCATTGTTTGAAAATGAAAACACACTGTTTATTGTTGCATTCCTTATTTTCTTTGGGTTTGCAGCAAAAGCGGGTATGTTCCCGCTCAACGGCTGGCTGCCTAAGGCTCACCCTGCAGCACCTGCTCCGGCCAGTGCTGCACTTTCCGGTATTCTCATCAAAACAGGCGTATTTGGTGCAATCGTGGTTACAGGCCGCATTATGAGAGGCAACGAAAAATGGGCAATGTTTGTGCTCGTAATCGGTATCCTCACAATGTTCCTTGGTGCTCTGTGCGCATTTATGTCCACAAATCTTAAGGAAACACTGGCATATTCCTCTATGTCACAGATTGGATTTATCGTAATAGGTGTAGCCATGACACAGTTCCTGGGCGAACACGGTGCAATTGCAGCTTACGGTACAGTGCTCCATATGATAAACCACACAATGATAAAACTTGTGCTCTTTACCTGTGCAGGTATTGTTTATCAGAACACACACAGCCTCAATCTGAATGAAATACAGGGCTTCGGCAGGGGCAAAAAGGTGCTCACAGCCTGTTTTGGCACAGCAGCACTTGGCATTATGGGTGTGCCTTTCTTCAACGGTTACATCAGCAAAACCCTGCTGCACGAAGGTATTGTGGAACATATCCATTTACTCCACGAAGTACATGGTGCAACAGGATTCTTCCAGTTTGCTGAAATTATCTTCCTTGTAAGCGGCGGCTTTACAGTGGCATATATGACAAAACTGTTTATCTGTCTGTTTGTAAAGAATCCGGTAAAGGAATGGCATCTTCACAAACCATATGTTTCAAAGCGCACAAGCGTTGTAATCGGCACAGTTTCTGCACTTATCTTTGTGTTCGGCGCTCTGCCACACCAGACACTTGACAGACTTGCTGCTCTGACAAGCGACTTTATGGGTGTTCACGCCCTTGACCACGCTGTGCATTACTTCAGCCGGGTTAACCTTAAAGGTGCTGTAATCTCCCTTGCAATCGGCGCAGTGCTCTACTTTGTTGTTGCACAGTTTACAGTTATCACAAAGGATAAAAAATACATTAATCCTTGGAATCAGAAACTTACAGTGGAAAACCTTGTATGGAAACCATTGGTGTTCACAGTTCTTCCGTTTGTTTTCGGCTTTATCGGCCGTGTTATCGACAAACTTCCTGAATTTGTACTGCTTATCATCCGCAAGCTGTTCTTCAAAGATGCAAAAGTTCCGCTTACATTCTGGGAAGGCAAAAAGACAAAAGAAGAGGAAGGTGTTCCTGCACTTGCATTCAAGGTTACAGAAAGCCTTACATACAGCCTGCTGCTGTTCGGTCTTGGTCTTGTTGCAACGGTTATATATCTGCTTGTGGCTTAATCTTTGTCATTGCAGACAACGGATTTTTATCTGTTGAACAATCAAATAAAAATTAAGGCTCCGTTTTTGCGGAGCCTTTTTGTTTGCGGTAAAATACGGAAGATAATATAAGTCCGTTGAAAGTCAGAAAAATGTTTCGATATTTTTATTACAGTTTTCGGTGGAATATTTCCAGTGTTTTATAATTCCGTCTGTTAAAAAATACCTGGTTTCGGGTATATAATCATCATTTTTAAGGGTACTCATAATCACCAGCTTTATCTTCATTTTATCAGGCAGTATGTTTTTTATGTAAACATTTACCACATCTCCTGTTTCTATACCCTCACAGCATTCTGCAAGCCCTGCAAGATTGGGGCTGAGTTCGATAAAAATACCGTATGGCTCTATGCTGCGCACAACACCTGTTGTGGTTGTGCCCGGTCTGAAATATGCAGCATTTTCCAGCCAGGTACCCAGCAGTTCCTTGTGGGTAAGCACTATTCTTCCGTTTGCATCACAGCTTTTTATACAGGCATAGATATTCTGCCCCACATAAAATCTGTCGGCAGGACTGTGGATTCTTGATACAGAAATAAAGTCAATGGGCAGCAGGGCACTTATGCCGTAGCCTATATCACAGAAAGCGCCGAAACGGTCAATATGCGTGACAGCACACGGTATAATCTGTCCGGGACACAGCTTTGATATATAGTTGTCATAGGCTCTCTGCTGGGCTTTTCTCCGTGAAATTGTAAATATGTATTCAGCACCTTTTTTCTTTACATCGGTTATTACAAAACATACAAATTTGTTTACTCTTGTGGCTATGGCAGCTTCCTTTATGTTTCCTTTTTCAAAGGACAGATACACCTCGCTGTTGGGCATAAATGCTTCGTATCCTCCGAGGTTGAACCGCAGTCCCTTGCCTTTGTCATAAACCAGTGCTCTGGCAAACATAACCTCGCCTTTTTCGTAGCTGTCAAGCAGGTATTCCAGACAGAAAGGTGAGGGCTGAGTTATATTGGTCTCCTGTATATATTCCATAAAATAATACCTTCCTTAAAATAGTCGTTTTTTACTAAATATATGCAGTGGAAAATTGATATAATACTATAAATTATCCGATTGCAAAGGACAAACGATTGTGTTACAATTATCCTGAGAAAATTTGGGCGGGTGAAGATATTATGGATGTAAAGGTAAATGATATTATTGTTACAAAAAAGCCTCATCCTTGTCAGAACAGTGAATTTCTGGTTCTGCGCATAGGTGCGGACTTTAAAATCCGCTGCACAAAATGCGGCAGGGAAGTTATGATTCCCCGATCAAAAATTGAGAAAAATATCAAAAAGATAATAACACCCCAGGAACAGTCAATAATTAAAAACGGAGATAAATAAATGTTTGAAAAACTTGTAGATGTAAAAAACAGATATGACGAAATCAATCAGCTTCTTATGGATCCAACAGTTATCAATGATAACAAAAGATACAAGGACCTGATGAAGGAGTATAAAAACCTTACACCTATCGTTGAAAAGTTCGATGAATACACAGCTGCAAAGAACAACTTTGAAGAAGCAAAGGAAATGCTGGACGAAGGCGGTCTTGACCCTGAATTCAAGGAAATGGTTCAGATGCAGTACGAAGAAGGCAAGGAAGGTATGGAAAAATGCGGCGAAGAGCTGAAAATCCTTCTCCTTCCAAAAGACGAAGACGACGACCGCAACGTTATCATCGAAATCCGCGGCGGTGCAGGCGGCGAAGAAGCAGCACTCTTTGCATACAACCTTTACCGTATGTACAATATGTATGCTGACAGCAAGGGATGGAAAACAGAAATTCTTTCCCTCAACGAAACTGAACTTGGCGGTTTCAAGGAAGTTTCCTTCTCCATCGAAGGTGACAGCGTATACAGCCGTTTAAAATTTGAAAGCGGTGTTCACCGTGTACAGCGTGTGCCTGATACAGAAACACAGGGCAGAATCCATACATCTACAGTTACAGTTGCTGTAATGCTGGAAGTTGACGATGTTGAAATCGACATCAACCCGGCGGACCTTAAAATTGATACATTCCGTTCCTCCGGTGCAGGCGGTCAGCACATCAACAAAAATTCTTCCGCTATCCGTGTAACCCACCTACCTACAGGTCTTGTTGTTGAATGTCAGGACGAACGCTCCCAGCACAAGAATAAAGACAAAGCTCTCAAGGTGCTCCGCAGCCGTCTTTATGACATTGAAAAGGAAAAACAGGATGCAGAAGTTGCAGAAGCAAGAAAAAGTCAGGTTGGTACAGGTGACAGAAGCGAACGTATCAGAACATACAACTATCCGCAGGGCCGTCTGACAGACCACCGTATCGGTCTTACACTCTATCGTCTTGAACAGATTCTCAACGGCGACCTTGATGAAGTTATCGACAGCCTTGTTACAGTAGACCAGGCTGAAAAGCTGAAAAGAGCAGAGGAAAACTAATGGAAACATTGTTGGCAAAGCCTTCAAAAGAAATGGTTGACAAAGCCTGTGAACTTATAAGCAGCAGACAGGTGGTTGCATTGCCTACAGAGACTGTTTACGGTCTGTTTGCCGATGCAACAGATTCCGTTGCCTGCGAAAATATATTCAAAGCAAAAGAAAGACCAATGGACAATCCCCTGATTGTTCATATCTGTGACTATAAGATGCTGGAAAGGGTTGCGGCAGAAATTCCGGAAGATGCAATGAAACTTGCAGAAGCTTTCTGGCCGGGTCCTCTCACAATAATTCTCAGAAAGACAGCACTTATCCCTGACGAAGTAAGTGCAGGTCTTGATACGGTTGGCATCCGAATGCCGCAGAATCCTGTTATCCTCGAAATTATTTCAAGAACAGGTCTTCCGCTGGCAGGGCCAAGTGCAAACCGTTCCGGCAGACCAAGCCCTACAAATGCAAAATATGTGTATGAAGACCTTAAGGGCAGAATACCTATGATAGTGGACGGCGGCAGCTGCGGTGTAGGTGTTGAATCCACAGTTGTATCCCTTGCCACAGAGACACCGGTAATATTCCGTCCGGGTTTTGTAACCCAGTCTCAGATAAGCGAAGTGCTGGGCAAAGAGGTGCAGCTTTCCAAAGGTATCACCGAAGAACTTATGAAGGATGAAAAGGTGCTTTCTCCGGGGCTTAAGCATAAGCACTATGCACCTAAATGTGAAGTTACAATAATCAATGCATCTTTTGAAAAATACAAGGAGAAGGTAGAAGCAGACGGGGCAGTTGCGCTCTGTTTTGAGGAATATATACCTAAGCTCAATTGTCAGGCTGTAGCTTACGGCAGGGAAAATGACAGTGCGTCCCAGGCAGTGGGTATATTTACGGCTCTGCGCCGGCTTGATGAAATAGGTGCGCAGAAGGCGTATGCCATTATGCCGTCAATGGACGGGGTAGGTCTTGCAGTTTATAACAGATTGCTGCGTTCGGCAGAATTCAGGGTGGTGAACTTATAATAATGAATAAAAAGCTGACAGTAGCCCTTACAGGCCAGAGCGGGGCAGGCAAGTCCAGTCTGGGCAGATATTTTGCTTCAATGGGATATACGGTTATCGATTGCGATGAAGTGGCAAAGGATATACACAATAATACAGACTGTCAGACAGAGCTCTGCATTGCTTTTGGTGATGATATTGTAAAGGACGGGGCTGTTGACAAACCGCTGCTGGCAAAAAGAGCATTTGCGGATGCGGAAAGTCTGGATATACTTACTTCTATCACACATCCGTTTATAATTAAAAGTATCCTGGAGGCAACCGAAAAGGCCTTCACTGACGGCGAAGAAATTGTTATTGTTGACGGTGCTGTTATTATCGGTCACGAATTTGAAAAATACTGTGACAAGTTCATTGTTGTAACCTGCGACAGGGAAAAACAGTACGAAAGGCTGATTGCCCGTGACGGCATAACAAGACAGCAGGCAGTTAACCGTATAGCAAAGCAGACAAAGCTTGAGACAATGCTCAGCAAAGCTGATTTTGTTGTATACAACAACGGAACACTGCAGGAGATGGAAAATCAGGGTGCCTATATTTTAAGGACCCTTAATAAAATGTAAAGGAGTTTCCATTATCAAACTGATAAAATTTTTGGCAGCGGCTGTAATAGTTGTGATTTCGGTGTTTTTTCTGAAAGGATTTATCGAAAAGGAAATACTGGAAATCAGGCAGGCACAGTATCCGCTTAAATATATGGACAGCGTTGAAAAGTATTCCGAAGAGTACGGCGTTGATAAATATCTGCTGCTGTCGCTGATAAAAACAGAAAGCGGATTTGATCCCGCTGCTGTGTCAAGTGTTGAGGCCATAGGGCTTACACAGATAACGGATATTACATTTGACTGGATAAAAAGCAAAATGAGACCGGAAGAAGAGTATGTGTTTGAGGATTTGTTTGACCCGGACACATCGATAAGATTCGGAGCATACTATATTTCAAGATGTCTGGACAGATATTCGGGCGACAAGGATACAGCTATGGCAGCATATCACAGCGGATGGGGAACAGTGGACGGTCTGCTGGAGGAATATGAAACTGAAATTTTAACGGAATTTCCATATCCACAGATGGCAAATTACGTTTATAAAATAAACAAGGCATACAGCGCATATCAGGAACTGTATGTAAATACAGAAGGAGAAAATTAGAATGAAAAGTGCTAAAGAACTGCAAAAAGAACTCACATTTTCTGTTGAACACATTTCCAGAACAAATCCGGAAATGCAGGCGAAAGCCTTTGAATTCTGTGAAGGCTACAAAGACTTTCTGTCTTCCAGCAAAACAGAACGCGAAACAGTAAAAAACATGATTGAAATGGCAAAAGCCAACGGTTATGAAGAATACAACCCTGAAAAAATCTACAGTGCAGGGGACAAGGTTTACCTCAACAACCGTAACCGCGCACTTATTCTTTCCACAATCGGTAAAATGGCAGTGGACAATGGTACACACATTGTAGCAAGCCATATCGATGTACCAAGACTTGACCTCAAGCCACAGCCGCTTTATGAAGCAAGCGAAATCAGCTATCTCAAAACACACTACTACGGTGGCGTTAAAAGATATCAGTGGGGCGTAACACCGCTTGCTCTCCACGGTATCATCTACAGAGAAGACGGCTCCTTTGTTGAAATCAATGTAGGTGAAGATGAAAACGACCCTGTTTTCTGCATTTCTGACCTTCTCCCACATCTTGCAAAGGACCAGAGAGAACGCAAAATGGGTGATGTGCTCAAAGGCGAAGAAATGAATGTTATCATCGGTTCTCTTCCTTTTGAAGGTGAAGACATCAAGGATGCTGTTAAACTTGCAGCTCTTGTATACCTCAATGAAAAATACGGCATCACAGAAAAAGACTTCCTCCGTGCAGAAATCGAAGTTGTTCCTGCAGGCAAGGCAAGAGATGTAGGCTTTGACAGAAGCATGGTAGGCGGCTACGGCCACGATGACCGTGTTTGTGCCTACACATCCCTTATGGCAGAACTTGAAACAAAGAATCCTGCAAAAACATCCATTGCTGTTTTTGCAGACAAAGAAGAAATCGGTTCCACAGGTGCAACAGGCCTCTGTGCTGACTACCTCAAAAACTTCATCTGCAATCTTGCAATGATGCAGGGGGTAAATCAGTATACAGCACTTCAGAACTCCAAATGTCTCTCTGCAGACGTTGGTGCAGCTTATGACCCTACATTTGCAGACGCATACGACCCGCTCAACTCCTGCTACATCAACAAAGGTACTGTGCTTACAAAATACACAGGTTCCGGCGGTAAAGGCGGCACAAATGACTGCGGCGCAGAATTTATGGCAGAAATGATCAGCCTATTTGACGAAAAAGGCGTTTGCTGGCAGAGTCAGGAACTTGGCAAAATCGATCAGGGCGGCGGCGGCACAGTTGCACGCTTTGTTGCAGAATGTGATATCACAACAGTTGATATCGGTGTAGCTGTAGTTTCCATGCATGCACCGTTTGAAATTGTTTCCAAACTGGATGTTTACGCAACATACGAAGCTTTTGCAGCATTTGTTAACAGATAACAGTCAGCAAAATGACCAAAAAACATCACCATTTCCCTTCAAAAAAGGGAGATGGTGATTTTTTGTCCAAATTTTGTACGATTTATTATTTTTTTGTTAAAAAAGGCTTGTAAATTTTCTTTATTTTATATATAATTGATAAGCATTGAATTTTATTAGTATTATTTCAACAGGAGGAATTAGTTGTGAATTTGATGTTTTTAGCAGTAGCAGCTGGTATTCTTGCTCTTCTGTTTGCATTCGTACTTACTGGCAAAATCAATAAGTTTGACGAAGGCACAGAAAGAATGAAAGAAATTGCCGGCTCAATTGCAGAAGGCGCTAGAGCTTTCTTGTTTGCAGAATATAAAATTTTGGTTATTTTTGCAGTAGTACTTTTTGTTGTTCTCTGTGTTATCAGAAACATTCCAACAGCACTTTGCTTCTTGGTTGGTGCAGTGTTCTCCACAATCGCAGGTTACTGCGGTATGAACGTTGCTACAAAAGCTAACGTAAGAACAGCTTCCGCTGCAAAAGATCACGGTATGGCACAGGCATTGTCCGTAGCATTCTCCGGCGGTGCAGTTATGGGTATGTGCGTTGTAGGTCTCGGTCTTCTTGGTGTTGCAGCTATCTATGCAATCACAGGTAATGCTGACATCCTCTTCGGTTTCTCCCTTGGTGCTTCTTCCATCGCTCTCTTTGCACGTGTTGGCGGCGGTATCTACACAAAA
>JAFSCM010000108.1 GCA_017436765.1 Oscillospiraceae bacterium
AAAAGCCAAAGGCTTTTTTCATAGGGGGATTATCCCCCTCTTGACGAAAATTTGTTCCGCACAGCTCTACAAATTTTCTGTCACCCCCATAGATGACGGCAGGCTATGCCATTCGGCAGCCTTGCCATAATTATGGATTGGGCGACCTTTGACGCGGCCGCTGATTGTAAGTGCAACCTGCGTTGCACGCTGCCTGCGGCAGTAAAGAGCCTTTTCAATGTATTTTACCGATATAAATTTTTATTTTTGTTTGTCCACTTGCCTTTTGGCGGGACAGGGTCATAGCCGTGTTTAAAAAGCGGGTTGCAGCGCAGTATGCGCACTGTACCCAGCAGTCCTCCCTTTAAAACCCCGTGAATTTCGATGGCCTCCATCATATATTCACTGCAGGAAGGGACAAAACGGCAGTTTGTACCCAGAAGCGGGGATATAAATTTTTTGTACAGTTTAATAGGAAATATAAATATCTTCTTTATCATACTGACCTGCTGACAGCCGCGGCTCATTCAGCCGCCTGAGTTACCTGTTCTGTCATACTTTCTGTCATATCTGTTGGTATTATCCCTGCTTTTTCACACAGACCTTTAAGCTGGCTGTACACCACCTGCTGTTTTACATAAGGTGTTCTGCTGCGCGCCACAACAATGATATCCACACTCTGTGTCATATCAATATTCAGCTGACGCAGACTTTCGCGGATTACACGGCGTGAACGGTTGCGCTTTACGGCGTTGCCCACCTTTTTGCTGGCTGTGATGCCGATACGGGTAAAGCCGTAACGGTTTTTTATCACATAAAGCACGCAGGTCTTGTCCACAAAGTTCTGTCCGCGGCGGTATGCACGGTTAAATTCTGTGTTTTTGTTTACTGCTTTAAATTTCATTTTTTCTTCTTTCTTGCCGCACCCTTTTTCTGATATAAAGAAACAAAGACCACCCGTGTAGCCGCCTTTTAAATTCAAAGCTCTTGCGTCGGTGGTCCTTCGTTAAACTATATCTTAAGGATTTGGAACAACAAATTACTCTTTAATGATAAATTAAACAGCTAATTTTGCTCTGCCTTTTTTTCTTCTTGCAGCGATAACTTTTCTGCCGTTTTTGGATGCCATTCTGCCCAAGAAACCGTGAACTTTAGCACGGGAGCGTTTTTTTGGCTGGTAAGTTCTTTTCATTGATTCGTCCTCCTGTTAGATTTTTTTATATGCAAACAGTGCCTTATGCACCGCTGCCAACTGTGTTATCGCAGGGCATACTACTCCCTGCAAGGTAACAGTATATAATAAACAGGGACAGCTTGTCAAGCAGAATTTTTTACAAAAAAACCCTGTAAATAAAGGAAAAACCCCTTTCTGCACCTTTTGCGGAAGATGTAGATAAAAGGGAAAGTTATCAACATATATATTGTGGTATTGTGGAAAAAATATTTTTAATTACAAAGGATTTTTAGGGTGGCTTGGAGGGGCTGTGCCACTCCAAATAACAATCTGCGGCCGCGTCAAAGGTCGGCTGCGACAGCAGACGGTCGTATCCGCCGACGTGCGCGGGCGGGCCAGCATGATGAGGCGGATAGCGTGCCGCGTACATCTTTGCGTGTGGGCGCTGCGTCGCAATCAGCGCCACTTTTGGTACTTTTGGTGTCAAAAGTACATTGAAATTAAGTAAAGGAATTTTTAATTTTAATAAAGATTCAATTATCTTTATATTAATAATATAATATCTATTATAATATTGTAATTTTACAATTTGTATGATATAATTATATGGTTAATAGTAGTATAGAAAAGTGTGCCCGGAAGGCACCTGTCAATATAGAATAAAAAATTACAGGAGATTTTTAATGAACTCATTCAACGACGTTTTTAAAGCCGTTAAAGAGGGTTTCTGCAAGGAAAAAATTGTGGAAGCCAGCTACAATCTGTTTATAGAACCCCTTGAAATAAAAAGCTTTGAGGGCAACACCGTTGTGCTGCTTACAAACAGCGAATGGGCAAAGGGCGTTATTGAAGAACGCTTTGAGCCTATTCTCCGCAAAGGCTTTGAAAATGTGCTGGGTTTTACAATGCTTGTGAAGATAGAGGTTAAAAAAGAGGAGGAAACCGCACAGCCTGCCGCACCTATAAACGGCGGCAAATATGCCCTTACCTTTGACACCTTTATAGTAGGTTCTTCCAACAAGTTTGCCCACGCCGCCGCACTGGCAGTTGCACAGAACCCTGCAACAGCCTACAACCCGCTGTTTATCTACGGCGATTCCGGCCTTGGCAAGACACATCTGCTTACAGCCATAAAGGCAGAGATTGAAAAGAACAACCCGAAGGCAAATATCATATACATCGACGGTGAAACCTTTACAAACGAAATTATCACCGCTATCAGGGAAAACAAAACTGCGGAATTCCACAACAAGTACCGCCAGGCAGATGTGCTGCTGGTTGACGATGTGCAGTTTATTGCAGGCAAGGAAAGTACACAGGAAGAATTTTTCCACACCTTCAATGCACTTCACTCTGCAGGCAAGCAGATTGTTCTGGTATCCGACCGTCCCGCAAAGGAAATACAGCGTCTTGAAGAAAGACTGCGCACCCGTTTTGAATGGGGCCTTACAGCTGATATCCAGCCGCCTGACTTTGAAACACGCTGTGCAATCATCAAGAGAAAGAGCGACCTCTTAAGACTTGATATCCAGAACGATGCTGTGGAATTTATTGCAGGCAAGGTAAAGACAAATATCCGTCAGCTTGAAGGCGTTGTTAAAAAGCTGGACGCGCTGAAGCGCCTGGAAAACAAACAGCCTAACCTTGTGAACGCACAGATTGCCATTAAGGATATACTCAACGAACAGCTGCCTATTCCGCTGACAATAGAAAAAATTCTGGAAGAGGTAAGCCGCAGCTACGGTGTTTCCGCTGCTGACATCAAGGGCAAAAAGAGAACACAGAATATTGCCGAAGCAAGAAAGATGAGTATGTACATTGTCCGCCAGGTTTGCGAGATGAGCATGGAGGAGATAGGCAAGGAATTCGGCGGCAGAGACCATTCCACAGTTGTTTACTCCATCAGCAATGTGGAGGAAAAGATGGAAAAGGATTCCTTCTACAGAAGCAATATCGAAGATATTATCAAAAATGTAAAGAGTTTATAATATTTTTTCCTTAAAATATTTATATCATCTACAGAAGGTTACCGGTTATGAGTATTTTTGAAACAGGCATGCTTATATGCTTCGGGCTTGCATGGCCTCTCAATATATACAAATCCCTTAAAAGCCGCACTGCAGCAGGCAGAAGCCTTACATTTCAGTGGGCAATCCTCATAGGTTATGTGTGCGGGATTATACACAAAATACTCTACAGCAATGATATTGTTCTGTACCTTTATATAATAAACCTGCTTATGGTTACCATAGACACCTGCCTGTATTTCAGGAACAGGCATCTTGACAGGGAAAGGGAAAAGAAACTGTAAATTTAAGGAAAACTTTTCAACAAAGTTTTTACTTTTTAACATCCACTTTTCAACACTGTCAACACAAGAAAAGTTGTTGTGTTTAATTCCACAAATTATCAACAATCTTTCAAGAAAAAAATACGGGCGGTTTTTGTACTGTTCAAAAGGCTTTGTTCCACTTTTCAACAAATTAACCGTCTCTACTACTACTGCTAAAACTATTTAGCTTGTTTTGAAAAAAACTTCGTTTCTGCATTTAAAAAACGAAAAAATTACCATGGCGGAATGTTGAAAAGTCAGAATATAAAAAAATTATAAAAAGCTATATACACTTAAACTGAAAGGAAAACAAGATGAAGATTATCTGCGACAAAAATACTTTGAGCGATGCTATTCAGACAGTTAGCCGTGCGGTTGCTGTTAAAAGCAATCTTGCATCTATTGAAGGTATTCTGTTTGTGGCCGAAAACGGCACACTTACACTTACAGGCTACGATTTTGAAATGGGCATCAAAACCACATTTGAATGTGATGTTGAGATGGAAGGGGATATTGTGCTGTCCTCAAGTCTGTTGGGCAACATTGTAAAAAAATCCACAGACGACAGAATTTCCATCGAATGTGACGACAGAATGAACTGCAAAATCAAAAGCGGTATGACAGAGTACAATATCAAAGGTATTGACTCTACAGACTACCCTGATTTTCCTGCACCAAGCAGAGACAACAGCATTAAAATTGAAAACAGACTGTTCTGCGAAATGGTGGACTATGTTATCTACGCAGTAAGCCAGGACGAAAAACGCCCTGCACATACAGGCGTTCTGATGAAGCTGGAAAACCGCAAGCTGACAATGGTTGCCCTGGACGGCTACCGTCTTGCAGTGTGCGAAAGGGAAGTTGATTTTGAAGGCAGCTTCTCCATGATTGTTCCTGCAAAGGCTATGAACGAAGTTCGCAAGATTGTGGGCGATGTTGACGGCAAGCTGACAATCTTTGCAAACAGAAGATACATCATCTTCAATGCAAAGGAATTTATAGTGCTTTCCCGTCTGCTGGAGGGCGAGTTCCTTGACTACAACAAGGCTATTCCTAAAACATTCTCTGTGAAAGCTGTTGCAAACACAAGGGAATTTATCAATGTTATCGACCGCGTGTCCCTTATCATTACAGAAAGACTTAAAAACCCTGTAAAGCTGAATGTTGAGGACGATTTTATCAGCGTTAAGTGTACAACGGAAATAGGTGCGGTTTACGACGAAGTTTCCGCAGAAATTGAAGGACCGGGCCTTGAAATAGGCTTTAACAACAAATATCTCCTTGATGCGCTGAAGGCAAGCAGAAAAGAAGAGCTTGTGTTCAATTTTACAGGCAGCCTTTCCCCTTGCGTTATCAGACCAAAGGACAGCGACGATTTCACATATCTTGTATTACCTGTGAGGTTTAAAAATGACTGATATAGTAGTAAAACCGCCTTTCATCAAACTTGACCAGTTTCTTAAATTTGCCAATGTTATCTACAGCGGCGGCGAGGCAAAGACTGTTATTTCAGAAGGTATGGTGGAAGTAAACGGCGAAGTATGCACAATGCGCGGCAAAAAGCTGTACGACGGCTATGTTGTTGCATTCAACGGCGAAGAATTCAGGGTAGTTATCAGTGAATAACTGCTGTGTAAAAACACTGAAGCTGGAAAATTACAGAAATATTGTTTCTGCGGATTTAGAGTTCTGCGAAGGGATAAATGTTATCACAGGGGAGAACGGTCAGGGCAAAACCAACCTGATTGAAGCCTTGTGGCTGCTGACGGGGGCAAAAAGTTTCCGCGGCAGCAAAGACAGGGACCTGATAAACGAAAAAAGTGACTACGGCAGGATAGTTTCGGTTCTGAAGGACGGCGATGAGTACGAGACAAAGATTGAGATTCTCATAGCCGATACCGAAACAAAAAAGGGAAGGTATGCCCGAATAAACGGCGGCGAACAGAAAAGGGCGGTGAGCCTTGCAGGCAGATTTTACTGCGTTGTGTTCTGCCCCCAGCATTTAAGCCTTGTCAGCGGCAGCCCGTCCCTGCGCAGAAAGTTTGTGGACGGCGCTCTGTGCCAGATTTATCCCGGATACATAAAGGTTTTCAAAACCTTTGAAAAGTATCTGGCGCAGAAAAACAGCCTGCTTAAAAACAGGGACAGATATTCTGCGGGTGAATTCAGTGAAACACTGGATATCTACAACCGCCACCTTGCATATTTAAGCAACGAAATATATTTAAAGAGAAAAGAATATATTGACCTGCTTTGCGAAAAGGCGAAAAGCTATTACAACAAAATTTCCAGCGGCAGAGAGAGCATAGATTTCAGTTATCTTGCCTTCAACGATGACGGCAGCGAGGAAAGTGTATACAGAAAGCTGACCGAAAGCACCGAAAGCGACAAAAGGGCGGGTTTTTCCACCTGCGGCGTACAGAGGGAAGATATTGAAATTCTGATAGACGGCAAGGATTCCAAGGAGTTTGCAAGCCAGGGACAGCAGAGAAGCATTGTGCTGAGTATGAAGCTGGCAGAAAGCGACATACTTAAAGAAAAGTGCGCCGCAAACCCTGTTATACTGCTGGACGATGTGCTGAGCGAGCTGGATTTCAGCCGTCAGGAGTATCTGCTGAACAACATTGAGGGCAAACAGGTGTTTATATCCAGCTGCGATGAAAACCGCATAAATCTGGCAAGCAGCAGAAAGTACCTTGTGAAAAACGGAGTGATTGAATGTATATAGATATTGCAACGGATTTTCTTGTAAGGGACAGCGACATTGTGGGGATTTTTGACCTGGACAACACCACCACCGCAGGAAGGCACACAATGAACTTTCTGAACGAAAAACAGAAACAGGGCAAGGTGGAGTATCTGATAAAGGATATCCCGAAAAGCTTTGTGGTTATGAAAAGCGGTCAGGTTTATGTTGTGGAACTGAACAGCCAGATATTGAAAAAGAGATTGGAAGTAAAAGGGTAGACCCTTTAAAATCCCTTATCCTTTCGGATGTCACTTTTGTGACCAAAAGTGACCAAAAGTCCCGCTGTTGGCATGCAGCGGACCCAGCCGTAAAAAGAACATAACATGTCTCTTTTAAAGGGCGCTTTCGTGTGCAGGTCCGCACACACCGCGCCATTGGGATAAGAAAAAAACAATCGACTATACATCATTTGATACGAGGAGGGGGCACCCCTCCGTTACACCACCCCGATTGATATTCGGGAGTTCCACTCCCGAACCCTTTGAAATTTCATTGATATGAAAAAAGGACGATTTATATATCGGACTATTCTTATATATACAAAGTTTTTATAATTAAAAACGGAGGAAATAATGGCACAGTTAGAAGAAAAAGTGGAAACCAGTTACGGCGGAGAACAGATACAGGTTCTTGAAGGCCTTGAGGCTGTAAGAAAACGCCCGGGTATGTACATCGGCTCCACAGGGCCTGCAGGCCTGCACCACCTTGTTTATGAAATAGTGGACAACTCCATTGACGAGGCTCTGGCAGGCTACTGCGATAATATCCAGGTTTCCATTCTGGAAGACAATGTAATTGAAGTAAAGGACAACGGCCGCGGTATCCCTGTGGGCATTCAGCCAAAACTTGGTATCCCTGCTGTTACCGTTGTATTCACCATTCTCCACGCAGGCGGCAAGTTCGGCGGGGAGAGCAGCGGATACAAGGTGTCGGGCGGCTTGCACGGTGTTGGTGCGTCTGTTGTTAACGCTCTCAGCGAATGGCTGACGGTTGAAGTGCGCAACGGCGAGGGCATCTATCAGCAGAGCTTTAAACGCGGTGTGGCAGACGGAGACCTTGTGCGCGTGGGCGACACAGATGAAAAGGGCACAACAGTGCGCTTTAAAGCCGACAGCGAAATGTTTGAAACCTGCGAGTATGAATATGATATTCTCCTTACAAGGCTGAGAGAACAGGCATTTCTCAATGCAGGGGTACGCATTACAATCGCTGACAAGAGAAATGTAATTGAAGAGATAGGCGAAGTGCTCTGCTACGAGGGCGGTCTTAAAAGCTATGTTGAGTATCTCAACCGCAACAAGACAGCGCTGCACGAAGCTATCCATATCAAGACTTCAACAGAAAACTCCACAGCAGATGTTGCTATCCAGTACAACGACAGCTACAACGAAGATATTGTAAGCTTTGCAAACAACATCCATACCCCTGACGGCGGTACCCACGAAACAGGCTTTAAAAACGCAATGACAAGGGTGTTCAACGAGTTTGGCCGTGCAAAGGGCTACATCAAGGAAAAGGATGAAAACCTTTCAGGCAACGACGTGCGTGAAGGTATCACAGCGGTTATATCCATAAAGGTTACCGAAACACAGTTTGAAGGCCAGACAAAGGCAAAGCTTGGCAACACCGAGATTAAATCCCTTGTGGAAAAGCTGGTTTACGAAAAACTGTCCGACTTCTTTGAAGAAAACCCTGCGATTGCAAAGGTTATCTACGAAAAGGCCCTCAGCGCACAGCGCGCAAGAGAAGCTGCAAGAAAAGCAAGGGAACTGGTAAGAAGAAAATCTGCCCTTGACAGCGTGCGTATGCCTGGCAAACTCAGCGACTGTTCCAGCAAGGACCCTTCAATATGCGAGTTGTATATCGTCGAAGGTGACTCTGCCGGCGGTTCTGCCAAAAACGGCAGAGACAGGGAGTATCAGGCTATCCTTCCTCTCTGGGGCAAGATGATAAATGTTGAAAAGGCAAGACTTGATAAAGTTTACGGCAACGAAAAACTGGTGCCTGTTGTTCAGGCGCTGGGCTGCGGTATAGGCGAAGACCTTGATGTAAGCAAAATCCGCTACCACAAGGTTGTTATCATGGCCGATGCTGACGTTGACGGCCAGCATATCAGAACCTTGCTGCTCACCTTCTTCTTCCGCTTTATGCGCCCTGTAATCGAAGCAGGCTATATCTACATTGCAATGCCTCCGCTTTACAAAATCACAAAAGGCAAGCAGATAAGATACGCATACGACGATGAAGAAAGAGATGCAATCATCGAAGAATTCGGTAACGGCTACAAGATAGGCCGATTCAAAGGTCTTGGTGAAATGAACCCTGAACAGCTGTGGGAAACAACACTTAACCCTGACAACCGCGTTATGATGCGCGTTTCCATTGAGGACGCAAGAAAGGCAGACGAAACCTTTACAATCCTTATGGGCGACAAGGTTGAACCAAGAAAAGAATTTATCGAAAAGAATGCAAAATATGTAAATAATCTTGACGTTTAATTCGTAGTAAAGATATTTACGGGGGTTGTTCAGGCGTTGATTTATCAACGCGAGAGGGTTACAGCGTTAAGAAAACAGTGTGGTACACTGTTTTTAGCTGTAAGAGCGTAGCGCAAGCGAAGCCAGGCAGGATGCGAGGCAACGCCGAAGCAGCCGTGCCCCCTTATAACAATCAGCGGCCGCGTCAAAGGTCGGCCTGCGATTGAGCAGGGCGGTCGTATCCGCCGACGTGCGCGGGCGGGCCAGCACAATGAGGCGGATAGCGAGACGCGCACATCTTTGCGTGTGGGCGCTGCATCGCAATCAGCGCCACTTTTGGTTACTTTTGGTGACAAAAGTAACGTCCTGAGGACAAAATTTGATACTTTATAAAAGTATAAGGAGATAAAAACCTATGTATCCAATCCATAAAGAAAAATACTACCTCACTGGCGACACCTTTCACACATTTATGCGTGACAGACTGGAAAAAGACCTGAAAAGAGAAAAAAACGGCTACAAACTGCAGGCTATCGGTCTTTTTGCGGCTGCAGCAGCTGTTCTGTTTGTAATGTTCTTTACAAACTCTGATGTAAGAAACGACCTTGTATGGAATGTTATTCCTTTCCTTCTTGTTATCATCGCTTTTACAAACTTCAAAAAGATGAAACAGGCAGAAAGAGGTCTTGACAACAAAATTATCGCAGACTATCAGACACAGGGATTTGCAAAATATCAGATTACCGTAAAATTCTTTGAAGACAGACTTACATATACAAAAGGCGAAAACACAGAAGAATATGAGTACAACACCTTCAAAAAATATTACGAAAATGAAAAATACTTTGCAATCTACTTTACAACAGGCGATATCGTTATTATGAACGGCAACTGCAGGTCCGACAAAATCAAGGAAATCATTAACGGTTACCTCAAAGGCGATAAAGAATAATAAAGGGAGAAAAACTGATGCATCCTATTCACAAAGAAAAATATATTCTCAGTAAGGATACCTACGGTCATTTTACAGTTGACCAGAACAAACAGAAAATCGAAGCAAAAAAACGGGGCATCAAACTGACAGCCTGGGTGCAGATTATTGTAGGTGTGCTGTTTATAGCTTCTGTAATAATCCTTAAGCAGACAAATATGTTTGTTTTCACCGTATTTGCGGTGATTATGATTATCGTCGGTATTCACGGCCTTAAAAAGAAATATCCTGACTACGACAAACAGATATGGAAAAATATCGAGACCAGCTGGCAGGGCAAAGGCTATGACCAGTGCTGGTTTGATGTAAAGTTCTACGAAGACCACCTGAAATACCTTGCAGGGGAAAATATCGACGAGCTTAACTATACAGACTATATCGGCTGCTTTGAAAACGAACACTACTTTGGTATTCACTTTGTAACAGGCGACCTTATCCTCTTCAACCCTGACTGCAACAGGGAAAAAATAAAGGAAATTATCACTTCCTACAGAAAAAAAGGCCTTGAAGAAGAAATTAAGGAAAAGGCAGAAGAAGCTGTTACAAACGAAATTATCGAAGATATGACTGAAGAAATTGCAGAAGAAATTCTGGAATAAAAGGAAAAATCCTTTTAAATTCTTTTATGCTTCGTATGTGACTTTTGACAGCAAAAGTCTTTGTATGTACTTTTGTGACCAAAAGCATAATGATGCTTCGCATGTGACTTTTGGCAGCAAAAGTCACTGTATGTACTTTTGTGACCAAAAGTACCAAAAGTCCCGCTGATTGCGACGCAGCAAAAAGCCAAAGGCTTTTTTCATAGGGGGATTATCCCCCTCTTGACGAAAATTTGTTCCGCACAGCTCTACAAATTTTCTGTCACCCCCATAGATGACGGCAGGCTATGCCATTCGGCAGCCTTGCCATAATTATG
>JAFSCM010000109.1 GCA_017436765.1 Oscillospiraceae bacterium
CGGCGCATTCAAAGATCCACAGGGCAAAATCTGGGAACTTGCAGACCCTGTTGTTTCCCCTGGTTTCACAGACGGTCTTGTTGGCCTTCCAAGCGAACTCAAGCTCAAATACCTTGCTGACAACCAGTTTGCAGGTATGAAAGGCGAAGAACTGCGCGAAGCTATGACACAGTACATCGCAAACAAGAAAAAAGACCTTATGGGCAGCATGGAAAGCCAGGGCACAACACCTCGTCAGCTCACAGACCTTATCGGTTCTCTCTGTGACCTTACATCAGGCTCCGGCGACAAGGGCACACCTGTAATCTTTATCCAGGGTTACTTCGACAACTACTCCAACGAGTAACAACCCCGCCGAATGTGCTTTGCACATTTAAAGCGTTGCTTTCCCGCAGTTTGCACTGCGGCGGCGTGAACGTTGAAACCGCAGATTAAACTGTGGACAGACATTGTTCTTTCCGTGCGGTTATAACAACCTGTCTGCACAGCCTGTGCTGTGACGCAATAATGCGAAAATTAAAGCGACCTCATCCGAGGTCGCTTTTTTGTTTGCAGAATATTAATCTGTATAAAAACAGTCTTCCTTCCATTTTGCAGGGTTTGTGTCGATATAGTTCCATATTTTAAGATAATCAGCATCATCACGGATTATGTGGTCGTGGAAGGAGCGCTGCCACAATTTTTTGCCATACACATTTGTTGTGTAGGATTTGATGGCTGCCACTATTCTGTGTAGGGGAGGGGTTCCATCCCCTCCCGTGCGACTGTCAATAATGATAATCATATGAAGATGATTTGGCATAATTGCATACTTGCTGACTGATATGTTTTTGTAATGCATATTAACATATAAAACAGACTTTTCAATTTCTTTGCCTATATCCGTAAGTAAAACCTGCGGGAGGGCACAGAGACCCTCCCCTACAATATTGCAGAGGAGTTTTTGCTTTTTATCGGTACAGACGGTCACAAAATATGCACCGTTTTGAGAATAATCAAAATCTTTTAACCGTGTCGGTTTTCTTTCCGGCAAATTCATTGCAGAACCTGAAATATTTTGGAACATTCGTAACTTTTGTTATTCGCTGTAAAAACATTCCCACACGCTGTGGTCAATATCGCTGTAGGGTGTGCGCAGCTCTATCAGCAGCACATATCTTTCGTTCATAAGCTGGTTGGCAAGAAAAATCTGTCCCATTTCCACAGCTTTTTCATCCTGCTTTTCGCTGCACAGCTGGGTAAGGGAGCAGAAATAGTCCCCCACAAAAATATTTGAACCTGTAATGTGCTTGTAGCCGTCCTGCCAGTATTTTTCGGTTTTTATATCGCCGTAATATAGGATATAGTCCTTTTCGTTCTTTATTTTTATCCCGTCGGCCTCAAGGTCGTGGTATTTTACGGTCAGCAGATATTCTCCGTCAGGAGAGATTGCACTGTAATCGTAAAAATAAGCAGTGTTTTCATCGGCTTTCGGTGTGCCGCTTACAGCTTCCCAGCCCTGCGAAAGTTTAAAGCCCAGATTTACGGACGGGTTGTAAAAGCTGTTTGTTCCGGCATTGTAGCTGCTTGCGGTCAGCTCAAAATCCCCAAAGCTCATAAAGCCCTTTTCGCCCACATAAGTTATGGCATCGCTTACATTGCCGTGGTTTATATAGCTGTTTGCGCTCTTGTCCACCACAAATTCGCTTTCGTGGCCTATGCAGTATTCGGGATAGGTGTAGTCCCCCTCAGGTGACAGAGGTTCTGTGCCCTTTGGTGTGGTTATCATAATAAACATTGTCACAAGCCCTGCAAGGATTGCGGCAAGCAGGTTTTTCATGGTAAATATCTTTTTCATAAAAGCTGTTCCTCTTTGTGCGGCAGAGTGAAAAATATAATGGTGGCGGCACGGCTGTCCTGTCCGCAAAAACTGCATACTGTGGCATCGCAGAATTCTGTGCCGCAGCCTTTTCCATACCCATTATATATTTTTTGACAACGCCCCGTCAAATGTATAGAATAAAAACAGAACAATATCACACAATTTTCAACAAACCTTATACGAAAGGTGGAAAAGTATGAAACGCACCGCACTTATCACAGGGGCATCCTCCGGCTTTGGCAGGGAGTTTGCAAAAATCTTTGCACAGGACGGTTTTAATCTTGTCCTTGTTGCCCGCAGAACAGAGGAAATGCTGCGCATAAAGGAAGAGATTGAGAAAAAATACGGCATACAGGTACTGGTAATCACAAAGGACCTTTCAAAGGCAGACGCCGCAGATGAAATTTTTGCCGAAACACAAAGCAGAAATATCCATATAGATATTCTCGTAAACAACGCAGGCGTGGGCACGCTGGGCAACTTTGCCGACACGGAAAAGGAAAAGGCGCAGAATATGATAAGCCTCAATGTGTACAGCCTTGTTACCCTCACCCACCTTTACCTGCAGCCTATGCTGCAGAAAGGCTTCGGCAGAATACTCAATGTTGCCTCCATCGCAGGCTTTGCCCCGGGTCCGGGAATGGCGGTGTACTACGCCAGCAAGGCCTTTGTGCTTAACTTTTCCGATGCTTTATCCACCGAACTCAAAGGCACGGGCGTAACTGTAACCGCACTCTGCCCGGGCCCTGTAAACACAGGCTTTGCAGACGCCGCAGGCTTTAAAAAGAACATTCTTTTCAGCGGCAAAGAGGACGGCAAGGCCGCAAAGGTGAGCCGCTACGGCTACGAAATGATGCAGCGGGGCAGACCAATCGCCGTTCCCGGCGCAGTATGCAAAATGGGTGCATTTGC
>JAFSCM010000110.1 GCA_017436765.1 Oscillospiraceae bacterium
AACCAGGTATGGGTGTTGACGAAGGCTTCATGATCGTTTACAACGAAATGCAGAGAATCATCGCTCTCAGAGCAGCTAAATAATTAAATTATTTAGATAAATTTTAAAGAAGATTACTTTAGCACAAACGGTAATTGAAAACAAATTAAGCACGCTGATTTCAGCGTGCTTTTTTGTATGTAAATTTATTAATATGTTAAATTATTATGACCGGCCTGTAAAAAAATATATTATTTGTTAAAAAAATCATATACTCTTTTGTTAAAATCTTTGGCTTCCTCATAAGCGGCGTGACCGAGATTGTCGTATATATGTATTTTGCATCCGGTTTTTTCTGCAATTTCCGTGCAGGCAATTTTGCCCACTATCTTATCTTCTCCGCCGCCTATTACTAAAACCGGACATTTTATTTTATCAAGATTTTCGTAAGTGCTGCAGGTGAGACAAGCTTTAGCCAGCGTAATAAATCTTTGTTTATCTTTTGGTTTCTGCAGGAGGGTGAGTAAAGGCATAAGCGGTCTGTATCGATTCAGATATTTTTCCGAATACAATTTTTCCGACATATCGGTTACAAGAGTTTTGTAATCTTCTTTAATGGTGAGATTAACCCAGTTGTTTATCACCGATATTACAGTTTCGTTGTTTTGGCAAAGAGTAACGGCAAGCACAAGCCTGTGCACCAGATCAGGTCTGTTAATAGCAATATACTGTGCAATCATACCGCCCATGGAAACGCCAAGAATATCAGCGTTTTTTATATTCAGTTCATCCATAGCCACGGCAATATCATTTGCCAGGTCTTCGACGGTTATATCATAAGGAATATTTGTTCTGCGGTCAAAAAGATAAACTTTATAGTCCTTTGCAAAAATGCGGTACATAAAGGCAAGTGAAATACCCGCACCTTTTATCCCGTTGGTATTAAGCCCCTGTATCATAATCAGTGGTTTGGTTCCGTATCCAAAGGTAATATAATCCATTTGAATATCTGCTGAATTCAAAGTGTTTTCCTTAACGTTATATAACATAGATGATGTCATTCCTTGGTAATAATTATATTGTTGTATTCAGTATACAATACGATAGCACTATTTGCAAAAATAAAACCACCCTAAAAGGGTATGCGGGCGATAAAAATTGTGTTATACTTTAATATTATAAGTAGAGGAATTTTATCTATGTCAAATTTCATCTGTCCTGTGTGCTCACAGCCACTTAGTATAAAAGAAAAATCATATATTTGCAAAAAACGTCACAGCTTTGATATATCCGCAAAGGGGTATGTAAATCTCCTTCCTGCAAATAAAAAACATTCTGCAGCACCGGGTGATGACAAACTGATGGTTGTGGCAAGAAACAATTTTCTTTCACTTGGCTATTACAGTCACCTTAAGGAAACACTGGAAAATCTGTGTGACAAATATTCGGGCAAAGAAACTTCTGTTCTTGACTGCGGCTGCGGCGAGGGATATTATACCCAGGGTGTGTATCAGAAACTTACACAGCAGGGCAAAAAGGCTGAAATCAAAGGTATTGACATATCAAAGGATGCAGTTGCAATTGCGGCAAAAAGGCTGAAAGAAGGGCAGTTTGCCGTAGCATCATCCTTTCATCTTCCGATAGAAGGTAACAGCGTAAATATACTTATAAACTGTTTTTCGCCGCTGTGTCTTAAAGAGTTCAGCAGAGTTTTGGAAAAGAAAGGGGTATTTCTTTATGTTGTGCCTGCGCCAAAACATCTGTGGCAGCTTAAAGAAGCATTGTACGAAAAACCATATGAGAATCCGTTAAAAGAAGAACAGTACGACGGCTTTGAACTGATTGAAACTGTAAAGGCGGAAAAAGAAATATTTATTGACAACAATGAAGATATAAACAACCTTTTTAAAATGACTCCTTATGTTTACCGCAGTCCGAAAGCGGCACAGGAAGTATTGCTGAAAGCGGAAAACCTTGTGGTAAATGCTCATTTTATTATTTATGTTTACAGAAAAAAATAATATTATAATAAAAAATCCCTGCAGACAGATTCTGCAGGGATTTGCTGTTTAAATGGTAATTTTATATATCAAACAGGTTTTAATATTCTTTTGAAAATTCGGTTTTTACATCTCTTGTAAAGAGTGCATCAAGAGCTTCCTTATAGTCAACACCGTTGTAGATTACATCATAAACCAGTTTTGAAATAGGCATTTCAACATTGTATTCTTTGCTCAGCTTCATAAGCGCTTTTACGGTTGCAGCACCTTCGGCAAGTTTGGTGTATTCTTCCTGTCTGATAAAACTCTCACCAAATTTTCTGTTCTGGCTGTGAAGGGAGAACAGGGTAGCTTCATAGTCACCGAGATGACACAGGCCATAAGCGGAAAGCTCGTTGCCGCCCATTGCATGGATAAGTCTTGCAACTTCCCTTGCACCGCGTGCCATTAATGCACCTTTAAGGCTGCCAAGACCTGCACCATCCAGCATACCGGCAGCAATGCCCACAACATTTTTGGCTGCTGCACCGATTTCTGTACCTATGATATCATCGCCGATATAAAGGCGGATAAGGTCGCTGGAGAATTTATTAACAACATCATTGATTACAGCCTTGTCAGCACTGTCAACAACCATACAGTTTGGAACACCGCGCATAAAGTCCTGCACATGGCCCGGACCAACCCATACGCATACATTTATATCCTGGGTGATATTTTCGTTTACTATTGTTGTAAGGCGTTTGCCGGTATCAGACTCGATACCCTTCATACAAAGGATAAAAGTTTTTCCGCTTACATCATACTGATTGATTCTCTGACAGAAGTTTCGCAGCTGCTGTGCACTGATGGATATTACTATATAATCTGCGTGGTTAAGTGCTTTTTCAAGGTCAGGTTCAAGTGTAAGGTTGTCAGGCAGTTCAAGATAAGCATTTTTTCTTGTAGCCATAAGTTCCTGAAAATCAGGAGCTTCAGACAAACCCCACAATTTTACATTGTTTCTGCGGGAATGATAAACTGCCAGAAATGTGCCCCATCTGCCGGAGCCTAATACTGTTACATTCATATGCTAAATCCTTTCTGTTTTATAAAAGGTTTGTTTACTATACTATCTGCTTATATTATACTGATGATTTGCAGCATAATCAAGCAAAAGTCTGTATCCGTTTCCGTTAAGGTGTATGCCGTCAACAGAATAGTATTCTTCGTTGCCGTATCCCGTCACGGTATTTTTGAAAACTTCGTTGTAGTTAAGAAATCCATAACCGTATGTTCTGCATAATTCTGCAAGGGAAATATTGAATTTGTCTATTGTATCCTGACGGATATTATAATTGTCCCTTTCCGCGCAGACAGGCAGAACAGAAGCGACAACAATATGGGTGTCAGGACAGACTGCCTTTATGCAGTTTATCATATCAGAATATGTGTTTACAAAGTAACCGACAGAGGCATCTTTGCCTGCATTGTTTGTGCCGAAATTTAAAATAATGCGCTGCGGCCGAATATTTGCCAGTACCTGCAGCATAGTGATATACTGACTTTCATCCTCTTCAGTTTCGGGATTGTCTTCAGCTATAAGCTGATAATCTTCTGTGGTCACACCCTGAACAGGCATCGAGTGTTTGCCTATTACATTCCCGGCAGGAAGATGCCCGAACAACGACAGACCTTCGGTATTGGAATCACCTACAAAAACTGTCTTTTCAATATAAGCGGGGTCAGAACTGCTGTATGCAAGTATAACATCAGATACACTTACGATATTGTCATCATACCAGCTTTTATCATAATATAGTATCTCTGCCTGGGCAGCCTGTTCGCTCTGGGAAATCACTTCCGACGATGCAGGTTCTGTATCGGAGGAAGATGGGAAAGCAGGTTCAGGAAGCGAAAAAAGATATATGGCAGTAAATAAAAATATCAGTATAATTATTGTCAAAGAAAATATAATTGTTTTTTTACTGTTAAACAAAATATCACACCTGCAGAATATCAGTAATTTCGGAAATGTCATCAATCAGAGCAATATGCGGATATTGTTCCAGATCTTCTCTTGAGGCAAATCCGTATGTAACGCCAATAGCATCAAGCCCCATTTTATCGGCACCTATAAGGTCAAAACGGGTGTCACCAACCATTACAACATCCTTTTTGTCGGCGTTAAGCTGTCCGAGAACAAGATTGATTACATCTTCTTTTTCCCCGATTTTACCGTCAAGGGTAGCACCGCCGATAATGGTAAAATATCCGGCAATATCAAAATACTGCAGAATTTTTTCAACATAAATCTGCGGTTTGCTGCTTGCGGTACAAAGAATAAAACCTTTGCTTTTCAGCAGAGAGAGGGTTTCTTTTACACGAGGATATATTTTGTTTTCATATAATCCTACGGTAGAGAATCTTTCGCGGTATTTTATAACGGCATCAGCAGCATTTTCCTCTCCTACAAGGCCCGCAAAGGATTTGAGCAGAGGAGGACCTATATATACAGTAAGTTCCTTCAAAGGTTTTTCAATGCCATAATAGCTTAATGCATGGTTGATGCATTTGCATATACCTTCCTGAGGGTCGGTAAGGGTTCCGTCAAGGTCGAATAGAATAATTTTATATTTCATATTATATCCTTATTTATTGAAATCATTAAAATCAAACAGGGAATAATCAGTTATATACTGGTGGCATATTTCTTTCATTTTATCATTTTTCGGCTCGGTAATATCAAATATTCCAACGGTATAGAAACCGGCTTTTGCGGCGGTATTTGCTGCGTAAAAGGCATCTTCAAATACAGCGGTTTCAGCAGGGCAGGAAGCCCCGAGTTTTTCCATACAGTAAAGGAAGATACTGCTGTCATTCTTTTCTTTTCCAAATTCGTTGCAGTGACAGGTAAACTGAAAAAATTTAAGCAGATCAAGGCGTTCAAGGGCAGGCATCATCATTTCACGGTTGGTGGAAGAACATATACACATTTTTACACCCTGACTGTGCAGTTTTTCAAGAAAGTCATAGGCGGTGGGCTTTAAAGGAATATGCTCAGCGTACTGTTCTGTAACATATTCTGAAAACCAGTTAAAAAAATATTCATATGTAATATCCAGACCAAGCTGTTCGTTTACTGCCTTAAGAAAATCATGTTCCCAGGTGTCATTGCTGGACTGCTTGCTGTACTTCAGAGGAGGATATCCGTGCTGGGCAAGAAAGGTTTTTCCCACACTTCTCCACATAACCATAGAGTCTGCCAGAGTGCCGTCAAAATCAAAAATAGCGTATTTCATATAAACTCCCGTATATTATAATAAATTATTATATCACAATATCAGGGTATTATCAAACTTGCAATTATAAAGTTTGTTTATTTTACGTCAAACTAATATTGAAAAGAATAATATAAAATGATATAATCAATATATATAACAAGTTGTACTGACCTTCTATTATAGGACAGGTAACTTTATATCTGGCAAGGATAAAAATGCCAGAGGAACAGGAGGTCAGCAGATATGGAAAAAAACTATGGTGCCTTGAAACTTAATAATCAGATAAGTTTTCCTCTTTACGCATGTGCAAAGGAAGCTGTAAAAGTATACAGAGAATATCTTGAAACACTTAATCTCACATATACACAGTATATTACAATGCTTGCCTTGTGGGAAGAAGATAAAATTAATGTAAAGGAACTTGGAGAAAAGCTCTTTCTTGATTCGGGCACGCTGACACCTGTTCTTAAAAGCCTTGAAGCAAAAGGTTATGTGAAACGCCACCGATATGAAAAGGACGAAAGAGTTCTTATTGTTGAGCTTACAAAGGAAGGGCTTGACCTGAAGGATACAGCGGCCGATATACCGCACAGTCTGGATTGTTTTGTGAATATTGAAACCGAAGAGGCACAGCAGTTTCAGAATACACTCAATAAAATTCTCAGACATCTCAAAGGTGTTTAACTATACAGATGAACAAAAACTGCTCTTATGCCGTAATTAATACGGTATAAGAGCAGTTTTGATGTTTATCAGTCTATTCTGAAAACAGTAGGATGCACATTCTCATCTATCGGCAGGAAAACATATCCTTCCTTCAGAAGATCAGGGATTATCCGTTCAAGAGCGGCAACAGTCTCTTTTTTATTTTCCGAATCATGCAGAAGAACAACAGAGCTGTTTCTGCCTTTACAGCCCATCAGAACATTGGAGTATATGCTGTCTTCCGAATAATTCTTTGTTGCGTCTTCACCGCTTACATTCCAGTCAAAATAGGTAAAACCTCTTCTGGTCAGTTCATCAGCAATATCTTTGCGTACGGCTTTATTATAGTTGTTTACACTTCCGCCGGGGAAACGGAATATACTTGGAGCATCACCTGTAATATCCTTGAGATATTCAAAGCACTTTTCAAAATCAGACAGAAAACTATCCACACTGCTGTATATTTCTTTGTAGGAATGGCTCGCACTGTGAACTCCTATGGTATGTCCTTTTTCATAAGTCCTTTTTATTATTTCTTTTGCCTTGTCACTTTCATTGTATATTACAAAAAAGGTTGCTTTTATATCGTATTTGTCCAGTATATCCAGAATTTCTTCAGTTCTTGCACTGGGACCATCATCAAAGGTAAGATAAACTGCTTTATTTTCCATATCTGCATTTACAGCATTTAATTCTTCGGTCAGATTGCTGTAACAGTACAGATTGCTGTAATCAAGCTGATATTCCATCTGTTGTACAGCTTTTTCAAATAAAGAAGTTTCTTTTTTTGTAAAATGTTCCGAAATACAGCTGATTATAACTACAGCGACAAAAAGATATATCAGTCCTGCTGCTTTTTTAAATTTCATATTATTCACCGCCCTGATAAATAATATTCACATTGTATGTATATAATGATAACAATAATAATCTGCAGGAGTAAAATGACAATGTATAGAATGTATCTTCATAAGAAAACATAACTGTGATTTCAAGCACAAAAAAGGAAAAATATATCCCGCCATACAGTAAAAAATGCTTGGCGGGATATTTATGTTTTTATCGGTATGCTATTTAAGTCAGTCTTTTATTTCCCTTATAACATCTTCGCCGGCCCGTGTGATAATGCGTTTGCTTTTTCTCGCTTTTTTTACGGCATCATTGGCCATTGACTGATTATCTTTGAGATACAGTGCACCTGCAGCAGTCAGTGCTGTTCCCACAGCCATTCCTACCATAGCTGAACGCACCATATTCATAGTTTTGTTTTCCATATTAATCCGCTCCTTTGATATATAAGTTGTATTTGATAGTTTGCACTGTATATGATAAGATATACATAATATCTGACTGACAGTTAAAAGGAGAAAAAATGGGAGCAAAAAAAGCCTTGTGTATTCATGATATGTCCGGTATAGGCAGATGCAGCCTTACCGTTATTTCCCCGGTTCTCAGCGTAAAGGGGATTCAGTGTGTACCTATGCCGACAACGGTGCTGTCAACACATTACGGCGGTTTCGGCAGTGTGGCAAGACAGGAACTTACAGATTTCTGCTTTGACAGTCTTAAAGAGTATAACCGTATAGGTATAGAATTTGACTGTATATATGCAGGTTTTCTTGCCAGTAAATTACAGACAGAGCTTGTTGAAAGGGCATTTGAAGACAATCCGTCAGCGCTTAAAATATGCGACCCTGTAATGGGGGACAATGGAAAAATATATTCCTCCGTTACTGATGATATAAGGGAAGGTTTCAAAAATCTTTGTGCAGGCAGCGATATTATAACACCAAATACAACAGAAGCATTTTCTTTGCTTGACAAAGATATAGAAAAACAGATTTTTACAGTGCAGGAAGCGGAAAATATTGTAATACAGCTGAAAAGAAAATATAACTGTTCTGTTGTTGTTACAGGAATCAGACTGGACAGCGGTAAGGTAATATGCTGCGGTATTGAAAAGGATAAGGAAGCGGTATTTACTGTAAACTGCAACTATATTCCTGTACATTTTCCAGGAACAGGTGATTTGTTCTGCGCAGTTATGATAAGTGAGCTTATGAATGATATCTCTCTGGAAGCAGCGGTGGAAAAAGCGGCACGCTTTGTTGAGATATGTGTGCAGAATACCTATACGGATAAAAATGTGGACACAAGATACGGTGTCGAGATAGAACAGAATTTAAAATTTTTGTTCTGATAAAAATCCATATGCTGATACAGAAGATTTATATTTCGGCATATGGATGTTTTTATTTGAAATACTTATATTTTATTATAAAACACAGATATTTTTTTATGTAAAAAATGAAGGCCTCTTTACATATTTTTATATTTGAGTTATACTTTACATTGTATGATTATATATTAAATTCAGAAAGAATATTGTAAATGAATACTATAAATATTGTGCTGCTGCAGCCGCAGATTCCTCAGAATACAGGTAATATTGCCAGAACCTGTGCAGCAACAGGGGCAAAGCTTCATCTTGTTGGCCCTATGGGTTTTGTTGTCAGTGACAAGCACTTAAAGCGTGCAGGACTTGATTACTGGGATAAACTGGATATAACATATTACGACAGCACAGAAGATTTTTTTTCAAGGAACAAAGACGGAAAATTTTATTATTTTACCACAAAAGCACAAAAAAAATACACAGATATATGTTATAATAATAATGTATTTATTGTGTTTGGCAGGGAAGACAGAGGTATAGATGAAGATATACTTTTCCATAACCCTGAAACCTGTGTGAGGATGCCTATGCTTTCCAATATCAGAAGTCTGAATCTCTCGAACACTGTTGCGATTGCAACCTATGAGATACTCAGGCAATGGGATTTTGAAGGCTTAGAAACACAGGGAAATCTGACAAAATATAATTGGGAGTGATATTTTGAGTATTAAAATTATTACTGATTCAGCTTGTGATATACCAATGTCTGCAGAACTTAACAATGTTGAAATTATGAATTTTCATATAAATATCAACGGCAGAGATTGTGAAGAACGCAAAGATTATACTATGGAAGAATTTTATGCAGAGCTTGACAGCTGCGAAAAAATTCCAACAACTGCCCATATTACAATGATTGATTTTTATGAAAAATACTGTGACCTTGCATCTGCAGGTATAACAGATGTTATTCATGTTACAATCAACAAGACAGCAAGTGCAACACACGACGCAGCTGTAATGGCAAGGCAGATGTTTTATGACGAAAATCCAAACAGTCATATGAATATTACCGTAGTGGACAGCCGCTGCTATTCCGTTGGATACGGATATCCTGTAATGTGTGCAGATAAAATGATTGATGACGGTGCAGCTGCCAGTGAAATTATTGAGTATCTGGAAAACAGATTTGAAAAAACAGAGATTCTTCTCGGTACCTATTCTCTCAAATTTATGAAAAAATCAGGCAGAATTTCTGCAGCAGCAGCATTTGCAGGGGAACTTATGGGCCTCAGACCTGTAATTCTTATGAAGCACGGCAAAACAGAAGTACTGCTCAAAGCAAGAGGCGATAAGCTGCTTATTCCCGGTCTTGTTGCAAAAATGAGAGAAAGAAACAGCAATCCGCAGGAATATGTTGTGGGTTACACAGCTGATATTGATGCAAGAGACGAGCTTGTGGCAGCCTGCACAGAAGCAATGGGTTACCCGCCTGTACTTGTCTGCCATCTTGGCAGTGCGGTTTCCATCAATGCAGGTCCGCACAGCATTGGTATGATGTATCTTGGCAAATAATAGTAAAATAAGCTGTTGATATTGTATCCGGAGTATGATACAATAAGCGATGTTAATTTAATCACAGCCTACGGCAGCCTTCAAGCTTTTCTGCCGTCAGTACATAAAGCTTTTAACTGAACAAAAACAGGTACGGTTGATTGCTGTCGACCGTACCTTTTAATTTGTTGGCATAAAAGCTCCCGAAATATACAAGAGGAGTTTCAGATATGAAAAAAACAAAAAAAATTACCAACCAGGCAATGATTGCTTCAATTTACACAGTGCTCAGCATTGCTCTTTCGGCAGTTACTTTCGGTACTGTTCAGGTGAGAATAAGCGAGGCGCTGACACTTCTGCCCATATATTCCATAACAAATATATGGGGGGTTACAATAGGATGCTTTCTTACAAACCTTATAGGTTTTTTTACGGGGGCAAATATACTTGGTGCACTTGATATGCTTTTTGGCACACTGGCAACCTTTTCGGCTGCAGTAATGTCATATTTTTTCAGAAATGTCAGATTCAAAGGCTTTCCTGTGCTGTCGGCAGTACCGCCGATACTTTTCAATGCTGTTGTTGTGGGCTGGGAACTTTGCCTGTTTTTAAATAACGGTGTTTTCAATCCTTTTATCTTCTGGACACAGGCGTTCAGCGTGGGTGCGGGTCAGCTTTTAAGCTGTGGCGTAGCCGGCCTTATGATGACAAAAATAATCGATAAAAACAATACACTGAAAGCCTTGGTAAGCTGATACTGCATAACAGTCAAATGAAAATATAAGCATAAATATATAGCAACTCTAAGTTGCGCAATAGTTGGTGGAAGCAACATATTCCATAGTTTATAATATGATTAAACTAAAGATATGGAGGATATAAACAATGGCTGGTGCAACATTAATGCTGATACCTTTTATGCTTGCAGGCATAGTATTTTGTGGATTGCTGGCGTATATTTTGATTCTTATAATAAAATCACTGAAAAAATACATAAAATCTTCAGATGTACGCAAGGAAAAATCTGATATAAGAAGGTCGCTTGGTGAGGTACTGAAAGAACACAGATTAAAATGCAGTATGACACAGGAGTTTGTTGCAGAAACACTTGGTGTAAGCCGGCAGGCTGTTTCCAAATGGGAAAATGGTACATCCGACCCAAGCACATCCAACCTTATAGCACTTGCAAAACTGTACAATATATCGGTTGATGAAATACTGAAAAATATATAACAGGCCAGATAAGTGTACAAAGACAGGAAAAATAAGCCAAAAATAAAAAGCCCCGGAATATTCCGGGGCTTTAATTGTTATATGATATAAATTACTGAGCGTCAACTGCTGCCATGGGTTTGATAAGTTCAAGAACTTTGCAGGAGTAACCCATTTCGTTTTCATACCAGGAAACAAGTTTTACAAACTGTTCGTTGAGCATGATACCTGCTTTTGCGTCAAATACGGAAGTGTTTGTTTCGCCGTAGAAGTCGGAGGAAACAACAGCTTCGTCACAGTAGCCGAGAATGCCTTTCATTGAGCCTTCGCTTGCTGCTTTAACTGCTGCACAGATTTCTTCGTATGTTGTTGGTTTTGCAAGTCTAACTGTAAGGTCAACTACAGAAACATCAAGTGTAGGAACACGGAATGCCATACCTGTAAGTTTGCCTTTGAGTTCAGGAATTACAAGAGCACAAGCTTTTGCAGCACCTGTGGAGGATGGGATAATGTTGCCTGCTGCTGCACGGCCGCCTCTCCAGTCTTTGTTGGAAGGACCGTCAACTGTTTTCTGTGTAGCTGTTGTAGCATGAACAGTTGTCATAAGACCTTCAACGATACCAAATTCGTCATTGATAACTTTTGCCAAAGGAGCAAGACAGTTTGTTGTGCAGGAAGCGTTGGAAACAACTGTCATATCTTTTGTGTATTTTTCAAGGTTAACACCGCAAACGAATGTTGGTGTTTCTTTGTCTTTTGCAGGAGCAGAGATAACAACTTTTTTAGCGCCAGCTTTAAGGTGAGCCTGACATTTTTCTGTTGTTGTAAATACGCCTGTGGATTCTACAACATATTCTGCACCAAGTTCGCCCCAAGGAAGTTCTGCTGGGTCTTTGATAGCAAAGAATGGAATTTTCTGACCATTAACAACAAGTTCTGTTTCTGTGGAAGAAACTTCACCTTTGAAACGACCGTGAATTGTGTCATATTTTGTCATATATGCTGCGTAGTCAGGTGTAACACCGATATCGTTGATACCTACAACTTCAAAAAGTTCTGGCTGGGAAACAGCTGCTCTGAACACAAGACGACCGATACGACCGAAACCGTTAATACCAATTTTGATTGCCATAATAAATAGCCTCCTGAAATGTAATATTATATTAGTTTATATCTGTTAAAAAATTAACTTACTGGGAATATGATAACTAATTTAAAGCATTTAGTCAATATTTTACAACTTAAAATATTGTTCTTAAATTTGTACTTTTAAATCATTGTGCTGTTCAATTCTTTAACAAATTAATGATATCACAAAAACCATTTTTAGTAAAGCGAAAATGCTGAAAATACATATAACTGTAACAATTTATAATAATTCTCAGCCTTTACAGGATAATATAATATACTTTACAAAAAAAAGCTTATGATATATTATAAGAATATAAAAGTCGAATTTTGTCGAAAGAAAGAGCTTATTATGACAGATAAACAAAACGATAAAGTGATGCAGGAAAAACTCATCGAATATATAGACCAGATAAATGTACAGTTCCGTGAACCTGTTTCAAATATTTTTGCCTCGCTGCCTCTGCTTGTAAACAATATAAACAGTCAGAATACAGAAAAAGCTATGGAGAATCTTCATAGTGTATATCAGAAAACATATTCTATTCTAAAAGGCATAAACAATATTTCCATGGCGGCAAAACTGCTTGAAAACTACTGTTTTGACAAGACTGTAGTTGATTTTTCAAGTATGGTAAAAAGTGTTTTCAACAGTTCTGAAATGGTGCTGCCGGAATATCTGGATGCCGATATTTCAGTTGATGACGGCTGTTTTGTTGACGGCAACGGTTCCTTGCTGACAGTTGCCTTGCTCAATCTGCTGCTCAACAGCTTTGATTACAGAAGGGAAGATAATGTAAAGGTAAAAATAACCCTGAAAAAAGACAACGGCAGATGTGTGCTTGTGTACAGGGATAATTCCATAGGCATAAAACCTGAAACAGTTCAGAATATATTTGAACCGTTTTTTACAGCAAACCCATACAACGACGGTGAACCCAGCACAAAACTGGGTCTGGGCCTTTATATAGCAAAACAGGCTGTAGTAAATGCAGGCGGTACGATTATGGTTCAGTCACAGTTTTCGGAAGGGGTAAGCTATATAATTTCCATTCCTGAAAGTAAAGCGGAAAATTCTGTGATATTCAAAAACAGCACAAAAGAGTTTATTCTTAACAGGTACAGCGAGATATTTGTACAGCTTTGCGAATACTGTGATCTACCGGACCTTGTGTAACTGATAAAAATATATAAAAAAGCAGCACCCGATGATTTTACATCAGGTGCTGTGATTTTTTATATATGCAGGGTATTATACCTTTTCTTTGTGTTTTTTGCTTTTGAAAATTTTGCTGCGGAAAAGAATGATATTCATTACAAGGAAGAATGCAAGCAGTATCACCCAGGTAAGAATCGGTTTAACCGGTGCAAGTGTTGCAAGCAGCATAAGAGGGAAGCCGAACACAATAGCAGGGAAGTTCTGATAAACAATGTTGTCTGCAACAGGAGTTTTGAACTCACCGTCAATTTCTCTTAAAAGAACAATACCTGTACTTGCTGTGCCTGTAAGCATACCGTACATTGCAACAAACTGTTCATTTTCATATTCAGGGAACAGTCTTCTGCAAACAAATCCAATGTAGAAATATGTAATAAGTGCGCCGCCGAGACCAAGAACCAGAAGAACTGCCCAGTACTGCTGGAAGATGCCAAGGCGTATAGCAGCAATACCTGCAACAATCATAATATCAAAGAAGAAGTTGCTTGTTCTTGTCATAAGGAAATTGTTGAGATACTGTCTTCCCATAAGTTTGGTTTTTCTCAACCACTGCACAATTGTTTTTATAATTGTTGCAGAAAGAACACCAAGCAGAAAGTTAAAACCAAAGATAACGCTTTTCATGCCAGGCAGCAGCATGCCAAGACCGCACATAAGGAAGTAGGAAACAAGATATGCAACCAGTACAAAAGCAACCTGAACGGTCATCTTGTCAATGCTGCCTTGCATAGGAATTTCATTTTCGGCCTGAATTTCTTCTGCAGAGATAACATCATTTGCGGATTCTTCAGAGTTTACCCAGTTGATTTTACCCTTTCTTTTAAGAATATTAAGGTGAATAACACCGCCAAGTGCAGCGCATATAAAACCGAAAGCGGCAACTGTAAGACCAAAACTCTTGCCGCCGGCAAAGCCAAACTGTGTTTCGTAGATGTTGCCATAGTTAAGTGCCTGACCTGTACCCTGACCGTATCCGAATGGGAGAAGTACACCTGCTGCCACAAAGAAATCCTTTATGAGCAATGCTGCAACAAGTGTTACAGCAAATCCGAATACAGCCTGAATAAGGTATGTTGCAACGGTTGTAACACCTGTGTTGAAAATTTCCGCACCGCGCTGTTTTGTCATCTTGTTGTCAGATGTTTTGAAAGCAGAAGCAATAAAACCAAGGGCAAGGCAGTGGTATGTAATAATTTCAAGTGTTGCCATACCATTGCCGCCAAAGAACAATGTATCAAAGAAGATATTGCCTGTAAACAGTTTATAAAAACCGCTTATAGCCAGCAGAATTGCACCGCCAAGTACGGAAGTAGGTATCAGTGATGCACGGATAAATTTAACTTTTCTTTTAATTGTATTTGCTGCAAGCAAACTTAAAAGCAGGCAGGCGATAAGGTTGAGGCTGCCCCAGACATTATAATCCCAAAAATTTTCCATCTTCGTTACCTTCCTTTATATTTTTATATCTGTTATATATCTGAACATATTTAAGAGCATTAAAGCGCTTGTCGCCTTTAAGCTGATAAACTTTGTCATTGTAGTAAATATTGGCTTTGTTTTTGCCCAGCACAGTAATTGTGGCGGTGTCGTCAAATCTGCAGGTGAGAATATCGCCTATAACAACTCTGTCTCCGTAAAGCTCAATATGAACATTTTCCTTTATAGGATGTTTTTTATCATAGAGAATAACCTCAGAAAGATTTGCAGTATCGGTAAAGATTGGTTTACCGGTAAGCTTTGTAACATCTGTGCTGTTTACAAAATCACTCTGATAGTCATACCAGTTGCCGAAAAAACGGAAAGGGAAGTCACAGTTGATACCAACAATCTCCTTTGTGGGCATAAAGCGAACTTCTTTACCGCAGCTTGTACAGTGCGCAGTATTACCGCGGCTTTCAAACTTTGAAAATCCGCAGTCGGGACATACATATATGCAGCGTTCCATATATTCGGCAAGATTTTTGTGTTCAAATTTTCCGCTCAGGCAGTTTTCATCAACATAAAGTTCTTTTTCAAGAACTGCAAAAAATTCATCGTCAGTGAGTGCTTTATATTCCTCTGGTTCGATAACGCGGGAAACATAGGCTTTCATTCTGCCTTTTCGCACAGCATCACTCCATCTCGGCTGTATGCCGTAGCCTTCTTCAATGCGGAAAACCGCAACAGGCAGTCTCAGTGTTTTAGCCAGTTTTGCAATGGACGGTTTTATATATACTGTCCGTCCGCTGTAGGTGCGGTTGCCTTCCGGTGCAAGGGCAATTGTGCCGCCTTCCTTTGCAACACGCAGACAGGTTTTTACTGCCTTAAGGTCGGTTGTCTGTTTTTTTATAGGGATAGGTGCAACAGCCCACACAAGCAGTTTGGACAGCCAGCCAAGAGAGAAAATATCTTCTGTCGCTATATAGTAAATTGGTCCGTCAAAAGCCATTGCTATAAAAAACTGGTCAAAGCTTGTCTGATGATTCATAACAACAAGGTACTGTCTGTCTCCCTGTTCCTTGAATTTTTGAACATCCACACCGAATTTCAGTTTTGTATATGTACCGATAACAGGCTTTAAAACAGCGGTTATGATTTTATGTCTTGTTTTTATCCATTTTTCGCGCTTATTTTTCTGCTGCATACTTTTCTCCGTAGTAGAATATGTTTTTTCCAATATATTATTATATAATAAATTTATTTTATTGTAAATGAAAAATGTGGGAATTGTGTCGGGATTGTGTATGACAAGTAACGGAAAGATTACAAAAAATGTGTGAATTGTCATAAAAATACAGCCACAGATATTGATATATATCTGTGGCTGTCGGTTGAAATTATTGTTCTCTCAAAGATGTGGAAGAGGTTACAAAGCGGTATACTATAACAGTATCGTTGCGCATATCGGCATCATCAGGAGTGTATTCGGCTTCAAAGTTTGCATATATGCCGCCATTTTCCATAGTTGACAGGGCAATTGTCAAAAGGTCAAAACTGTCATTTGCCAACATTTTGTAACTGAGATGTTTTTTATTGTAATTATATGCTGTCATAAATGACGGATGGCTACCTGCACCTGTATACTTTTCTCTTGGCAGGGATACAGCAGAAGATGAGGTTACATATTCGTTATGACGGAATATAAATTCCATTCCATCAATACCTCCTTCTTCAGAAAAATGTACATTATAATCGAAACTGCCCTGATTTGTATAATTTTCATCGGCTGAAATTGAATCATTATAAATAACAAGACGACTGGAATATAACTTACCCTGAAGATAAATATCTTCAACGATACCGCATTCCTTTACATCACGGTTAAGCTGTACGGTGTATTCAACGCCTTTGCCTATCTGCTTTGGTTCAATCAATATATCTGTCTTGTTATAGTCCATGGAATCAGCCTTAAGCGGCATCCATCCGTCACCGCCACAGGTGAGAAATATAGTTCCGGGGTTATCCTTATGCTGGAAAACCGGCATATTCTGGTATATTGGATTTATATTTCTGCTGCTGAATTCCCAGTACATTCCATTGTCCCAGTACCAGTCTTCTGTATAAAGCAGATTTCCTACATTAGTGCTGCCTTTAGGCAGAGAAGTGATGGGATTGCCGGACTGCCGGTAAACCATACCGTTATATATTATCTGACCTTTGTTTGTATCGGGGTTTATGGCAAGGATAAAAACAAGAAAAATCGCCAGCAGAGCAACAAATGCTGTATTTATAACGGTTGTTTTTGCAGGGTTGTACAGATTTCTGATGCGCACTTTTGTATCACCTTCGCCAAAGGCAAGGGGAACGCCTGCAAATATATGTCTGCCTGTTGCAAAATTGAGCAGGGACTGTGTGTAGGAACTGCGGATATCATCTCCAAGTTTTCTGATAACTGCCTCGTCACAGCTCATCTCCATATCCTGCATTGCAAATTCATAGGCAAGCCATATAACGGGATTAAACCAGTGTAAGCTTAAAGCAATAAATGCCAGCAGCTTGAATATATGGTCAAAGCGCTTTATATGATGCTGTTCGTGCAGAATGATATAGCCTGCCTCTTTTTCCGATAAAGTTGACGGCAGATATATCCTCGGCTTTATAACACCTGTAACAAAAGGGGAGGATATATAGTCGCAGATATAGATATTGTCCCGTATTTTAAGGGAACCGACCAGCTGTTTTTTCAGTTTTGTATAGGAATAAATTCCGTAAACTGCCATACCGCAGATACCTAAAATCCATATATCTGTGGCTAAGGCAACAGGAGCTTCCAGCGGGTCAGCGCGCAGCTGTTCTTCACCTTTTGGCAGATAAAAGTTGATAAGGTGGTCAGCAAAATCAACAGGAGTGTCAACTGCGGGATATTCCGTATGCACAATATCTGCAGGGATAAACTCCATAACAGATGTACTGTCGTTTATATGTTCCACAGGACTTTCAAATCTTTCAAAAAAGGACAGCTGTGATGTTATGGAAACAGGACACAGCAGACGGAACAGCACCACAAGCCACATAGCATAGAATACAGCTGACGGTACTTTTTTGTAACTGATTTTAAACATATAAAAATACAGCCTGAAAACAATAATGGCAATTACCGCAACGGATGCAGTGATGCTCATATTGAATACAGCAGGGAAAATGGTATAAAAGATATTTGCCATACAATTACCCCCTCATTTTGTTTATCATATCCTGCAGCTGGTTGATTTCCTCATCGCTCAGTTTTTTTCTGCTGCTGAAAGCTGCAACAAAAGCAGGCAGGGAACCGCTGAAGCTGTCGTTTACAACCTCCTCGCTCTGCAAAGCATAGAAATCTTTTTCTGATATCAGGGAAGACACAATTCCGCTGTTATTGACAAAAATACCGCGGTCGCAAAGGCGTTTAAGCACCGTATATGTGGTGGATTTTTTCCATTCGAGTTCAGCAAGGCAGATTTTTGCCAGCTGGCTGGAAGAAACAGGTTCGTTGTTCCATATAATTTCCGCAAATTTTGTTTCCACAGGTCCAAGTTTGTATTCACTCATATTATCACCTCGTTCTACAGATTGTAGACTGTAATTTTATTCTACAATATGTAGACCTGAAAGTCAATAAAAAACGCGATATACATTTAAGCCGGAAAAAACGGCATAGTATATCGCGTTTAACTGCAGATAAATTTGTACTAAACAGTATGGGGGTAAAATATATTATTAAACAATCTTAATCAATCTCAAAAAGTCTTGCTGCATTTTCGTATGTCTGACAGAGCACTTCTTCCTTTGTTCTGCCAAGCTCATCGGCAATTTTCTGTGCAACCTGATGCAGCATGGAGGAATCACAGCGTTTGCCGCGGTATGGTTCCGGCGCCATATACGGACAGTCTGTCTCAATAAGCAGTCTGTCAAAAGGCACAACCTTCATTGCTTCCAGTGCTTTGCGTGCATTTTTAAAGGTTACAACGCCTGTGAAGCCAATATAAAAGCCCATTTTTACAAGTATTTTAGCACTTTCAGCGCTACCGGAAAAACAGTGTATAACACCGCGGATTCTGCCTTCGTATTTTTTGAGAATTTCAAGGGAATCCTGCATAGCTTCACGAATATGGATAATAACAGGTTTATCAAGTTTTACAGCAAGGTCAAGCTGGCGGATAAATACCTCTTTCTGCTTTTCAGGGCTTGCAGCGTCATCGTAATGGTAGTCCATACCGATTTCGCCGATTGCCCTGCACAGAGGGTCTGCGGCAAGTCTTTCGATTTCATCAAAATCAGCATCGCAGGTATCATCTTCAATATCAAGAGGGTGAATGCCTGCACAGAAGCACATAAAGTCACTGTTGTGGCTCTGTTCCATAGCTTTTCTGCTTGCGGCTACACTGCTGCCGCAGTTCATCACATAGCCTACACCGCAGTCTTTGAGATGCTGCATAAGCTGGTCATAATCTTCATCAAAAGCCTTGTTGTTATAATGGCTGTGACTGTCAAAAATTTTTTCCATAGCAATAATTCCTTTAAAAAAGTCTCTGCAAATAATTACAGAGACTTTTTGTTATTAAAAATTAACCGATTCTGCTGCCTGCAGGAACATCTTTGTCGATAAATACAACTTTTACATCACCGTCAGCTTCAGAAGCAAGAATCATACCTTCACTCATTACACCGCGCATTTTTCTTGGTGCAAGGTTGCCTACGATAACAACTTTTTTGCCGATCATATCTTCAGGTGCATACCACTGTGCGATACCGGAAAGGATTGTTCTTTCTCTTTCACCGTCAAAGATTGTGGATTTGAGAAGTTTATCGGACTTCGGCAGTTTTTCACAGTGACGGATTTCACCTACAACAAGGTCAACTTTGAAAAAGTCATCAATTGTGATTTCTGCTTTTGGTTCTTCTTTTTCTTCTTCAACTACAGGAGCAGCAGCTTTTGCAGCAGCTTCCTGTTTTGCTTTTTCCTGTTCTTCAAGCAGTTTCATTTCCTTTGCAATGTCGATACGAGGGAAGATTACATCGCCTTTTTTAACAGTAACTTCTGTCTTGTAACCGAATTTAAGGTTTTCAAATTTAAGGTCATCTTCTGTAAAGCCAAGCTGTGCGCTGATTTTTGTAGCTGTTGTTGGCAGGAATGCCTGAAGAAGTGTATTTGCGAAACGGAGAGCTTCAACAAGGTTGTACATTACAGCTGCAAGGCGAGCTTTGTTTGCTTCGTCTTTAGCAAGAACCCAAGGAGCTGTTTCGTCGATGTATTTGTTTGCTCTCTGGATAACCTTGAAGATTTCCTGAAGAGCCTGAGGAATAAGCAGGTTGTCCATACATTCTGTTGTTCTGGCTTCAAGACCTTCACAGAGAGTGATAAGTTCCTTATCAAGTTCAGCAGCTTCTCTTTCAGCAGGAATTGTGCCGCCGAAGTATTTTTCAATCATTGCAACAGTACGGCTTACAAGGTTGCCAAGGTCGTTTGCAAGGTCTGCGTTGATGCGGTTCATCAGTGCTTCGTTTGTGTAAAGACCGTCGTTGCCGAATGGAATTTCACGCAGCAGGAAGTATCTGATTGCGTCTACACCGTATTTGTCGCAGAGAAGAACAGGGTCAACAACATTACCAACGCTCTTACTCATTTTGCCGCCTTCAAGGAGAAGCCAGCCATGACCGAATACCTGTTTTGGAAGTTCCAGATCGAGAGCCATGAGCATTGCAGGCCAGATGATTGTATGGAAGCGGAGAATTTCTTTACCAACCATATGGCATGTTGCAGGCCAGAATCTTTCATAGTCATCATATTCATCGTTGAATTTACCAAGAGCTGTGATGTAGTTGGAAAGAGCATCAACCCAAACATAAACTGTGTGTTCAGGGTCAAAGTCAACAGGGATACCCCATTTAACTGTTGTACGGGAAACACAAAGGTCCTGCAGACCCTGTTTGATAAAGCTTATCATTTCATTTTTGCGTGTTTCAGGTTCGATAAATCTTGGGTTTTCTTCGTAGTGTTTCAGCAGTCTGTCTGCATAGTTGGAAAGTTTGAAGAAGTATGCATCTTCCTTTGCAAGGTAAACTTCACGGCCGCAGTCAGGGCATTTGCCGTCTACAAGCTGGCTCTGTGTCCAGAATGTTTCACAAGGTTTGCAGTAGTGGCCTTCGTAGAAACCTTTGTAGATGTCGCCTTTTTCGTAAAGCATTCTGAAGATTTTCTGGATAGCTTCTTCGTGGTAGTGGTCTGTTGTTCTGATAAATCTGTCATATTTAACATCAAGGAGTTCCCACAGAGCTTTGATGTTTGTAACGATTTCGTCAACATACTGTTTTGGTGTTTTGCCTGCAGCAGCAGCTTTGTCCTGAATTTTCTGGCCGTGTTCGTCTGTACCTGTAAGGAACATTACATCGTAGCCTTCCAGTCTTTTGTATCTGGACAATGCGTCACAAGCAACTGTTGTGTAGCTGTGGCCGATATGAAGATTATCGGACGGATAATAGATAGGAGTTGTGATGTAAAAGGATTTTCTTTCGCTCATTTTATATAAACCTCGTCAATAATATTTTATGGATTGAATTAATAAAAAACTATACGCCAGCGCTATTGCGCATTCGCATTCGACCTCTCACAGAGGGATAGTCGATAATTCTGGAAATGTAGTATCGTTTGTCCACAATAACGCTCCTTTCAAAATCAGATTTATAATTTTCAATTTTACCAAAAAATTGCTTTCAGTTCAAGCCAAATTGAATTTATCCTCTCAGTTTGCTGCGCACTTTTAAAGCAAAAGCTATAAGTTTATCGGCAAGAGAGTTGAATGTAAGTGTAAATTCTCCGGCAGTTTCAACAACATCGCCGTAGAATTTGGCCTTGAAACGGTATACGCCGTAAAGTTCGGCATCGGTTTCCTCATCCAGCGCGATGCCCTGCATATCGTAAGTGTGGCAGTTGCCGCGAAGAGCCCATTTCATCATTTCCCACTGCATCATATAGGTAGGATTAAGTTTGCGCATCTCGCTTGTGGAACAGCCGTATACATGGCTTGTTGTGCCTGCATACTGAATTGACAGGCCGCCGCAGAGTGGCAGAAGGGTATCGTTTTCCTTGTCTTCAAAATAGCACATAAACAGCTTTGCGTTGTCAGGAAAGTTTACAAGAATACTTTCAAGATAAGCTTTGGAACGGATTGAGAATTTTTTTCTCTTGCCTGTTTCTTCATAAATTTTATAAAAATCATCAAGATATTCGCGGCCAACCTTGCATATTACACCGTTTTTAGGGCCAAAACGGATATAATATCTTGTGCCGGAAGTAAACTTCATAATAAGTTCATCCTCGCTCATACCTTTGATATAGTTGAGCATATAGTTGTATCTTGGCTGGATTGTATCGTGAAAACCTGCCTTTTCAGTGATGGAAAAACCGCAGTCTCTGAAAAACTGTATTGTTTCACTTTCGGTTGCAAGCACAAGAGGGTCACAGATAAATTTGTATCCGTTATGTTTTTTTGCAACAGCCCTGATACCGCAGATAAGGTCTTTTACAACAGCTTTGTCAGTGTAGTCACACACAGGACCTCTTGGGGCATACATCATCCCGAAAGGACCGATTTTCCTTATAAGTATGGACACACCGCCGATTATACAGCCCTTTTCATCACGGCTTACCACAACTTCATGCAGCCAGTCTTTTTTTACTTTTGCCCAGTTTACACTCTGCTGGAAAGCACCTTTAGGATGATTGAGACAGAAGCTTTCATATTCATTGTATAAATCTTTTTTCAATATTTCCATTAACAATAGTCTCCGTATACAATTATATTTATTAAGTATAACACATAAAAACTGAAAATAACAGTTATTTATTATTAAATATTATTTTGTAATAAAATTGACAACAAAATATATTTTTGATACATTTAATATATCCTGATCCGCGGGAGGAAAACTATGAGCGCAACAAACGAGTGTATACTCAAGGCTGCCTGCAAGCTTGGCAGAAATATACTTGAAAACGGCGGTGAAATATACCGCGTTGAAGAAACCATAAACTTCTTTCTTGAAGCTTATGGCATTTTTGATGCGCAGATTTTTGCCATACCTGCAACTATAATAGTTACCATAGAAGAAGACGGAAAACCTATGACAATGGTGGAGAGGGTAAAAGGGTCCAGTATAAACCTTGACAAACTTTCAAAATTCAACGATCTTAGCAGGCGTGCCTGCAGGGATAAGCTGCCTGTAGAAAGTGTAATGCAGGAGATAGAAAAGATACGCAGTGAAAAACCGTACAGTTTCTTTATGTCACTTATGTCCTTCGGATTTACGGCGTTTTTCTTCTGCCTGTTCTGGAAAGGCGATTTAAGGGATGCGCTTGTGGCTTTTGTCTGCGGTCTGTCCACAAAATACTGTCTGGAGTTTATGTCCCGCGGCAAGACAAATATATTTTTCAGCAATGCGGTTTCCAGTGCGGTAATTGCATATATTGCAATTCTGTGTGTAAACCTTGGCCTTGCACATCACTATGATAAAATTATCATAGGTGCCATCATGTCCCTTGTGCCGGGTGTTGCCATAACAAATATTATGAGGGATATTATTGCGGGCGACGTTATCACAGGTACAACCAAACTGGCGGAGGTGCTGCTTACAGCACTTGCCATAGCAGTTGGCATTGCTCTTGCAATGAGTACTGTTATTTTTTTCGGAGGAGGATTGTAATTATGTTTAAGGATATCTTTCTTCCGTGCTTGTGGGCATTTTTGTCCAGTCTTGTTTTCTGCGGAATATTCAATGTACACGACAAAAAAATAATTCTGGTGTCTGCACTCGGCGGCGGGCTGGGATGGTTTGCATATCTTCTTGCAGCTCCGTCAGAGTCTGTTGTTATGCAGAACTTTATAGCAGCTGTTACGGTTGCACTGTTTTCGGAATTTATGTCACGCATATTCAAGGCACCTTCAACGGTTTTTCTCGTTATCGGCGTTCTGCCGATGGTACCGGGCGGAGGCATTTATTATACAATGGAATACGGTGTGCAGGGGAATACTGCAATGTTTATAGAAAAAGGCCTTGAAACAATTTCCATTGCAGGAGCAATTGCTGTGGGCGTTTCCATAGCATCTGCACTTTTCAGGCTGTATTCTTATTTTCAGGCACAGCAATTCAAGCAAAGGGAAAATATGGTAATAAGATATGACAGGAACAATAATAAATAGTGTTGTGGTTTTTGCAGCAGGTTTTCTCGGCTGTTTTATTAAAAAGGCAATACCGGAACGCATAGAACAGCCAATTATGAATATGGTTGGACTTTCCGTATTTCTTATTGCTTTGCTCGGTTTCTTTTCGACTGCGCTTACAATTGAAAACGGAACTATAAAGTCAAACGGAGAAATAATGATGCTTGTATGCCTTGCAGCAGGTGTAGCAATAGGTGAACTTATCAGAATTGATGACCGTCTGAATGAATGGGGCAAAAAAATAGAGGAAAAAGCAGGTGTTGACGGCTTTGCAAGAGGTTTTGTAACAGCATCACTGCTTTTCTGTATAGGTGCTATGGCAATTTTTGGTGCGCTCAAGGACGGCATAAGCGGTGACAGCAGTGTACTTATAGTAAAAAGTATGATAGATGCCATCACAGCATTTATCCTCAGCACTTCTCTGGGCATCGGTGTTGCTTTTGCAGGTGTATCGGTATTTGTTTATCAGGGCGCAATTGCTATGCTTGCCACATATATACAGCCTTTTGTAACCGATGCAATGATGATGAACATCTGTACAGTAGGCTATGCTATAGTTGTGGCCATAGGCACAAATATGCTGGGACTTACAAAAATTAAACTGGCAAATACCCTGCCTGCCATGCTGCTTGCAGTTATATATACATTTTTGTTTGTTTAATTAATATAATAAAGATAAAATGTGCGATGGCTTGATAATGACAGAAAACAGATATGTGAAATTTCAGTGAACTTAACAAAAACAATTGAAATTGCTGTTGACATTTCACGGATAATCGAATAATATACAGGTGTTGATATTGAGGGAGTAGTTGGACACAGGATATTTTCTGTGTGTTTTAAGTCAACATCGTGGTCACAATGTGACCTGGCTTGGAAGTAATAACAAGACTCATATACGGTGTATGCTGTATATGGGTCTTTTTGTTTAATGTATATCGCTTGATATCGGGACATAATTATTAATACAGCAGGAAAGAGAGGATTCTATGAAATTCTACAATCAGCAATTAAGTGAAGTTTTTTCTGCGCTCAACAGCTGCGCAGAAGGTCTTACAAGCAGTCAGGCACAGCAGATTATTGAAAAAAACGGTCCTAACAAGCTGGATGAAGCAGATAAGGTAACACTTGTCCAGAGATTTATCGGACAGCTTAAAGACCCTATGATTATTATTCTGCTTGCAGCTGCCGCAGTAAGTGCCGTAACAGCGTTTTACGGCGGAGAAAGTTTTACAGATGTATTTATTATTCTTGCCGTTGTAATTCTCAATGCGGTAATGGGTGTTTATCAGGAAAACAAGGCAGAAAAAGCTATTGAAGCTCTCAGCAGGATGACAGCAGCAACCAGCAAGGTTATCCGTGACGGCAGACAGGTTGTGGTTGAATCAACACAGCTTGCGGTGGGTGATGTAATTGTTCTTGAAGCAGGTGATGCAGTTCCTGCAGATGCGCGTATAATAGAATGTGCTTCAATTAAAGCAGAAGAAGCTGCTCTTACAGGTGAAAGTGTTCCGGTAAGTAAAACAGAAGAAGTTCTGGAAACTCAAGACGGAAAGGATATTCCTCTCGGTGACAGAAAAAATATGGTATATATGGGCTCTACAATTGCATACGGCCGAGGTAAAGCTGTTATCACAGGTACAGGTATGAACACAGAAATGGGTAAAATTGCAGATGCTCTCATTCAGACAAAAGACGGCGAAACACCACTTCAGAAGAAACTGGCACAGCTCAGTAAAGTGCTAAGTGTGGTTGTTCTGGCTATCTGTGTGTTTATCTTTGCATTTACACTTATACGCAATGGCAGCTTTGAGGGCAAAGCAATGCTGGAAACATTTATGGTTGCTGTTTCGCTTGCTGTTGCTGCAATTCCTGAGGGCCTTGCAACGGTTGTAACACTCGTTCTCAGCATCGGTGTTACAAATATGTCCAAACGCAATGCGGTTATCCGCCAGCTTACAGCTGTTGAGACTCTTGGCTGCGCGCAGATTATCTGTTCCGATAAAACAGGCACACTTACACAGAACAAAATGACTGTTACAGACCACACAGGTGAAAAAGAACTCCTCTGCACGGCAATGGCACTATGTAACGATGCACATATTGAAAACAATGAAGCTGTTGGCGAAGCAACAGAAGCTGCACTTGTAAACTTTGCATTAAAAAACAGTATCAATAAAACCCTTCTGGATGAAAAATATCCCCGTGTTGCAGAAGCACCGTTTGACTCTTCAAGAAAGATGATGACAACAGTCCATAATATGGACGGAATTATCACCCAGTATACAAAGGGTGCACCTGACGAAATTCTCAAAAGATGTACCTGCTATACAGAAAACGGCGAAGTAAAAGCTCTTACAGAAGAAAAGCGCGCAGAAATCCTTGCAAACAATAAAGACTTTGCAGACCGGGCACTCCGCGTACTTGCAGCAGCTTACAGAACATACAGCATATTGCCCGAAGACCATACACCTGAAAACTTTGAAAAGGATATGGTTTTTATCGGTCTTACAGGTATGATAGACCCTGTGCGCCCTGAGGTTGTGGAAGCTATCAGGGAATGCCGTGCGGCAGGTATCCGTCCTGTTATGATTACAGGTGACCATAAAGATACCGCTGTTGCAATAGCAAAACAGCTGGGTATTATAACAGATGCAAGCCAGGCACTCAGCGGCAGTCAGCTGGATGAACTTGATGATGAGTTTTACTTTGAAAATATCGAAAATTATTCTGTATATGCCCGTGTGCAGCCGCAGCATAAGACAAAAATTGTAAAAACCTTTAAAGAAAAAGGTTATGTCTGTGCTATGACAGGTGACGGTGTAAACGATGCACCGAGTATAAAAACAGCCGACATAGGCATTGCAATGGGTATCACAGGTACAGATGTTACCAAAAATGTTGCAGATATGGTTCTTGCAGATGACAACTTTGCTACAATCGTCGGTGCAGTAGAAGAAGGCAGACGAATATATGACAATATCAGAAAATCCATTCAGTTCCTGCTCGCTTCCAATATGAGTGAGGTTGTGGGTATCTTTGCAGCAACACTTATGGGATTTGTACTCCTGAAGCCTGTACATCTGCTATGGATTAACCTTATTACAGACACACTGCCAGCTCTTGCTCTTGGTATGGAAAAGGCAGAAGGCGATGTTATGGCAAGACCACCGCGTGAAAGCAACAGCGGTATCTTCGCGGACGGTCTTGGTTTTGATGTAATATATCAGGGTATTATGGTAGCTGTGCTTACACTGATTGCATATTTTACAGGACACTATATCGAAAGCGGCGTGTGGGAAATTGCAAACAGTCCTGACGGTATGACAATGGCATTTCTGACAATGAGTATGGCAGAAATTTTCCACAGTTATAATATGAGAAGCCGCAGAAAAAGCCTGTTCAGAATATCCGGACATAACAAATATCTGCTTGGCTCAATGATTGTCAGCCTTGTGCTTACAACAGCAGTTCTCTATATTCCGTTCCTCAGCAACGCATTCGGATTTGAACATATCAGCCTTGTGGAATACGCAGTATCAATGCTGCTTGCGGTAAGTGTGATTCCGATTGTGGAAATTGTAAAATTCTTTCAGAGAAAAAACAGTAAAACAACTGTATAACAAGTAAAAAATACACCTGATAATGGAGGTACTCATAAAATAATTAACAGGCACAGCAGTTTGAAATGCTGTGCCTGTTGTTGTGTAATTCTTATCAGTGTGATAGTATAAATGAAGACAGTTAGAAAAATTTGAATTTGTCGAATAGATAGAAATTGAGGAATTATTTATGAAATATAAAAGAATAATCAGTCTATTATTGGTTGTGGCGATGGCATTGGGGATGCTGTCTGGCTGCGGCAATAATCAGTTGGGACAAACAAATTCCACACAGAGTGATAATCTTGCCACTGAAAATAAATTAGAGATAATCGATGAGTTGGATATTTCTGACTTATGGAAACAGGAACTTTGCCATGCTGTACAGTTGGGTATGCCTATGGATAAGGTTAAACAAGACAAGGTTTCCGGAAAAGAAATGATGGAACTGCTGGATTGGTTTGTAAATTATGCAGCTGCGGAGAAAATAGACAGCTGGAAAGAACAATTTCCCACTATTAGAGAAAGCAACGCTCAATTGTCACGCTTTGATGCCATGACAGCTCTGTTTCTTGCAGCAGAGCATGTTGGCGGCGAGTATGCAAGTCATAATTACGGAATTATGGAGATGTCTGAAGGAATAAACCACAGTTGGGATGCAGATTATGTTTCGTGGAATCTGTTTGGAGGATTTGAGGCACACGGGCAATACAGCTATGGTGCGTTTGGCGAGGGGTATCTGGATGGTGCCGCCTACTATTACAATCTTGGTCGAGCATCCTATTTCAGTGGTGAATACCCGTTCCCGCTGGACACGGATATAAACTCCTTTGCCTTTGACGTTCCTCCCACCTATGCCGATGCTGTACTTGCAGTTGTGCGTTTGATTTCATCCACCGATGCTGACTTGTTTGCTTCGGAACCTACAGAAATAGAAATAGAATATTTGGATATAGCAAATGATAAGCGAGAACAGATTCATACATCTGCTACTGACATTACAGATACTATTTCTGGAACAATTTATTATGTTTCTAACGATGGTTCCGATAAAAATGATGGACTTTCTCCCGAAACAGCCTGGGCTACACCACAGTATGCGTTATCCAAACAACTTCGCTCGGGAGATGCTGTGCTTCTCAATCGTGGCGACTCGTGGACAATCAAAGCCAGTGATAAATTTGGATTAACTTCATCTGCTCTCATAATACCAGAGGGTGTAGTGCTTGGTGCATATGGAACTGGAGAAAAACCACTTCTGCGAGGCGCATTGGAAGATGCGAATAGCGTGGATTTTTGGGAATTATATTATGAACAAGGTGTAGTGAAAATCTGGAAAGCAATACAGTCAATTTATTACTGTCCGATAATTGTTTTCAATAATGGTGAGAAATGGGCTTCTCCCGTTATGCCACGTATGGATGCAAATGGCCAGTATTTGTCCGAAGATGGTACAGTATTTAATGTTGCTAATGAATTCGTCAAAGACTTACAGTTTGCTTCCCTTTTGGATATGACGCAATTGGGTGCAAATACAAACATCGAAAATAGCGCCGTAAAGGGAGAGTTGTATTTGAGATGCGATAAAGGCAATCCAGCCGAAGTATTTGAAGATGTGGCCGTTCCACAAGCTGCAAGTGGTCTTGTACTTCGCACCAATGCAACTATCTGTGATATCGCACTTCGCTATTTTACCTGTAATGGTGCGTTGATGGATGGATATGACGGTTTCCACTCACAAAGTGTATTACACTGTGAGGTGGCTTGGTGTGGCGGTCTGCTTAAAGGGTATATTGAAAATCATCTTGGTGTTTTTGAGCCGAGTGCTGCCGGTGGCGCATTACAGATTTCTTCAACTAACGTAACCATAACAGGAAACCATATTCATCATTGCGGTCCTTTTGGACTGATAGTTGCTATTCACAATAATGCTGATAATCCTTCTTCCTGTATTTTACATTTTGAAGATATTTATGTTGCAAACAATCTTATGGAATACTGCGGAAGCGGAATACATATGGGTGATTATGCAGATGGGGATATTCCGGGTACAAAAGGATATATAACAAACTTAGTATTTGAGGATAATTTGGTTATGTACTCAGGTCAAGGATGGGTTCGTGAAATGGTATGGCAGGAAACTGGCGGTAGCAGTGCCAATCTGTCTGCATTTGAAACAAATGATTCCGCCATTGATAATGACGGTATTTATATTCGCAACAATACTTTTTATAAAAGTGCGTTTGCCTTGTTTTCTCTGTCAGAATATCATTTGGATCGAAGCACTCCCGTGAATGCATTGCCTGTCTTTTCGGGAAATACTTATGTTCAATATTCGAACAAACCTATCTTGCAGAAGAATCGTTCGACAGAGTTTTATTATCCTTCTAATGATACTATAAAATCAGTTCTCGGTGATCAAACTGGTAGTTTGATAATCGTTGAAAGATAATATGTTTTGAAACTATATGGCTTGAAACGATAGTCTTGTCTCAAAAAGTAAGAGGTGAATTTGAATTTAACTAACTGTTCGCAAAATTTCAATTTATCGAATAGATACAGGAGCATATCTCTATAACATAGCATCCTGATATATAGTGTAAACAATAATAAAAGCCAAACTGTAATTTACAGCTTGGCTTTAAATGTTTTATTAACCCCAATACGGATCAGTGATTTTTGTTTTTAATAATTTATTTAAGAATTTTATCAAGCAGGCTTGGGGCATCAGCTTCATATTCAACACCAAGATAATCCGCAACAGTGGCACCGATATGTGCAAAGCCCTCAAGAATACCCAGATTGTTGTTCTGCTTTATACTTTCACCGAAAATAAGCAGAGGAACACATTCTCGGGAATGGTCGGTGGAAGGTGTGGCAGGGTCACACCCGTGGTCTGCAGTGATGATAAGCATATCATCTTTTCTCAGTTTAGGGAGAAAATCGTTCAGCCACAGGTCAAATTCACTCAGAGCATTGGCATACCCGTCCACATCGTTTCTGTGTCCGTAAACAGCATCAAAATCCACAAGATTGATAAAGCAAAGTCCGTCAAAATCTCTGTCAGCAAGTTTCAGGCTTTCTGCCATGCCGATGTCATTTGTTCCTGTTTTAACTTTTTCTGTTATGCCTTCACCATCGAATATATCGTAGATTTTGCCAACACCTATAACATCTTTGCCCGCAGCTTTGATATAGTCAAGAACAGTCTTTTTAGGTGGCTTAAGGGAGTAATCGTGGCGGTTTGTAGTGCGTTTGAATTCGCCTTTTTTATTTCCGACAAAAGGTCTTGCAATAACTCTGCCCACAGCGTGTTCATCCACAAGCATATCTCTTGCAATCTGGCAGCAGCGGTACAGCTCTTCCAGAGGAACAACCTCTTCGTGTGCAGCAACCTGAAATACACTGTCGGCAGAAGTGTAAACAATCAGGTCACCTGTACGCATATGTTCTTCGCCGTATTCATTTATTACAACTGTGCCGGAATAAGGCTTGTTGCATACAACATTTCTGCCTGTCAGCTTTTTGTATTTTTCAATTATTTCATCAGGAAATCCGTCAGGATACACCCGTAAAGGTGTTTCGCTTGTCACACCTGCGATTTCCCAATGGCCGACAGTTGTGTCCTTGCCTTTTGATGCTTCCCGCACACGGGCAAAACTTGCTGCAGGAGCATTTTCCTTTTCTCCACAGGATACTTCATCAATATTGAAAAGACCCAATTTTTTCATATTTGGAACAGAAAATCTGCTGCTGGAAGACACAGAAAGCAGTGTATTGCTGCCTTCATCACCAAAATCAGCGGCATCAGGCATATTTCCTATACCAAAACTGTCAAGTACAATAAGGAACACTCTTTTATTCATTATAAAACCTCCTGTAAAGGATAGCGGTAATATTTTTTTAATATTATAACATATATTTGGCGTTAAAAGTATAAAAAATTTTGTGTAATGAGCGTAAAGTACAAATTTTTATTAAAAAGCAACCATTTTCTATGGAGATATTCTGTACCTGTAAGTATAATTAATTTTGTATTAAAGATTAACTTCTTTTAAATGAGGGAGAATATATATATGAGAAAAACTAAAATTGTCTGCACACTGGGACCTTCAACAGATGCACCTGGTGTACTTAAACAGGTTATGGAAGCAGGTATGAACGTTGCGCGTTTCAACTTCTCACATGCTACACACGAAGAACATCTTGACAGACTTAAAAAGGTAAGAGCAATGCGCACAGAGCTTGGTCTTTATGTTGCTACTTTGCTTGATACAAAAGGTCCTGAAATCCGTGTATGCAAATTCAAAAACGGCAGCATTGAACTTAAAGAAGGCGATAAATTCCATCTTACAACAAGAGATGTTGAAGGTGATGAAAATATTGTAAGTGTAACCTATAAAGATTTTACAAAAGATGTAAAAGAAGGCACAAGAGTTCTTTTTGCAGACGGCCTTATTGAAATGGTTGTAGATAAAGTGGAAGGTACAGAAGTTGAACTTACTGTTCTCAACAGCGGCAAACTTTCCAACAACAAATCAATAAATCTCCCTGATGTAAAACTTTCTATGCCTTTTGTAAGCGAAAGAGACAGAAACGATATTATTTTCGGTATCCAGAACGGTTTCGATTTTATCGCTTGTTCCTTTACAAGAAGCAAGGCAGACATTCTTGAAGTAAGAAAAATTCTTGAAGAATATAATGCAACAGATATCCGTCTTATTGCTAAACTTGAAAACGGCGAAGGTATTGAAAACCTTGATGAAATCCTTGAAGTAGCTGACGGCATTATGGTTGCCCGCGGTGATATGGGTGTTGAAATTGACTTTACAGAAATCCCAAGAATCCAGAAGGAAATCATCAGAAAATGTTACGAAGCAGGCAAACCTGCTATCACAGCAACACAGATGCTGGAATCTATGATTGAAAACCCACGCCCTACAAGAGCAGAAGTAACAGACGTTGCAAATGCAATTTATGACGGTACATCTGCAATTATGCTTTCAGGTGAAACAGCAGCAGGCAAACATCCTGTGGAAGCTGTAAGAACAATGGCTGCTATTGCAGAAAAAACAGAAATGAATATCGACTATGTAGGCGAACTTAAAGACCGTCCATACGGCGACAATATTTCTGTAACAGATGCGGTTGCTCATGCAGCCTGCGTAACAGCAATGAATCTTGATGCAAAAGCTATCATCACAGTTACAAAATCAGGTTTCACAGCAAGAAACATTTCCAAATACCGTCCAAACACACCTATTATCGGCTGTACAGACTCTGATAAGGCTTGCCGCAAAATGGCTTTGTCCTGGGGTGTAATTCCACTTCTTATGGCAACAGTTACAGGCACTGACGAACTTATCGATATCTCCATTGCAGCAGCCAAAAAGGAAAAAATTCTCAAAGACGGCGATATGGTTGTTATCACAGCAGGTGTTCCTGTTGGTGTATCAGGTTCCACAAACATTATGAAAGCTCACAGAGTGGGCGAAGAAAGCCTTGGCAACCTTAAACTGTAATATTAAAAAGGGTATCCGACAGGTGATATCCGTATAATTTAACACAAATATCTCCTGCACTATATTGAAATGGTGTAGGGGATACATTTTTGCCTGTTTTTGTTGTATAAGAAAACTGAAACTGTTATACTAATTTTATTGGTAAAATATTGTTTGCTGAGGTATAGATATGTCAATAGGGTTAAATAGGGGAACCGTTCTGCTTGAGCCGCACAATACGGAATGGGAATTTTCTGCACAGCAGATGATTGCAGTGTTAAAGGATATTTTAAAGGATGATATTGTTGATGCACAGCATATCGGCAGCACATCAATAAAAAATATTTCATCAAAACCGATTATAGATATTGTTGTCGGAGTTGCAGACTTTGACAACATTATGAGACATAACAATATTTTAGCTGCAAATGGAATTTTGTATCGCAGACAAGACCATCCCGAACAGCATCTGTATGTGTGTGGCGATATGGAAAACGGTATACATACACATTACATTCATGCAGTAATATGGGGAAAGGAAGCCTGGAACAACTATATAAATATGCGGGATTATCTGAATTATGATGAAAAAACAGCTGCTGAATATTCTGAACTCAAAAAACATCTTGCACAGAAATATCCGCATGACAGAGTGAACTATACAAAAGAAAAAAGTGCATTTATTGAAGATGTATTGCAAAAAGCGGCTGAGTGGAGAAAACAGTTGTAACAAAATAAAAAGTCAGGGCGTAAATTTTACATCCTGACTTAATTTTTGGTTACTGATTTATACCCAGTTTGTCACGAATATATTCAGCTACCTGACTGCGTTCAAGGTTCAGAGAATAGCAGAATTCATCTTCAATCAGTTTTTCAAGCAGCTTAAGGGTGTTTTCGTCACGGGTGGACAGGTGCTTGTTGGCGGCCTGTTTTTCTTTCTTTTTAAGGTGCAGACAGCTTGCAAGCAGCAGCCAGTCGCCATAGTTTTCACCATCGGTTATTTCCCTGAAGCGGTCGGAACGTTCATTGTTGTTGTCAATCCATGGTATCTGCTGTCCTTTTGCAGAAAGAAGAATATTGTCAATTTCTTCCTTTGTCATAGGAGGACGCATTTTAGCTACAAGATTTTCCTTATCACAGGGAACATATATTGTAACAGCGTTGCCTGTTGCGGAATTGAGTATATAATATTCAGACAAAGGACCGTTTGCCATACGCATTTTTTTGATTTCTTTTACAAAGCACAAACCGCTTTTTCCGTATATCACATAATCATTTACAGCAAATTTATTGGCCATGGCGAACTTCTCCTTTTAATGTTTATTGTTTTATATTAATATAATAACAAATATACCTGTTGTTTTTCAAAGGACAATTTTCACAAATTAAACTGTATATTGTTGGCTGTCAATTCTGACGAAAAATAAAAAACAGAAGTAAAGCGGCATCTCTGTAAAAACATAAATAACCGCCATATCACATAACTTTGATATGGCGGTTAGATTTTTATCTGTTTTTATATTATAGAATTATTATCTGTTCTCCGTCATCGGGAATATAAAGATTTCCTGTAAAAAATTCTTTGCCTTCTGCAGAGTACAGTTCTTTTCTGTCAGACAGATGAGTATCCTCTGTGTGATAAAGTATAAGGTTTTTGATACCAAGTTTTTCTGCAGTTTCACAGGCATCTTTTACTGTGCTGTGAAACTTCTGATAAGGTTTGAAAATACTGCGTTCAGAATAAAGGCAGAAAGCCTCGTGCATAAGCCAGCTGCATCCCCGGATTCTGTCAGAAATCATATCCTGCAAAGGTTCATCACCGCAGCAGGCAAGTTTCTTGTTCTCAATATCCATAACAAAACCGAATTGTTTTGTCTTGTCTGACTGTATATCAAAGAACTCCACACTGTGACCGATGATATTGTATATGTCACCATCATTTACAATATTAATTTTAATCTGACCGCCAAAATGTTTTGTAACAGTTGCAGGCAGGGTTGCACAGCAGATAAGTTTCAAAGCTTCTGCAGCTTCATCGTGACAGTATATATTAAACTGTTTTCTGCATCCGTCATAATTTATAGCCTGACCTAACATACGTACAAGCCACACAGCACCAAGAATATGGTCGGTATGGCTGTGTGTTATAAAAATATGTTCAAGGTCGGTAACACTTATATTACTGTCGTAAAGTGCTTTGAGAATCTGATTTCCGCCTCCGGCGTCAACCAGAAAATGACTGCTGTTATCAGAAAGCACAAAACAGGTATTATAACATTTTGTTACAGAGGCACTTCCTGTGCCAAGCATAGTAAGATTCATTTTATCACCGCACTGATTATCTGGTACAAACATAACGCTTTACTTCAGCGAAGATGATGCCGCCTGCAGCGTTGCCAAGGGTTATTACTATAAGACGGATAACAGATTCAGCACTCCAGTTCATACACATCCAGAAGTAGAACATATCTGCTATACTGTGTTCAAATCCGCTGAGAATAAATACCATAACACCAAGGAAAAGGGAAAGGTATTTACCCGTTTCATACTGAATCTTTCCATACCCTTCAACAGAAATGTATATCATAATATTGCAGAAGATACCGAGAAGAAAAAGACTTATGTAGCTGTCAGCCATTTTAACATCGCACAGGCCCTGGGCTGCAGCGGATAGTTTTGCACCGTTGCGTGTAGCCATAGAAATCAGGGCAATAATGCCTGTGCCGATAAGATTGCCAAACCAGATAACAGGAATCTGCAGTGCAAATCTTTTGTCATTCTGGCATACATAGCATACCTTGCCTGTGTAAAGGTGCAGTCCGTAAGAACAGATGGTGAGCAGGCCTATGGCGAAGAACATTGAACCTATAACTTTGTTTTCGCTCATAAGATATATTACGCCGCCAAAACCGATGCAACAGCCTGCAAGAACAGATGAAATCAAAACTTTAAAATTACTCATTTTTTACCTCGTGAACTGATAATTCGGGGGAGTGGATTAATATAATTATACTATAAATAAAAAA
>JAFSCM010000111.1 GCA_017436765.1 Oscillospiraceae bacterium
GCATAAGCACCGCCGAAGAAATCCTCAAAATCCACATTGGTATATGTCCAGCCGCCAAAAGGACCTGTACCGTAGATATATGTGCGGTAGGTTCTTCCTTGCTGGCCGTTATAAGTGCCGTAACCGCCGGGATAACCACCGTATGTGTTCTGCGCCTGCTGTGTACGGTATTTTTCAGGGTTCATCAGCATATCATAAGCTTCGTTGATTTCATTCATCTTTTTGGCAGCATTTTCATCACCAGGATTCAGGTCAGGGTGATATTTTTTTGCCATCTGACGGTATGCTTTTTTGATTTCGTCCTGTGTCGCGTTTTCTGATACTCCAAGTATCTTGTGCGGCTCATTGACCATTCTGTGTTTCTCCTTTGCCAAGTTTATGGTTGTATCTGTTCCATATACCTGAATAAATAATATTTTTTAATATGTTTTCGTCCTGTACAAGCGGCAGCATTTCAAAGCACCGTGAGGTATCTCCCAACAGATTTTTAAGCATTGGTGTAAAATCTCCGATGTCAGCTGACAAATCCTTCAAAGGGTTGTAGCTGCCTTTTCTTTTGTCTTTTTCAAGGTCAACAGTAGCGTCGGCGAGATAGATGTATCTTCCAAGACCAAAGCCGAGCTGCCGCAGATAATCTGCCCATATATCTTCTTCGTATACAAACAATCCTGCCATCAGTCTGCCAAAACAGTTTGCAGCAGCATCAGGGGAAGTATTATCTGATTTTTCTATATCTGCCAGAATTTTAAGTTCTTTTTCAATTATATCACATTGTACCGGCCAGTTTATTTTAACCTTTTTGTAAGCGTTTGACAATAGTCCCAAATAACCTTTTGATATAATATTTCTGTCGTCTTTCCAGTCGTCCTGACATTTGAAATATACAAGAGCCACCGTCATATCGGCAGCATAGTCTATATATCTGTTCTTGATATATTTCTGCTTTCTGAAGGGGTGTACAATGCACACGCTTTCAATTTCTTCTTCCTGCGGTTCATACAGTGAAGAAAGCAGCACGGCAAGAAATGTCATATCGTAGGTGAGACCTATACGGGAAATATCCCTGTGCCGCTGACCAAGGGTATGGCACAGTCCACAGTAAAACTGACGGTACCGTGCCTTTTCTTCGTCGGTCAGCATATTCATATTTGCCTGTACATATCCGAACATAAACTACCTTCTTAAGATTTTTTTACAAAAGTGTTGTGACATTTAGGACAGGTGATTTCAATTTTTCCTCTGCCTTTAGGTACTCTTACGACTGTCCTGCATTTTGAACATTTAAAAAATTTATGTGTTTTTCGTTCATTCCACATTCTTTTCTGCAGAGCAAATCTGGAAGTTACTTTACCTTTATAAAAAAGATAAGCCTGATTTTCCTGATAGCGTTTTGTATGGTTCTTTGAAAGAATTCTGAAACAGTTATATATGAGCATTACAAGGGACAGCGTGTATAAAATGCGTATGCCTGTGATGGCATATATAAAAAACAGGCCAAGACCGCCGTAGAGCAGAAATTTTGAAAACTGGTCGCTGCCGTGGCGGCCGTAGGAAAATCTGTACATTGAAGTTTTTAATTTTTGCAAAAAGTTGTTCATTGTTTTACCTCGGAAATTTATTGTTGTTCACTATATTAAATATTATGAATAAAATATTATTAAATGGTGATAAAGCGGGGGGTAAATTGTGAAAAAAAGGCAAAAAGAACACAGATCAAAAAGGATTGGGACAGCTGTATTGACAATAATATTTACAGCATCAGCTTTTGTTTATATCGATATGTGTCTTCGTCCTGTGGTTGTAACTGTTGCCCGGTATCACATACAAAGTCTTATAAACAAGGCGGTGAACAATGCCATTATAACTGTTATGGACAAAACCCGGTATTCTTACGATGACCTGGTTCAGATAGGCAGAAATTCATACAATGAGATAGTATCTGTCAGTTACAACAGCCTGCATATAAACAAACTGCGTTCGGAACTGATAAAGGTGTCTATTGAAGAAACGCAGAAAATTCCTGTGAGCTATGTATATATACCCATAGGAAATATAACAGGTATAGATATTTTACAGAATAAAGGGCCAAAACTCAAGTTTACGGTTACACCGTCTTCCTATGTTGAGGCAGAAGTTGAAAGTGTATTTCAGAATACAGGCATAAACCAGATAAACCATCAGATTTTTATAAATGTAAAGGTCACGGCAAATGCCCTTATCCCTAATTATTCTACCAGTGTTTATTCAGAAAATAAAGTATGTGTTGCAGAAACGGTTATAATAGGAAAAGTCCCTGACAGCATAGGCAATGGTTTTGTGTGGTCAGATGACAGCTGATATAAATATTATAATATATTATAATAAAATATTGTAAATTCTGATTTTTTTTGTTATAATAAATTGTTCAAAATTACAGAGGTGAAGGCAGTGGACTTTAAAACAGCACAGGAAAAACTTAACAGTCTTAAACAACTGGTGGCTTACCACAGCGATCTGTACTACAATCAGAACCGCACAGAGATAAGCGACTATGAGTATGATATGCTTATGCAGGAGATAAAGACTATCGAAGCAGAATTTCCTCAGCTTATAACAGCTGATTCTCCTACACAGACTGTGCAGGGCGTGGCAAACTCTACCTTTGAAAAGGTTACACATACAGTAAAGATGGAAAGTCTGCTGGATGCTTTTTCCTATGAAGAGCTTAGAGATTTTGACGACAGGGTAAAAGTTGTTGCAAAAGATGTGACCTATGTTGTGGAAACAAAGATTGACGGCCTTTCCATGAGCCTTGAATATGTAAACGGTGTGTTTACAAGAGGTTCCACACGAGGTGACGGTATTGTAGGTGAAGATGTTACACAGAATCTTGCCACAATAAAATCCATACCTAAAAAGATAGAAAATGCACCTGCGTTTTTAGAGGTCCGCGGCGAAGTATATATGCCGAAGGAAGTATTTTTAAACCTTGTAAAGCAGCAGGAAGAGGAAGGCAGAAAACCTTTTAAAAATCCACGCAATGCGGCATCGGGTTCTGTAAGACAGAAGGACAGCAAAATTACAGCATCAAGAAATCTTGATATATTTATCTTCAACATTCAGCAGATAAGTGATGAGTACAGTATAACAAGCCATAAACAGTCTCTCGACCTGCTGAAAAGTTTTGGTTTTAAAGTATCGCCGAGATACAACACCTATGATAACATAGATGATGTTATAAAAGAGATTGAAAATATCGGCAGCATGCGTGGTCAGTTTGAGTTTGAGATTGACGGTGCGGTTATCAAGGTGGATGATTTTGCTGTGCGCGGCGAGATGGGAAGTACAAACAAGTATCCCCGCTGGGCAATAGCCTATAAATATCCGCCGGAAGAAAAATCCACAATCTTAAGGGATATTGAAGTATCTGTTGGCAGAACCGGTGTTCTGACACCGACAGCAGTTTTTGATACAGTTCAGCTTGCAGGCACAAGCGTTCAGCGTGCAGTGCTGCACAATCAGGATTTCATTGATGAAAAACAGATTGATATCGGCGATGAAATCCTTGTAAGAAAAGCAGGGGACATTATTCCTGAGGTTGTAAAGCTGGTAAAGAAAAACACAGACAGCGTGTTCAGGATACCTATGGTTTGTCCGTCCTGCGGCAGTGAGATTATAAAAACAGAGGAAGCTGCTTTAAGATGCATAAACCCTGAATGTCCTGAACAGCTGACAAGGAATATAATTCACTTTGCATCCCGCGGAGCAATGAATATTGACGGTCTGGGAGAAAGTATTGTATATCAGCTGGCGGAAAAAGAGCTTATTCACGATATAGGGGATTTGTATTACCTTACATTTGAACAGGCACTTACCCTTGAAGGATTTAAAGATAAATCTGCAGACAATCTTATCAAAGCCATTGAAAATTCAAAAAAAGCAAATCTGGACAAGCTGATTTTCGGTTTTGGTATCAGAAATATAGGCGAAAAGGCAGCTGTGTTGCTGGCAGAAAAATTCAGAACACTTGACAGCTTGATAAATGCAGATATTGAAAGTATAATTGAGATTGACGGTTTTGCACTGGTAACAGCAAAATGCGTTGTGGAATATTTTGAAAAGGATACTGTTAAGGAAGTTGTGCAGAAACTTAAAAATGCAGGTGTAAACACAGAATATATATCCACAAAAACATCTGAAGTTTTAAGTGGCAGAACAATTGTTGTCACAGGCACTTTGCCCACACTTTCCCGAGATGAAGCGGAAAAGCTTATTGCGGACAATGGCGGCAAGGCGGCATCGTCAGTTTCAAAAAAGACAAGCTATGTGCTCGCAGGAGAAAAGGCAGGCAGCAAGCTTGACAAAGCAAAGACATTGGGAATTCCCGTTATTACAGAACAGGAATTTTTAGATATGATAAATAATCAGTGAGGAGTTTATTATGAAAATAGACATCAGACATATTGCAAAGCTTTCAAAGCTCTCAATTCCTGAAGATCAGATTGAAAGATTTGAAAAAGAAATGCAGTCAATCATTCAGCTGGTTGAAAACCTTCCTGAAATTGAAGGCAAGGCAACTGCAGTTGATACAGAAAATACAATGGAACTCAGAGCAGACGAAGTTGTTGCTTCTGCATCCCGTGAAGATATGCTTATGAATGCACCTCAGGTTGCTGCAGGCTGTATTGTAATGCCTAAAGTAGTAGAATAGGAGAGTTAAAATGGATAAATTGTACAGCTTATCAGCTAAATCCATGAAAGAACTTCTGGATAAAAAAGAAGTTTCTTCTGTGGAAATTACAAAATCTGTTATCGAAAGAATCGAAAAAACAGACAAGGATGTTTGTGCCTACAACTCCTACAACTTTGAAAATGCACTTAAAAATGCAGCAGCAATAGATGAAAAACGTGCAAAAGGTGAAACACTTGGTGCTCTTGCAGGTATTCCTCTTGCAGTTAAAGACAACATCCATGTAAAAGGTCTAAAAACAACCTGTTCCTCCAGAATGCTGGAAAACTTTGTAGCACCTTTCAACGCTACAGTTACAGAAAAACTCAATGCAAGCGATGCAATCATTGTTGGTAAAACAACAATGGACGAATTTGCAATGGGCTCTTCCGGCGAATCCTCCAAGCTTGCAGTTGCCAAAAACCCATGGGATACAAGCAGAATTCCTGGCGGTTCTTCTTCCGGTTCTGCAGTAACAGTTGCAGCAAGTCAGGTTCCGTTTGCAATGGGTACAGACACAGGCGGTTCCATCCGTATGCCTGCTGCTTATACAGGTATCGTAGGTCTTAAACCGACATACGGCACAGTTTCCCGTTACGGTATCATCCCACTTGCTTCCTCCTTTGACCAGGCAGGTCCTATGGCAAGAAATGTTGATGACCTTGCAATGCTCTTTAACGCAGTTTGCGGCAGAGACAAAATGGATGCTGTTACAAAAAACTACACATTTGAAGGCTACGGCGACAGCGTTAAGGGTATGAAAATCGGTGTGCCTAAGGAATACTACGGCGAAGGTGTTCAGCCTGCAGTAAAGGAAAGAGTATACGCTGCAATTGAAACACTCAAATGCCAGGGTGCTGAAATTATCGAAATTTCTCTCCCGTCCACAGAATATGCACTTGCTGCATACTACATCATCCAGTGTGCAGAAGCAGCATCCAACCTTGGCAGATACGACGGTCTCAGATACGGTTTCCGCGGCAGCAACACATCCAATGTTGAAGACCTTTATCTCACAACAAGAAGCGAAGGCTTCGGCGATGAAGTTAAGAGAAGAATTATGCTCGGTACCTGCGTTCTCAGCAGCGGTTACAGCGATGCTTATTACAAACGCGCAAAACTCCTTCAGCAGAATATTGCAAAGGAATTTACAGATGCATTTAAAACCTGTGATGTAATCATCACACCATCTATTGCTCTTACAGCCTGGAAATTTGGTGAAAAATCAGGCAACCCTGCAGAAGTTTATGCTGCAGATATCTGCACAATCACACTTAACATTGCAGGTCTTCCGGGTATGAGCGTACCTTGCGGCTTTGACAGCACAAACAATATGCCTGTCGGCTTCCAGGTTATCGGTAAAAAATTCAGAGAATCTGACGTTTTGACAGTTGCTAAATGCTACGAAAATGCAGTTGGCGGCTTTGCAGTAAAGGAGTTTTAAGCTATGAATAATAAATACGAAATCGTTGTTGGCTTAGAAGTACACGCAGAGCTTTCAACAAAAACAAAAATATTCTGTGGCTGTAAAAACGAATTCGGCGCAGAAGTAAATACAAATGTATGTCCTGTTTGTATGGGCCTTCCGGGTACACTTCCTGTACTTAACGAAAAGGTAGTTGAATACGGCATCAGAATGGGTCACGCACTCAACTGTACAATCAACCGTGCAACAAAACACGACAGAAAAAACTATTTCTATGCTGACCTTCCAAAAGCATACCAGACAACACAGGATGATGTTCCTCTCTGTGCAAACGGTTATCTTGATATCCTTGTAGGTGACGAAACAAGAAGAATCGGCATTACAAGACTTCATATAGAAGAAGATACAGCAAAACTTATCCACGCTGACGAATTCGGCGGCACACTTATCGATTTCAACCGCTGCGGTGTTCCTCTTATCGAAATCGTTTCTGAACCTGATATGCGTTCTGCGGAAGAAGCAAAGGTTTACCTTGAAACACTCCGCACAATTCTACTTTATCTTGGCATCAGTGATGCTAAAATGCAGGAGGGTTCCATCCGTGCAGACGTTAATGTTTCCGTGCGTCCTGTAGGCGCAAAGGAATACGGCGTTCGTGTTGAAACAAAGAACGTTTCCAGCTTCAGCGGTGTATACAATGCTATCGTTTACGAAGCAAACAGACAGATTGAAGTGCTTGAAAACGGCGGCGAACTGTTCCAGGAAACAAGAAGATGGGATGATGCAGCAGGCAAAAACGTACTTATGCGTTCCAAAGAAGACGCACAGGACTACCGTTATTTCCCTGAACCGGACCTTCTCGGTTATGTAATTCCTGAAGAACTGGTTGAAAAACTTAAAGCAGAACTGCCTGAGCTTCCTGTACAGAAAACACTCCGCTATATGAATGAATGCGGTCTTTCCCGTGCAGATGCAGAAACAATTGCTCTCAGCAAGGATAAGGCATTCTTCTTTGACGCATGTATGGCTACAGGCAAATGCGGTCCTAAACTTCTTTCTAACTGGGTACTTGGTGAAATTACACGCGTAGCAAACGAAAGAAGATGCGAAATCAGCGAACTTCCTCTCACAGTGGAAAATCTTGTTGATATGATTGCTCTTATCGAAAACAAAACAATTTCCAATGCAGCAGCAAAAACTGTATTTGAAATTATTGTTGACAAGGACGAAAAACCTGCAGACATCGTTAAAGCAAAAGGTCTTGCACAGATCAGCGATACATCAGCTCTCCAGACAATTGTTGACAGCGTTATCGCAGCAAATGAAAAAGCAATCAATGACTACAAAGGCGGCAGAACAAATGTTCTCGGCTTCCTTGTTGGTCAGTGTATGAAACAGTCCAAAGGACAGGGCAATCCTGCAATGTTCAAGGAAATGATGATCGCAGCTATTGAAAACAGCTAATTAAACAAAACAAAAAGGGAAGGCGATAAACCTTCCCTTGATTTATAAGAGATTAAAGTTATGATTGAAAGAATAAACGGATTTTTGAATCAGGATATTGCTTACATTGTAATAAGTGGTGTGCGCAAAGGTGCCGAAAGTGAATATTCCAAGGTTACAGTCAAACCTTTTGCGGCAAAAGACGGGGTAAAATACCAGCTTGAGTTTACAAAGGGCAAGCAGGTTGTACATCAGAATATTGAAAAGGATGCTTTGGCAGAAAATATTGCACAGCTTTTTGAAACCTTTACACAGTGTGTTGTCTACGGTGCAGAAAACGATTTCCACCTTAACTGTTTCAACGGTAAAATCAAAGCCAGAACTATGGCACCAAGCAAAAAAGTAAAAGTTTCAGCCCACAACAAGCAGAAGGAATATGTTTTCAATGAAGGTGATGACATCGACTTTCTCATCTACCTTGGTGTCATGACAAAGGATAAAAAGGTTGTAAAGGCAAAGTACAACAAATTCCGTCAGATAAACAAATATCTGGAACTTCTTAAGAGCTCCATAGATACACTGCCAACCGACAGACCTCTTAAAATTGTTGATTTCGGCTGCGGCAAAGCATATCTTACCTTTGCACTTTACTATTATGTGGTTAAAATTCTAGGCAGAGAAGCATATATCACAGGCCTTGACCTTAAGGAAGATGTAATTGATTACTGCAACAAGGTGGCAAAAGAGCTTAACTACGATACTCTTGAATTCCAGAAAGGAGATATTAAAAATTATTCCAGAACCCAGGATGTTGATATGGTAATTATGCTCCATGCCTGCGACAATGCAACAGATGAGGGTATTGTACAGAGTATTAAATTCAATGCAAAAATCATAATTGCAGTTCCTTGCTGTCAGCACGAATTCTTTCCGCAGATTAAAAATGAGAGCCTTAATCCAATGCTCAGTCACGGAATTATTAAGGAAAGGCTTTCTGCTCTTGTAACCGACAGCCTCAGAGCACAGATTCTTAAAGCTGTGGGTTTTGAAGTATCTGTTATGGAGTTTATCGAAACAGAGCACACCCCTAAAAATATTGCTATAAAAGCGGTCAAAAAAGGCGGATTCAACAAAAAAGCCTTTGAAGAATACGAAGCATTCAGAGACAGCTTTAATCTTGACCCATATATAGAAAAGCGTTTCAGACAGGAAAAATTTTTATAAAACATAACTGATTATTAACAGCACATTAATTTATGATGTGCTGTTTTTATTTTGTTCTATCCTGCGGACAGGCATCATATATTTTATTGAGGTGAAAATTATGGAACTGTATAAATATCTTCCTGAAA
>JAFSCM010000112.1 GCA_017436765.1 Oscillospiraceae bacterium
GCTACACCAGTGCCTACAGTAAGACCAACAGGTACACCTGTTCCTACACCGACAACACCGATTATCATTCCAACAATCGAACCAACAGCTACACCGACAGTGAAGCCGACAGCTACACCAACTGTTAAGCCGACAGCTACACCAACTGTTAAGCCAACGGCTACACCGACAGTTCAGCCGACAGCTACACCAACAGTTAAGCCAACGGCTACACCAGTGCCTACAGTAAGACCAACAGGTACACCTGTTCCTACACCGACAACACCGATTATCATTCCAACAATCGAACCAACAGCTACACCGACAGTGAAGCCGACAGCTACACCTACTGTTAAACCAACAGCTACACCAACAGTTAAGCCGACAGCTACACCAACAGTTAAGCCAACAGCTACACCAACTGTTACACCGACGGCAGTTCCAACTGCAGTACCTACAACAGCACCTACAATTACACCGACAGCAGCTCCGACAGTATCTCCAACAGTTGAGCCGTCTGTAACACCTGGTGTTGTGGTAACCCCTACACCTACAGTTGATCCTGGCGCAACCGCTACACCAAAACCAACAGTTAAACCTACACCGGATATCACAGTGGAACCAACCCCGCTTCCTACACCGGAAAAAGACGACACTGTTCACACAGGTGACAGCACAAGAACAATGATGTGGTTTATGCTTATGCTCGGCAGCGGTGCTGCATTCATAACACTGTTCAAAAAATATAAGGAAGAGGAAGAAGCAGAATAATCTGAACCTCCCCCTGTACTTGTGAACTGAAACAGAAACAACCCCCTGCGGATACAAAACCGCAGGGGGTATCTTTTTAATGCTTGTTACGCTTCAATAATATTCACTGTCAGTAAAATCTCTGCACGGATTAAACCTGCAAAACAACTTTCGGTTTCTGATATGGTGGTTAATGGCATCTATTCCACAATTCTGCCGTCTGTGGATATAGTAACAATCTGCCACGGAATAAATTTACCGCTTTTCATAAGAGCCATCTTTGCGGCATTTTCAATTCCGCCGCAGCATGGAACTTCCATTCTTACCACAGTAACACTTTTTATGTTGTTGTTTGCAATAATCTGTGTCAGCTTTTCGCTGTAGTCCACCATATCAAGCTTAGGACAGCCGATAAGTGTCACTTTGTTTCTCATAAAACGGCTGTGGAAATCGCCGTATGCATAGGCTGTGCAGTCTGCGGCAATCAGCAGGTTTGCACCGTCAAAATAAGGAGCATTGACAGGTGCAAGCTTAATCTGTACAGGCCACTGACCAAGCTGACTTGCAACAGGCACAGAACAGGCGGAAATTGCCCTGTTTTCGCTTCTTCTGATAACTTTGGAGTTGCTGCCCGGACAACCACAAGGCAGGCTTGAAGGCGATTTTTTGGCTTCCTTTGCGGCGAGCACAGCGGCCTCATTGTATGCAGGTGCTTCTCTTTCCTCAAAGCTGATGGCATCCACGGGGCATGCGGGCAGACAGTCACCCAGGCCGTCGCAGTAATCCTCTCTTGTCAGTTTTGCTTTGCCGTTTATCATTTCAATTGCGCCTTCGTGGCAGGCAGCTGCACATTTGCCGCAGCCATTGCATTTTTCTTCGTCTATTTTAATAATTTTTCTTATCATATAATCACCCTCCGTGTAAGTCTGATGTTTGTGTTTCTGATTGTAATATAACATATCCGCATGAGAATTTCTGTTGTTTTTACAACAAAAACTGCGTTTGCGGTTTTTTTATTTCATATAGCTTTTTTCGGCGGAATATTGTAATATATTGACAGTAAAATCTATAAATCTGCAATTTGCACAGAAAGGAGGAGAAAAGCAGTGGAAAAAGCCAAAAAACATATTGACTGGGGCACAGTTTCGGTTATATGGGCACTTGCCTGGCCTACAATGCTGGAACAGCTTATGCAGACTGCGGTGCAGTATATAGACACTGCAATGGTGGGCTCGCTTGGCACACAGGCCACGGCAGCGGTAGGCTCCACAACCACAGTAAACTGGCTTATCTCAAGCTCAATTTCAGCTTTAAGCATCGGTTTTCTCGCCTTTATTGCAAAATCCTGCGGAGCAGATGACAGGCAGTCGGCATCAAAAGCGGTGGGACAGGCGGTACTTGTTACACTTGCAGTCGGCACATTTTTCACTGCAGTTACCCTGGGGCTCAGCAGCAGGGTGCCTGTGTGGATGCAGGTGGACGAAAGTATCCGGTCACTGGCATCAAGATATTTCTTTATACTGTATCTCCCTATGCTGCCGAGAACAGCAAGCATAATTTTCGGCACGGTTCTCCGTGCGGCAGGGGACACCAGAACACCTATGAAGGTGGGTATTGCGGTGAATATTGTCAATGTAGTTCTCAACTTTCTGCTTATATACCCGACAAGAAATGTAAGCTGGTTCGGCTTGTCATTTAAAATGTTCGGTATGGGCTGGGGTGTGCTTGGGGCAGCGGCTGCCAGCGCAGCTGCGTTTACGGTAGGCGGCATATATATAACCGTGGTGCTGTGGAAGCATCCTGTGGTTTCCCCAAAAGGGCGCAGTATTGCCCCCGACAGAAGTATTCTTGTGCCCTGTCTTAAAATTGCCCTGCCAAATATGCTGCAGAGATTCGGTACAAGCTTCGGCTATGTGGCTTTTGCCTCTATGATAAACTCGGTTGGCGAGATAGCTACTGCGGCACACACCATAGCAAATACCGTTGAATCCGCATTTTATATCCCGGGATTCGGTATGCAGACTGCAGCGGCAACGCTGACAGGCAACGCATACGGGGCAAAGGATAAAAATGGGATGAACAGCATCACAAGGATGTTTATTGTCATTGAGATGTGCCTTATGACCCTTTCAGGGACGGCACTGTTCTTCTCGGCACAGCCGCTGGTAAGCCTTTTCTCAAAAAGCGACCAGGTTATTGCCCTTGGCACATCGGTGCTCAGGATGGTGGCTTTGTCGGAACCGCTTTACGGCGTTGCCCTTATTACAGAAGGCTTTATGATGGGGGTGGGAAAAACCAAAACCCCGTTTGTGTACAACATCATCGGTATGTGGGGTGTGCGTATTCTTGGCACATTTATCTGTACACAGCTGCTTGACGGCGGGCTTGTTGCCGCATGGGGCTGTATGATAGCCCACAATGTGCTGCTTTGTATCCTTTATTTTATTACCTATATCAGAGGAACCTGGAATCCTTTGCAGAAAAACTGAACAGAAGATTTATAGATGCAGTATATATTCATCCATAGGGAAGGAAAGAGGTATCCCTGTAAAAAAACATAAGTATCCGCCATATCGCAGTTGTGTGGTATGGCGGATGTATTTTTGCCTTTTTGAGTTTGAAACCGGTTTTGTTTTCGTCATTTTTCCATAAATTGCACCATATATTTACATACAGTTTATTTGACTTAAAAGGCAAATAAAGGTACAATAAGAATAAAGTATAATTGCGTGTATTGTGCGCAGTTACGCTTTGATTGTGAAAAATTATATACATTACATTTCAGAAGGTGAAAATTATGTACAGAATTTTAGAACTTAACCCTCAGCTTGAACCGTTCAAAGGCGATATTGACCTCAGAATGGCACTTTATAATGATACAAAGAACCGTCTCCTTGCAGAAGGACAGACGCTTAACGATTTTGCAAACGCACATCACTATTTCGGTTTCCACCGCACAGAAAACGGCTGGGTATACCGTGAATGGGCACCAAGCGCATACCAGCTTTATCTCACAGGTCAGTTCAACAACTGGAACCTTACATCACATCCGATGACACGCCTTGACGGCGGCGCTTGGGAGCTGTATCTTGACGGCAAAGATGCTCTGTGGGATGGCTGTAAAGTAAAAACTGTGGTGGATGCACATATGACACGCACAGAGCATATTCCGCTTTTTGCACGCAGGGTAACACAGGATAAAGGTGCTGTTACCTGGACTGCAGAGGTTGTGGACCACAAGCCGTTTGAATGGACAGACGCACAGTTCAAAGGCGAAGAATCCCTTTACATATACGAAGCACATGTTGGTATGGCACAGGAAGAAGGCAAGGTTGGCAGCTACCGCGAATTTGCCGACTATGTTCTTCCACGCGTAAAATATGCAGGCTACAACACAATTCAGCTTATGGCCATTATGGAACATCCATACTATGGCAGTTTCGGATATCAGGTTTCCAACTTCTACGCAGCTTCCAGCTGGTTCGGCAAACCTGAAGACCTCAAATATCTTGTGAATAAAGCCCACGAAATGGGCATCCGTGTTCTGCTGGATGTTGTGCACTCCCACGCAGTTAAAAATACAGCGGAAGGCATCAATATGTTTGACGGCACAGAATGGCAGTTCTTCCATTCAGGCGCAAAGGGTGACCACCCAGCATGGGGCACAAAATGCTTTGACTATGGCAAGGACGGCGTAATCCATTTCCTCCTTTCCAACCTTAAATTCTGGATGGAAGAATACCACTTTGACGGTTTCCGTTTTGACGGTATCACATCCATGCTTTATCACGACCACGGTCTCGGAACAAACTTTGACTCCAACGACAAATACTTCTCCCTCAACACACATGTAGAGGCTATCACATATCTTCAGCTTGCAAACGAGCTTATCCGTCAGGTTAACCCTGATGCAATCACAATTGCAGAGGATATGTCAGGTATGCCTGGTATGTGTCTGCCTATCGAAGACGGCGGTATCGGCTTTGACTATCGTCTTGGTATGGGTCTGCCTGATATGTGGGTGAAAACAGTCAAGGATAAGGCTGATGAACACTGGGATATCGGCGGCATGTGGGGCGATATGTGCCTGCGCCGTCCGGGTGAAAAAACAGTGGCTTATGTGGAAAGTCACGACCAGGCACTTGTTGGCGACAAGACAATGATTTTCCGTCTTGCAGATGCCAATATGTATACAGATATGAACAAGGACTGTCACAATCCTGTTATCGACCGCGCAATTGCACTGCACAAAATGATACGCCTTTTCACAATCGCAGGCGGCGGCGAAGCATATCTAAACTTTATGGGTAACGAGTTCGGACATCCTGAATGGATCGACTTCCCTCGTGAAGGCAACGGCTGGAGTTTCCACTACTGCCGCCGTCAGTGGAGTCTTATGGACAACGGATTCCTCAAATATCAGGGCCTTGGTGAGTTTGACCGCGATGTTGTGCTTCTCACAAAAGAAAAGAATATGTTCTCACAGCTTATGGGTGACCTGAGACTTCACCAGGACAAGGTTATCGTGTTCTACCGCAAGGGCCTTCTCTTTGCGTTCAACTTCCACCACAGCGACTCCTACGAAGGTGTAAGGGTACCTGTGCCTAACAATGCCGACTACACAGTTGCACTTACCTCCGATGATGAAAAATACGGCGGTTTCGGCCAGATTGCACATATGACCTACCCTGTTAAAGAAATTGACGGTCAGAAAGTGGTTGAACTTTATCTTCCTGCGCGTACAGCTGTTGTGCTTGTTGAAGGTGAAATCAAAGATAAACCTGCAGAAGTAAAAGCTGAGGAAAAACCAAAACGCACAAGAAAAACAGCGGCAAAAAAGGCTGCTGACGGCGAAGAAAAACCAAAGCGCACAAGAAAGACAAACGCTGAAAAAGAAGCAGAAGCTGCAGCTGAAGAAAAGCCAA
>JAFSCM010000113.1 GCA_017436765.1 Oscillospiraceae bacterium
GATGTGGAAACTGTACCCGGTGTAGGATAGAAATCCTGTACCTGTTCAGGTCTGATTTTATTTTTGGCAAGATATTCTGCCAGCAGAACAGCATCTTTAAGGGTGCTGCCCGGGTGGCTTGACATAAGGTAAGGCACAAGATACTGTTCCTTGCCTATTTTTTTTGTAATCTGATAGAATTTGTTCTGGAATCTGTCATAAAGGACAAGAGCAGGTTTGCCCATACATTCCAGTGTTTTAGGTGCAAAATGTTCGGGGGCAACTTTCAGCTGACCGCTTACATGATGCTGTACCAGCTCTCTGAAGAAACTGTCATCCTTGTCGTGCATTATGTAGTCATAGCGCAGACCGCTGCGGACAAACACGCGTTTAACTCCTTTGATTGCACGGATTTTGCGCAGCAGTTCCAGATAATCGCTGTGGTCAACCTGAAGATGAGGACAAGGTGTAGGTGCCAAACATTTTCTGTCGGGGCACAGTCCTTCTGTAACCTGTTTTTTACAGCTTGGTATACGGAAATCTGCTGTAGGACCTCCAACATCGTGGATATATCCTTTAAAATCAGGGGAAGCTGCAATTTTTTCCGCTTCAGCCAGTACACTTTCGTGACTGCGGCTTGTTACAAAACGGCCCTGATGCATTGTGATTGCACAGAAGTTACATCCGCCGAAACATCCGCGGTTGTGTATAATGGAAAAACTTACCTCCTGAATTGAGTTAAGTCCGCCCTCTTTATCGTAAATTTCAGGATATGTACGGGTAAAAGGAAGCGCAAAAAGTGCATCAAGTTCCTTACGGTACAAAGGCTTTGCAGGCTTGTTCTGCACAAGGTACAGGTCGTTTGTCTGTTTCTGCACCACAACCTTGCCGTTGATATGGTCCTGATTTTCCATCTGCACACGGGTTGCCCTGGAATAGCTGATTTTATCTTCGCTTACCTTTTTGAAACTTGCACACTCTGCATAACCCACAGGCAGTTCCCACTGCTGACCCAGCCAGCAGGTGCCGGGGATATCGTGCATTGTTTTAATATCCTCACCTTTTGCAAGACGCTGTACAATCTCCGCTGTCTGTCTTTCGCTCATACCAAAGCTGAGCAGGTCTGCACCGCTGTCCAGCAGGACAGACGGCATAACAGAATCCGACCAGTAATCGTAATGGGCAAAACGGCGCAGTGAAGCCTCTATACCGCCTATAACTACAGGCAGGTCAGGATATGCCTGTTTTGCAAGCTGTGTGTACACTGTAACCGCACGGTCAGGGCGTTTGCCCTGTTTGCCGCCTGCAGAATAATCATCGGTATCACGGCGTTTTTTTGCAACGGTATAGTGTGTAACCATACTGTCTACATTGCCGCTTCCGATTAAAAATCCGTATTTCGGCTTGCCGAAGCGTTTGAAGTCTTCACAGTTATTGAATTTTGGCTGTGGCAGAACACACACATTGAACCCCAGTGCATCAACAATTCTTGCAATAACCGCTGTGCCGAAGCTTGGGTGGTCAACATAGGCGTCACCGCCCACAACCACGAAGTCAGGCTGGGTAAAGCCGGCTTCTATCATTTCATCATAGGTAATAGGCAATAATTTTTCTTTCATAATATATTATCTTTTACTTTTCGTTATTGTTGTTAATCATCATTTCAAGCCACTGGTTTTTGGTGATAAGCACCTGTCGCGGCTTGGAACCTTCGTAAGGGCCGATAATGCCCATCTCTTCCATTTCATCCATAATGCGTGCTGCACGGGCATAACCCAGTTTCAGCTTTCTCTGCAGTAAGCTGGTAGATGCCTGTCCCGCATCCACAACCGTTTCGATTGCCTTGTGAATCATTTCATCACGCTGGTCTCCACCCTCTGCCGATGCCGCTGCACCGCCTTTGCCGCCTGTTGCGGCCGCAATATTTTCCATAGAAGAAATCATCTCTTCATTATAGGCAGCAACATAGTCTGTCTTGATGAAACCGATAACCTTGCCGATTTCCTCATCTCTTACATATGTGCCCTGAACGCGTATAGGCTTTGATGCACCCAGCGGCAGATAAAGCATATCACCCATACCAAGCAGTTTTTCTGCACCACCGCCATCAAGGATTGTGCGGCTGTCAATCTGGCTGGATACTGCAAAAGCAATTCTTGCAGGGATATTTGCTTTGATAAGACCTGTGATAACATCAACAGACGGACGCTGTGTTGCAACGATAAGGTGCATACCCGCAGCACGGGCTTTCTGTGCAATACGGCAGATATAGTCTTCCACCTCTTTGCCTGCAACCATCATAAGGTCTGCAAGCTCGTCGATGATGATAGCCACATAAGGCAGTTTTTCAAGGTCTTCTCTTGTTTGGGCAAGTTTGTTGTATCTCTTGATTTCTCTTACACCTGTTTCGGCAAAGAGTTTATATCGCTTTTCCATCTCTGCAACTGCACTGCCAAGAGCACCTGCAGCCTTTTTAGGCTCGGTTACAACAGGCATAAGCAGATGCGGTATACCGTTGTACTCTGCCAGTTCAACCACTTTAGGGTCTATAAGGATAAGTTTTACCTCCTCAGGTGTGGAGCGGTAAAGGAAGCTGGTGATAATTGCATTTACACACACAGATTTACCGCTGCCTGTTGAACCTGCAATAAGCAGATGCGGCATCTTTGTAAGGTCTGCCACCACAACATTGCCTGCGATATCAATACCCAGAGCTATTGAAAGAGGTGATGCTGAATTTTTGAATTCCTTGCTTTCAAGGATTGTACGGATATTTACACTAGATGAGGATTTGTTAGGTACTTCAATGCCAACTGCTGCCTTGTTTGGAATAGGTGCTTCGATACGCACGCCGCTTGCCGCAAGGTTAAGGGCAATATCATCAGCGAGGTTTGTAATTTTGCTTATCTTTACACCTGCGAGTGGCTGAAGTTCATACCTTGTGACAGAAGGTCCGCGGGAGATATCAATAATTTTTGTCTGAACACCAAAACTTGCAAGGGTATTTACAAGCAGTTCTGCATTTGTCTTGAGTTCGTTCTGAATATCACCTTTTGTTCTGTTGCTGCCCCGTTCAAAAAGTGTGATCGGCGGTTTACGGTAGATGTATGGTTTTTCTTCCGTTTTTTCACCGTCTGCGTTTTCGCCTTCCGCCTTTGGTGTTTCTTCAGAAATTGATGTCTGCTGAACTTCGTCTTCCTTGTCTTCTTCCTGAGCAGCTGTAAGGTTCAGCTTTTTCATAATTTCTTCTATCTTCTGCTGTTCAAGCTGTTTGTTTTCCTGAATACTGTCGACAGTCTGGGCAAAATTATCAATTTCGCTGATATCTTTCTTCTCAACCGGCTGTGTTATAGGGTCATCTATCTCAAAATCAATCTTCTTCGGCTTTTTCTTTGCCTGTTCAGTCTGTTTGTCTGCTTTCTCCCTTTCAGCCTGCTTTGCTGCTCTGGCTGCGCGGCTTTCCTCTCTTGCTCTTTCCAGTTCAGCTTTCTGTTTTTCTGCTTCCTGTTTTGTGCGCTTATAGATATCATACGGTGTTGTATCTGTAAGCATCATAACAAAAACAGCTGTAAGCAACCCTACTATAATCACAGAAGGAGCAACACCCATATTGGTAATAAGCGGAATTGTTGCCGCTGCCGCAACACCGCCTGTAAATGTGAACGGTTTACTGCTCTGCCACAGACCTTTTACAGTGAGAACCCATGCTTCCGGCTGTGTAAACGCAGTGGAAAGGATATGTATAAGGCTTGCTGTAAGAACTACACATACAACAGATTCCGCCATCTTCCATTTAACCGGTCTGCCTTTGGCTGTAAGCACAGCAAGATATATAAGAATTACACCTATAATATAGTTGGTTGCACCGAAAATACTGAAAGTGTATCCCTTTATCTGTTCCCATACAGCTTCACCCGAAACAAAACAAAGTCCCAGCCACAAAAGTCCCAGGGCGAACATGACAATGCTCCACGCACGGTTGATTTCCGCTTTCTTCATATCCTGTTTTGAGGGTCTTCCCCTCTTTTTACCTGTTGAGGCTGTTGTTCTGGTATTTTTTGTACCTGTATTTTTTGGCATATTTCTTCTCCGTTATAACCTGTTCTAAAAGAATTTATGTAATGGGCATAGTAGCCCAATATAATTAAAGTTTACAATATATAATACCATATTTCTGTAAAAAATTAAATAGATAAATTGTGGTATTTTGGTGTGTGCTTTGATATGTCGTTTTTGCGCTCATTTTATTATTTATCTTTTTCTATTTCATTGTATAAAAATTCCAGTGCATCACCTAAATACCCAATCTGGTCTATTATTCCCTTTTCCACAGCTTTATAGCCGTCAAGCGATGTGCCCTGGTCCATAATAAGGTCACCATTTTTCATCATAAGTTTTCTGAACTCCGTTTTCGTAATGCCCGAATTATCCACCACAAAACCTGTAACCCTGTCCTGAATCGAATCCAGATAGTTCATCGTCTGCATTGTGGCCAGTACCATTCCGTTGTGACGCACCGGGTGCACCGTCATAGTGGCTGTCGGCACGATAAATGATCTTTTCGCGCTTACAGCCAGTGGTATACCTATGGAATGGCCACCACCCAGGACAATACTTGCCGTAGGCTTTGTGATGCCCCTGATAAGTTCTGCTATGGCAAGGCCTGCCTCCACATCTCCGCCCACCGTGTTCAGTATAACCAGCAACCCTTCTATATCAGGGTCTTCCTGTACCGCCACAAGCTGAGGTATAACATGTTCATACTTGGTGGTTTTCACCTGTGCTGCTGCTTCATAATGGCCTTCTATCTGTCCTATAACGGTAAGGCAGTGTATAGGATGCCTGCCTTTGGTTATATTGCAAAGGCCGGACTCGTCCTTCTGCACATTATTGTCTGTACTGTTTTCCATAAAACTCTCTTTTCCTTTCCTGCAATACTGTTAATTTATTATGGATAAAAAGAGCTTCAATATTAACACAGTAAAACTTGTTCAAAAATTTGACAAAGTCTGCCATTAATTGTACAATAAATAAATAGAATATAAATTGTATGCAATACAAATTCAGTATAAATGAAAAGGCGGTGTTTTATGTCAACTCCAAAAGCTTCTCTTCCTGTTATAAGGCGTTTACCCAGATATTTCAGATATATATCCGAGCTTAAAGCTATGGGTAAAACAAGAGTATCTTCCAGCCAGCTGGCTGAAATTATGGGCTCAACACCAAGTCAGGTCCGTCAGGACTTCAACTGTTTCGGAGGTTTCGGCCAACAGGGCATCGGATACAGCGTTGACCTTCTCTACAGCGAAATTGAACATCTGCTTTTTCCCAATGACCATATCAACGCCGTGCTTGTAGGCGCAGGCAGCCTTGGTGCTACAATCGCCAATTTTGTACTCAATGAGGCTGACGGCGTAAATCTCAGTGCAATCTTTGACAACAATATAAATCTGGTTGGCAAAACGCTGCACAACATCAGAATATTCAATTCAGATGATATTGTGGAATACTGTCAGGAACATAAGCCAGACCTTATCATTGCATGTATTCCAAAAGCTGCAGCAGAAAAATTTGCACCTGTTCTCTCTGCAACAGGTGTAAAGGGCGTATGGAACTTTACACACTACGATTTCAGCATATATGACAAATCCCTTATTGTGGAAAATGTACATCTCCGCGACAGTCTTATGGCTCTCAGCTACAGAATAAGCCACAACACAGATGATGAATAGCAAAAAACGCCGATGGTAATCCATCGGCGTTTTGTTATGCTGTACCATATTTTATTTTTTCACTGTTTATTATTCTTTTAACTATAAATATGCAGGCGACTGTATTTATAAGGCCGCATATCCCGTCGGAAAGAGACTGTGCAATAAATGTCATTTCAGGCGCTGCAAAAAGCGGAATCACACATACCAGCACCACAAAACTGATTTTTCTGAACGCAGACATAAACAGTGCTGTACCTGCGCGGCCCATAGCCGTCAGACAGTCTGTTGCCGCATAATGCATCGCCAGAGGAATAAGACCAAAGGTGTAAGCTTTCATACCCCATTGTGCAAGAGCTGCAATTTCGGCATCCTGCGTAAATATATCCGCTATGTACGGCGGAACAATTCTTGACACAATAAACATTACTGAACAGAATACAACCGCCGCACCTGTAATAACATTAAAAGAACTGATAACCCTTTTATAGTCTTTTGCCCCATAGTTGTAGCTTACAACCGCACTTGTGCCTGCTGTTATACCTCCGAGCGGATTGAGAATTGCCAGAACATAACTCTGCACAATAGCCGACGCGGAAATCAGCTTGTCACCCATCGCTTCACCGCCATATTTCTGCAGTACAACATTGAGTATTATAACAATCACACTGTTTGTACAGTACATAATAAATGCAGGGAAGCCCAGACGGCATACCTTTTTTATAATCCGTGAAGATATGCTGTGCATTTTGACCTTTATATGCACTTTACTGCCAAAAAGGAACACCATAGTCCATGTGCAGGAACAGGCCTGGGCAATTACCGTCGCCAGTGCGGCACCTGCCACCTGCATATCCATCAGGAAAACAAAGACATAGTCCAGAACAATATTTATAACCGCACCTATTATAACCGAGAACATGGCTGTTCCCGCAAAGCCCTGACAGGTTATAAAATAGTTCATACCTATTGTCATTACCGCAAAAACAGAACCTGCTGTATAGATTGTCAGATATTCATTTGCATAACCAAAGGTTTCCGGGCTGCCGCCAAACCAGTTTATCAGCTGCCCCTTTGTAACCATAAACACAGCCGTAAGTACAGCCGAAAGTGCTATAAGTGCCTGAAAACAGTTTGAAAGTATTTCTGATGCTTTTTCATTGTCCTCTGCACCCATTTTTATGGCCATATATACGCTGCCGCCTATACCGATAAGATTGCCCCAGGATGCAATAAACTCTGCTATAGGTGCACACACACCGATGCCGGCAAGGGCCACATCGCCTATAACGGGTATATTTCCTATAAACATTCTGTCTATGGCTGTGTACAGCACATTTACAAGCTGTGCCATCATAGCAGGTATTGCAAGGCGGAGAACAAGGGAAAGTATGCTGTCTCTGCCAAGATCATTTGTACGCTTCATTTTTATTTACCTTCAATATTTCTGCTTATATATTTTATAATTTAACAAATTATACTATACTACAACACTTCTTTATAGTATAATAAAATTACAGAATTTTTCAATACATTGATTATCTTTATGGAGGTTTTGTATGAATCCTAATATAAAATGGTTTAAAGAGGCAAAATACGGTATGTTTATCCACTGGGGTCTTTATTCACTTCTTGCAGGTGAATATAAAGGCGAACCTTCCAGTGTTTACGCTGAATGGATACAGTCCCGCTGCCGTATTCCGAATGCAGAATATGAAAAGCTGTGCAAGGCATTCAATCCTGTATTTTTTGATGCTGATGAAATTGTCGAATTTGCAAAAAGCTGTGGTATGAAATATCTTGTAATCACAACAAAACATCACGACGGTTTTGCCATGTATCACTCCAAGGCAGACAGCTACAATGTGGTGGACGCAACACCTTTCGGCCGTGATATTGTAGGCGAACTCAGTGCTGCATGTGCAAAACACGGACTTAAGTTTGGCATATACTACTCTCAGGACCTTGACTGGCACGAACAGCACGGCGGCGGATACCTTTCCAACCATATAGAAACTGCAGGCACCACCTGGGATAATACCTGGGATTTCAGCGGAGAAAAGGATTTCTCCATCTGCTTTGAAAAGAAAATTCTGCCGCAGATTAAAGAAATCATGACAAACTATGGCGAAATAAGCGTTGCATGGTTTGATATGCCAATGACCCTTACTCAGGAGCAGAGCCAGAAAATTTATGACACTGTAAAAGAGCTTCAGCCTAACTGTCTTATCAACAGCCGCCTTGGCAACGGTCAGTATGACTATGTTTCCCTTGGTGACAACGAAATTCCTGAAACTCTTGATATTCCTGAAGATGTGGACTACAACTCCGTAGACGGTCTCAAACCATCACCAAACGGTCTGTATGAAACTGCAGCAACAATGAACAGAAGCTGGGGCTTCAGCTATCGTGACCAGAACTGGAAGAGTGCACAGCAGATTTATGACTACAAAAAACATCTTGAAAGTCTGGGCATCAACTATCTGCTCAATATCGGCCTTGACGGACTGGGCAGAATCCCTATGCCAAGCTTCCTTACATTAAAAGAAGTTGCCGAAATGGAAAAATAACAATCTGCACAGGGCCGTCCTGAAAAACAGGGCGGCCCTATATTTTGATATTATGCACTTTCAACTGTTTTTTACAGTTTTTCTTTCGTATGTACTTTTTTATCAAAAGCTGTCGGATAAAAACATTTTATAAAAAATCAAAGTTTTTTTAAATAAAGTGTTGACAAATGTTATATCCAGTGTTATAATAATTTTACTTTCCCGGAAAGATATATCGCGGAGTGGAGCAGCATGGTAGCTCGTCGGGCTCATAACCCGAAGGTCGTTGGTTCAAATCCAGCCTCCGCAACCACCAAAAGCCTTGCATTTGCAAGGCTTTTATTTTTGTTTAA
>JAFSCM010000114.1 GCA_017436765.1 Oscillospiraceae bacterium
CTCTGTCACAGTGAATCTGCCCTCTGTAAGAGTGCCTGTCTTGTCAAACACAACAGTGTCAACCTGACCCAGAGCTTCAAGATAGTTGCTGCCTTTTATAAGCACACCCTGACGGGACGCACCGCCCAGGCCGCCGAAGAAGGACAGCGGCACACTGATGACCAGCGCGCAGGGACAGCTTACCACAAGGAAGGAAAGGGCACGGTATACCCACACAGACCACCGGCCTGTGATAAGAGAAGGAATAACCGCCAGTGCCAGCGCAACACCGCAGACTGCAGGTGTGTACCACCGTGCAAAACGGGTGATGAATTTTTCTGATTTACTCTTTTTGTTGCTTGCGTTTTCCACAAGGTCAAGGATGCGGTTAACCGTAGAGTCGCCGTATTCCTTTGTTACCCTTGCCCTGATAACGCCGTTGATGTTGATACATCCGCTTAAAATTTCGCTGTCTGTCTCCACATCCCTCGGCACACTTTCCCCTGTCAGCGCGGAGGTGTCGAGACTGGAACGGCCGCTTATGACAATGCCGTCCAGCGGCACACGCTCGCCCGGATTTATAACGATAACATCCCCTGTTTTAACATCATAAGGGTCTGTTTTTCTGATTTCTCCCTCTGCTTCCACATTTGCAAAGTCAGGGCGGATATCCATAAGGTCGGATATGGATTTGCGGCTTTTGTTCACCGCATAGCTCTGGAAAAGCTCGCCTACCTGAAAGAACAGCATTACTGCCGCACCTTCGGGATATTCGCCGATGTAGAAAGCGCCGATTGTGGCAACCGTCATAAGAAACTGCTCGTCAAAAATCTGACCGTATCTTATATTCTGCACCGCATTGACCAGCACGCCGCCACCTGCAACAATAAAGGCTGCAAAGAAAACGGCAAAGCGCACATATTCCCCTGCACTGACAATATTGCCCAGCACAAAAAGTGCTGCGGCAGCAAGGATTTTGTACAGATCCTTTTTATTCTGTTTTGTCATATATTTCTCCCTGAAAATACACCGCTGTACATATTGCCACAGCGGTGCCGCCATATTTAAAACTATTTTATGCCGCTAAGCTCTTGTCATCACAACTTCGCGGGAAACCTTTGCGATAGCTGCCATAATTTTTTCTTCGGTTGTTTCCACACCTGTTTCTTCCATATCAACAATCAGCTTCGCTGTCATAAAGTTGAGTGTAACTTCATTTATCGTGTCAATTTTTTCGATAAGTCTTTCCATTCTTGCAGCGCAGTTTGCACAGCAAAGGCCTGTAAGGCGGTATGTCTTTGTCATAACAGTTTCCTCTTATATGTATGATTTTATTTGTTCATATATCCGCACAACAGTTGAATTTATGCTCAACCGTTTTGCTGTATATATTATAGTTGAACAATCGTTCAACTGTCAATATCTTCACCTCCATATTTTGTAGAAAACAGCATAGCATTTTTGTGCATTTTATAAAAAACAAAATGCCCTGAATTTTCATCAGGGCATCTGTCGGTTTATTTTTCTGTATGTTTATGCTGAATATGTGTCATAGCTATGCTGAGCACCGCCTGCACATGGTCATCATCTATGGAGTAAAATACATTTTTGCCTTCCCTGCGGCTTTTGACAATTCTGCTGTCCTTAAGACCGCTGAGCTGGTGGCTTATGGCGGATTTGGTCATACCCAGAGCAGAGGCTATATCCTGAACGCAGAGTTCCCCCTGGGACATAATGTACATCATCTTTATTCTTGTAGGGTCCCCCATCATCTTGAAAAAGGCACTGAGGGCATCTATCTGTTTTTCCTGCGGCATGCTTTCCATAGCATTTTCCACAGCATTCTGATGTTTTTCGCAGCAGGCGCAGGTTATGTTGTTATCCATTTGCCGTATCCTTTCAGATTTTTATAAATATATTATAATTAAGACCATTTAAAAAGTAAACAGATATTTATATCAGTATACCTTTCCCCCGAATGCAGAAACAGTGTTATTTTTTTCACTTTGGGAACTGTACGGCTTATATACCCTTAAAAGAGTAAAAACGCCCTTTGGAAAGGACGTTTTTACAGGGAAAGTATATTTTATTAAGAGGAGAGAAAAATTCTTATGTTAAGCTTTATTCCTGTTTTGCTTTTGTGATTATATCTTAACATTTAATTGTGTAATTGATGTTAAACAGTTGTGAAGAAATTTAAAACGATTGTCTCCATTCTGTTAACAAATCATTAAAAAATTAACAATATGTGTATTTTCTCCCCGGAAATGCAAAATTACGGCTGTACCATCTGATACAGCTGTATTTTACTTCTTTGCGCCTTTTTTCAGCTCTGTAAGCGGAACTGTTTCGCCGTCTTCATATTTTACATCTGTGTTTTCAAGCTGCTGACGGAAGCTTTTGCGGAAATCTGCCAGATATTCCTGGCGCAGTTTCTGCTGTTCTGCCTTTTCAGCTTCTGTAAGGCCTTCTTCTCTCTGTTTTTTTGCAAGGGCATTTATTCTTTCTATTCTTTTATCCACAAAAAATACTCCTTTTTATCACATTTTGGTTTTTATAATAGTAAATACAGAATATACACTGTCTGTGAACTGTTACAGCTGACAATAATGTACATACAGCTGTTATAACAGATGTATTTTAACATATCTTTTATAAAAAAGCAAAATTTTCACATTTATTCTATTGCTTTATTTACAGCGCAGATATATAATATTAACAACCTTATTATATAGTTTTAAATACCATATTAAGAAAGAAGATTTTTTATGTCACAAAAACCTGTAAAACGGTACACCATAGGCGAAGAAGTTTTCAATAGTGTAAGCCACGGGGTAGGTGCCCTGCTCAGCGTAATCGGTGCCAGCGTGCTGGTTACCCTTGCCGCCTGCTTCGGCGATGTAACCTCGGTTCTGTCCTGTGTCGTGTACGGCGTTTCCATGGTTATACTTTACACAATGTCCACCTTGTACCACGCATTTCCCTTTGAAAAGGTGAAGAAGATTTTCCGCATATTTGACCACACCTCCATATTTATCCTTATTGCAGGCACATACACACCTTTCTGCCTGCTGGCTTTGCGTGGAAATCCAAAGGGTGTGTGGGTAGCGGTCATCGTATGGCTGTGTGCTATTGCAGGCATTGTGATGAACGCCGTAAGTCTTGAAAAAACCGAAAAGCTGGGCCTTGTGCTGTATGTTGTTATGGGCTGGGCTGTTGTGCTGGTGATAAAAGACATTGTGACCGCTTTGCAGGGGCCTGCATTCTGGCTGCTGCTGGCAGGCGGTCTTGCCTACACAGGCGGTATCGTCTTCTACAAGCTGAAATATAAATATATGCACAGCATCTGGCATCTGTTTGTTTTTACAGGCACTTTGCTGCACTATCTCTGTGTTGCAATCTATGTATTGCCTATGAGCTACTGATATGCTTTACCCGGGGAAAATTCCCGTTCATTTTCTTTTTTCCTTTATACCGCCGACAGCCTGTCGGCGGTATTTTCCTTTGCGGCAAAAAAGGCGTGGGCTTCCGGTGACATTCCGCTAAAAGCACAAATATCCCGCCGGACATCTGTAAATGTCTGACGGGATATATTTTCACCAGTTTGTATCTGTATTTATAATTTCAGTTGTGTTTTTTATATCCAGCCGAAAAATCTTCTTACACGGTAGTTGACATATGTAAAGCAATGTTTGAACATTGTCCATTCAACCCAGAGATAGCCGCCGAGATTTTTCCATTTAAACGGATATTTTTCCACTTCTTTTCTCATCTTTATCCCCTTAAGTGTGCCGCGCATAAAAGGCCTGCCGAAACCGCGGGCATAGTACATTGCCACCTTCGGAAGATAGCCGATAAACTGGAACGGAAAGTTTAAAATCAGCATAAGCAGGGGCTGATTTTTGTATAATAACAGCAGTGTGTTCTGTCCGCTTTTTTCTGCCTTGAAATCGTTGTATCTGCCCCCTGTGGTTGCACTGCAGATGTGATAGCACACAGCGTTTGGGTTGTATATATTGATATAGCCTGCATTGTTGCCGCGCCAGCCAAGGTCCACATCTTCACCGTAGGCAAAGAAAGCTTCGTCAAACCAGCCGATTTCGTCCAGTATGCTTCTGCGGTACAGTGCCGCACCGCCGCAGTTGGAGAACACACGCTCAATTTTATTGTATCTTTCTCTTCTCAGCCCGTCCCCGCGTTTGCAGGTCCAGCCGAAAAGTGGCACATAGTCGCTGGCATCATCTGCAAGGTGACGGTTGAAATGCTGCACCATAAGGCCGCCCACAGAAAATATTTTTTCATCCCTGTCGGCTGTGTCCACCAGCACCTGCAGCCAGTCTGGTTCTGCAAAGGCGTCGTTGTTGAACATAACCGCATATTCCGCCTGTGATGCTTCTATGCCCTGGTTTACGGCGTGGTCAAAGCCTGTGTTGGTGTCGTTGCAGATAAGCACAAAATTTTCAAAATCCTCTGCACATTTTTTTATTATCTCAACGGAACGGTCCTTTGAGCCGTTGTCGATTACTATTATTTCATATTCTCCGTCAAAGTTCTGGTTTATACAGCTGCGGATAGAATCTTCTATCCACCCTTCGCCGTTGAGGTTAGGTATAATGATACTTGCTTTCATACAGTTCTCCTTGCAGGGGATTTTTCAGTTGTAACAATAAACATATCTTTCTAACATAACATTTTAACATATACGGCAATGGGTTGCAACTTTTATGAAAAAACAGTTTTTTTCACCATATACAGCAAAAATTTCACCTTTTTGAAAATTGCAAAATTATTTTTTGTATGGTATGATATATTAGTTATAGTATGTAATAAAGTATTTTATTTTTATACAGTTTATAAGGACAGTTTAAATGAACCGATATAAATTTCTGTTTTCCAATACGGTGCTGTTTTTCATAAGCAGTTTCAGCAGCAAGTTTCTTGTTTTCCTGCTTATGCCGATATACACCGCAGTGCTTACCCCTGCAGAAAACAGCGATGTAAGCCTGATGATGCAGACTGCCAACCTGCTTATACCGCTGGTAAGCCTTGGTATATCCAACAGTATCATCCGTTTTGGTCTTGATGACAAATATTCCAAGCGGACAGTGTTCACCACAGGGGTATTCACCCTGGGTGCAGGCTATCTGATACTGATAGCTCTGTTCCCGCTGCTCAACCGTGTGGAATTTATACACAAATATATCTGGATGCTGTATCTCTATCTGCTGATGAGCTGCAGCCGCACCCTTGTACAGCAGTTTGTCCGTGCAAAGACATATACAAAACTGTACGCCTTTGACGGCATACTTGCCACAGTGAACACCCTTATCCTTGTATGCGTGTTCCTGCTTAAATTCCACTGGGGCGCAATGGGCTATATTGCCGCAATTATCGGCGCAGACTTTTTAAGCGTTGTATTTCTCAGCGCTGTATCTTCCGCCTGGAGATATTTTGATATTTCAAAGCTCAACAAGGCTGTGGCAAAGGAGATGCTGAGCTACTGTCTGCCGTTAATTCCTGCCAGCATTGCCTGGTGGATAACAAATGTAAGTGACAGATATCTGGTTGCATATTTCTGCGGTGACACCGTAAACGGCCTATACGACATCAGCTACAAGCTGCCAAGTATAATAAATGTATTTGCCACAATTTTCCTTGAGGCATGGCAGATTTCCGCTGTGAAGGAAAGCGGCGAAAAGCACACCAGCCGTTTCTTCACCAATGTTTTCAAGGCATATCAGAGCATTGTATTTATCGGCGGCGCAGGTATAATCCTGCTGGCAAAACCCCTTATTTCACTGCTTGCCGACGAAGCATATTTTGAAGCCTGGAGATTTGTGCCTGTGCTGATTATGGCAACAATCTTTGCCTGCTTCTCCACCTTTATGACCAGCATCTATATGGTGGAAAAACGAGGCGGTCTGAACCTTGCCACAATGATGGCAGGTGCCGTGACCAACATTGTCCTGAACCTGCTGCTTATACCGAAACTGGGTGCACAGGGTGCTGCCATTGCAACCCTTGCAAGCTATGTGGTGGTGTTCGGCCTGAGGGCAGTAAACACAAAAAAATTCATCAACATCAACATTTCCCCTGTCCATATGCTGCTCAATGTGGCACTTATGGGCGCTATGACAGTTATAATGCTGAAAAACATTCAGCACTGGGCTGTTTACTGTGTAATAATAACACTTATCATAATCATTCTCAGCGTAAGACCGCTGCTTGTATTTGCAAAGCAGCTGCTTAAAGGGCTGATGAACAGAAAGAGAGGCAAGGCATAAATGAGAATAAGACACAAACCATGGGCACAGCCTGAGCTGGACCAGAGCAGCATCTATATCCGCAACCCCCACGAATGTTACGGAAAATGGAAGGATGCCTTTGAAAATCCAAATCAGGAGATGCACCTTGAACTGGGCTGCGGACGCGGCACATTTATTGCAAAAAAGGCCGTTAAGAACCCCGACATAAACTATCTTGCCATAGACATAAAAAGCGATATGCTGGGATATGCAAACCGCAATGTTCAGCACGAATATATGATGGCCAACCGCACAACAAACAACATACTTATGTGCACATTTGACATCGAAAGAATTGCACTTATCATCAGCGAGGAAGATGTTTTCAGCCGCATATATATCAATTTCTGCAATCCTTGGCCTAAAGACAGACACAAAAAACGCCGTCTCACCCACACAAAGCAGCTGACGAATTATAAAAAATCCCTTAAAAAAGGCGGTCAGATTTTCTTCAAGACAGATGACGACGAGCTGTTTACAGAAAGCCTTGACTACTTTAAGGAATGCGGTTTCCGCCTTGACTTTATCACCTATGATATGACGGAAAACAGCCTGCCGGACAACATCATCACCGAACACGAAAAGATGTTTATGGACGAGGGCATAAAAATAAAAGGCCTTATAGCCACATATACGGAGGAATAAAATGAAACATAACACAAAACGCATATTTTCCCTTGCGCTGGCTGTTGTGCTTACATTATCACTTTTTACAGGATGCAGCGGTTCCAGGTCAAAATACACAAAATACAACGGAACAATATGGGACAGCTTTGACACCATTATTTCCATTGTGTCTTACCACGAAAACCAGACACAGTTTGACAATTTTATGAATACAGCCCGTGAACGGTACCAGTACTATCACCGACTGTTCGACATCTACAACGATTACCCTGATATGGTCAATGCAAAAACCATCAACGACAACGCAGGTATCCAGCCTGTAAAGGTTGAGCCTGAACTGTTTGACCTTATCCGCTTCAGTATTGAATGGTACGAAAAGACCAACGGCAATGTCAACATCGCCATGGGCAGTGTGCTTAAAATATGGCACGATGTGCGCACATATGCAGAATTCAACGAGCCTGTTCTTCCTGATATGGCAGAACTTGAAGCTGCAAACCAGCACACATCCATCGAAAACATTGTCCTCGATGAAGAAAATATGACCGTTTACATCACCGACCCTGAATGTTCCATCGACCTTGGCGCTGTGGCAAAAGGCTATGCAACAGAACTTATCTGTGATGAACTGGGTGAAAAATATGCAAATTTTGCAATCTCCGCAGGGGGCAATGTAAGGGTCAACGGACATCCTATGGACGGCAGAACCCGCTGGGGAATCGGTATACAGAATCCTATCGTGGACGACAACTATCAGATGGTAGGCGGCAACCTTGACCTTGCATTTCTTTACGGCGATCAGAGCCTTGTATGCAGCGGCGGCTATCAGCGTTTCTTTGTACACGAAGGCAAAAGATATCATCATCTTATCGACCCTGTAACCCTCTTTCCTAAAAACACATACGATGGTGTAACCGTTCTCTGTGAAGATTCCGGTATGGCCGATGCGCTGTCAACAGCAATCTTTATGCTGGAACCGCAGGACGCAATCAACTTTATGAACACAATCCCTGATGCAGAATGTATTGTGGTTATGGAAAATGAAACCATTATGATGACAGATGGTTTCAAGGCTTATCTTGAAAGCTGCGGAGTTACAAGCAGCACACCTGCAGAATAATATTTTAAGGAGATATAAATTATGGGTATGAAACAGGCAATGGATTCAGGACTTGGATTTTACATCTTTTTCTTTGCCCTTACAATAGTTGTTGCAACGGTTGTCTATGCCGTTATGACAGGCACCGTAAAGGTAAAGAAAGGCAAGGAAAGCAGGGATTCAATGAACTCTGCCTTTATGCGCACAGTGCGCAGATTTGCAGACCTTAAAGGCTTTGAAGTTCTCGGCAGAACAACACTTTCCTTTAACGGCGAAGAATTCACCTTTGATGCCATCCTTCTCGGCTTCTTCGGCACAATAGCAATAAGAGCAAACTACGCAGGCGGCGAAGTTTACGGCAGCTATAAGGACGAAAAGTGGTGCACTGTAGACGAAAACGGCAAAAAGACATACTTTGAAAGTCCTGTTACAGAACTGGCCGGCAGTGTGCGTTTCTTTAAAGACCTTTACGGTGCAGAAAAAACAAAATGCGGCATGGCAGACAGCTTTGTGGTATTTGCAGGCAGAAAGACCAAGCTTTTTGCAGACAAACGCTGCAATGTTTACACAATGGATAACCTTAACGAAAAGCTGACAGGCGATAAATACGCAAAGGACAACGGTGCAGACATTGAAGCTATGAAGGCAGCACTTGCAAAGTATACAGTTAAATAATACATAAAAAACGCAGAGGAAAATCCTCTGCGTTTTTTCGTTATTCTTTTCTGTCTGACACAAGTGCGTTCAGTGCCATAACTATATGCGGACAGGCCGGTATAAACATAAAAGCCGCTGTTATACTTTTAGTCACAAACTGCGCATAATATGCTCCTTCGCCGCTGTAACCTGTGTTGATAAACCCAAATGCCGATACACCAAGATACACCGCAAACACCACCAGTACAATCAGCTGAGCCACACGCTGTCTTTTATCTTTTAATATGATAAATGACACGGCAACCGCCAGAACAACCATAGCCGCTGCATAAATAATATTTGCAGTCTGTACATTGTGCAGCAGTTCCCTTACCGCTGTGGTTTTAAGCCATACGGTATACAGAAATTCTTTTTTATAATAAATATATACCTGCTGGGATACGGCATAAATACAGTGTATCACCGCCATAACAAGACACCCTACAGTGGCTGTAATCACATTTTTGCCCAAAGCATTGTTCTTTTTCGACAACACTGTTGCGGCCGTAACCGCACCAAAATATACTATTGCCGGAAGGGAAATAATATATCCTCCGCTGTAACGCAGCGAGTATCTCTCACTTACCGGGAACTGTACCTTGCTGAGAACAAATCTGATTATGCTGTCATCATTTCTCATTGCCGGAGATGAGTATGTATATATCATCATAAATACCGCACCCACTGTAAGTATCGTCATAACAACATTAAGAGAGCCCTTTATATCTAAACCATAGGCAGCCTTCAGCGCTGTGCGCTTTGTGCGCATAACTGCGGCAAATATGGTATAAAGTGCCAATATAACAAAGATATATACCACGGGAACATATATCAGGTCAAACATTCTTACAACTCCGCCGAATGTGATATCCACAAACCAGAAGCAGACCAGCACCGCCAGCAGTATAAAGATAAATATTGTATAAAGAACATTCACCTTGTTCTGTGCAATTTCATACGCACTGTGCAGTGCCCTGTCCCTTTGCACGTTGTATTCTGTCTGTGATGCTTCTCCTCTTTCCGCCGTTGTATCGGTATACTCCCTGCCCGTCATAAGATAGTCTATACTTACATCCAGGGTTACAGCAATCAGCGGTATCAGCGTAACATCGGGCAGGCTTTCGCCACGCTCCCATTTGCTTACAGCCTTGTCGGAAACACCTATCTTTTCCGCCAGTTCCTTCTGGGTAAGGTTTTGCTCTTTCCGCTTTTCCCTTATCACAACCCCCATCGTGTATACATTTTCCATAGGAGACCTCCTTTGCCGTGTATTCCGGTCTGTTTTTATGCTTTCAGCCTATCATAACCGCTGCTGAAAGTACACCCACAGGCCGTTCCATCTCTCTACCAACGGTAGAATTGCGTATTTTTGCGCAAAAACTGCAGAAGCTGTAAAGGGTGTTTTATCCGGAAAACTCCCGTTCTGCAGCCTCTGCAGCAATTTCATCATATATTAAAGTATAATAAGCTCTTTTGTTGTACGGGTAATATTTTCTGTGCCATTTTCGCCGATATAGTAAAGGTCGCCTATACGGATGCCGTACTGACCCTGAAGATATACACCCGGCTCGATAACCATAAGGTTGCCTGTGGAAAGTATTTCATTGGACTTGTGCCCCACAATCGGCAGTTCAATATAATCAAGGCCTATGCCGTGACCTGCTGCGTGGCGGAAATTGCCGCCGTAACCCATATCCTCAATGATTGCACGGATTTCTTCGTCCACTGACTGTGCCACTGCGCCCGCCTTTACATATTTTGCGCCCAGCACTGTTGCCGCCTTTACCGCATTGTAGGCTTTTTCAAATTCTTCGCTTGGTTTGCCCACTGCGATTGTGCGGGACATACTGCTGCGGTAGCCTTTATAGATAGCACCGAAATCCAGCAACAGAGGGTCGCCTTTTTCTATAACTCTGTCGGTGGCATCACCGTGTATAAGGCTGGAGTTCGGGCCCGATACACAGCACATATGGAATTTTGCAAGGTCAGAGCCGTTTTCCAGCAGTTTCTGCACAATTTTTGCTTCCACCTGTTTTTCGGTCATACCCGGTTTTATGTATTCCAGAATTTCATCAAAAACCTTTTCGCTTATGCGCTGTGCGGTTTTGATGTTTTCCACTTCCTCAAGGTCCTTGACCGCCCTGATTTTGTTAAGCTGTGCTTTAAGTGGCATTACCTTGGAATACATACTGTTTTCAAATTTTACATACTCCTCGTGGCTTATGCCGTCACTTTCCAGCAGCATAACGGAAACATGGTCTCTCTGCACTATGTCGTACATTATCTCTGCATAATTGTCATAGTTGAGCAGGCCGCGGACGATAAATCCCTGCGGCACCAGCTGTTTTGTGGCAATTTCCTCATATCTGTCGTCCACGACAAAATATCTGTTGCCTTTTTTTGTTATAACCACCATACCTGCACTGGTTGCAAGGCCTGTGAGATAGCGGCGGTTTTCAAAGCTTTTAACCACGCAGGCATCTGTTTTTGTAAGTTCCAGCAATTTTATAATTCTATCTGCTCTTGCTTTAAGCGCAAACATCTCTCATAATCCTCCGTAACTTTTAAATTAACCTATCTATACAAAAAACAAGCATTTTCCGCTTGAAATATACAGTTAGCCATTATATTATATTAAATATAGTAATATGAAAAAAGCATTTTTGCAAGAACAAATTTACAAGGAGACAAAGTATTTTGTACCGTTTATTTACAGAGCGTCTTGTGCTTACCTTAAGCCATCCAAGGCTTGCCGCAAGGGTGGCACAGTTCAATACTGACAACAGAAAGGCACTGGCCGACACAGAACCCAACAGGCCGAAAGAGTATTACACCGCATGGGGTATGAAGCAGATTTTAA
>JAFSCM010000115.1 GCA_017436765.1 Oscillospiraceae bacterium
CACAACCGGCACATGATCATAGTTTGAAAATATACTTAAATCATGTATTCCCTGATGTGTTTCACCGTCACCAGGAACAAGACCTGCGCGGTCGATGGCAAACATAACATTGAGATTGAGCAGACATGTATCGTGTATATACTGGTCCATAGCACGCTGCATAAATGTGGAATAAAGACATACAACAGGCATCATACCGTTTTTTGCCATGGCAGAGGCAAATGTAACCGCATGCTCTTCCGCCATACCCACATCAAAGAATCTGCGTTTATGTTCCTTATAGAAAAACTGCAGACCTGTGCCGTATTTCATAGCAGCTGTAAGTGCACAGAGTTTTCTGTTTGTATTGGCTTTTGCTGACAGTTCACGGCCGAATTCAGTGGAGAAAGAGTCGCTTGGTGCCATATCCGGGTCTGAAACCTTGTCTGCATTGAAGCTGCCTACACCGTGGAATGCACCAGGGTTTTCTTCTGCAGGTGTAAAGCCCTTACCCTTGACAGTTATCATATGGATAAATACCGGCCCTTCCGCCTGTTTTGCATATTTCATAGCATTGCACATCTGATAAATGTCGTTGCCGTCATCAACCTTGTGATACAAAAAGCCCATATCTTCAAAAAATGTACTCTTGTACAAGGTTCTTCTCAGTGCTGTCTTGGAGTATGAAATTGTATTGCTGATAGGTTTGCCTATATATGGCATCCTGTCAAGAATACCTTCAACATTTTTCTTTGTTTTTATATAATCTTCACTTGTACGGAGATTAGAAAGATATTTTGACATCTGGCCCACATTTTTTGAAATGGACATTTTGTTATCGTTGAGAATGACAATAAGGTTGTCCAGTTTTACATCAACATTGTTGAGCCCTTCATACACCATACCGCCTGTAAAGGCACCGTCGCCAACCATAGCAATTACCTTGCCTGGCTCACCTTTCAGTTTCTTTGCTGTTGCAAGGCCGATTGCTACAGAAATGGATGTGCTGCCGTGACCTGAAATAAAGGCATCGTGCATACTTTCATTCGGTGAAGGAAAACCTGAAAGCCCGTCCTTTTTTCTCAGACGCGCAAAGTCATCCCTTCTGCCTGTATATATTTTATGAGTGTAACACTGATGACCTACATCAAAAACAAACTGATTGAGTGGTGTTACAAAGTTGTAGTGCATAGCTGTTATAGCTTCCACTGTTCCCAGGTTTGCAGAAAGATGTCCGCCTGTTTTTGATACATTATCGATCAGAAAATGTCTCACCTCTTCACACAGAAGCGGAAGCTGCTCTATATTGAGATCTGCCACATCTTCACTTCTGTTGATTGTATTCAACAATTTATATTCCATAAAATCACCTTATACCAACAATGAAATTACTACTGCAACAATTATTCCGCCAAGAACTTCCAGCGGTGTATGACCAAGCATTTCCTTCAGCTGTTTTATCTGCGGAAGGTTCTTGTCGCTCCAATATGTTTTATCCAGCCATTCATCAACCATCTTGTTGATAATTTTTGCCTGTTCCCCTGCTGCTCTTCTGACACCCATAGCATCATAGATTACAACACCTGCAAGAATAGCAGCTATCGCAAATTCTGTAGATGCTGTTCCGCACTGTCTGGCAGTGGCTATTGCAGCTGAAAACACAAAGGCTGTATGGGAACTTGGCATACCGCCTGCCCCGACCATCCTTTCCATAGAAAAGTCCTTTGTCAGATAAAAGTTTATAAGTGTTTTTAATATCTGTGCTGTAAGCCAGGATAAAAATGCCACCTTGATAATGTAGTTACCAAGTATTCCTGTTACAATTTCCATCATAATTTTTTCTCATTTCTGTGTAATTTATTTGCGTCTATGTGCCAGTTTTGAGGTGTAATCTATAATGTATTCTGCTTTTTCGCCAAATTCTGTATACAGAAGTTCATTTGCTTCTTTTGTCAGCTCTTCCACCTTGCGTTTGGATTCATCCAGTCCGTAAAGTGTGATAAATGTGGATTTACCGTTTTCTGCATCGCTGCCTATAGGTTTTCCCAGTTCTTCTTCACTGCTTTCCACATCGAGAATATCGTCAACTATCTGGAAAACAAGGCCTGTATTTGCAAAGAACACTTCTATTGCTTTTTTCTGTCCCTCTGTAAGCTCTGCCCCAAGGCTGCCAAGCCTGCCGCAAAGGGATATAAGCTGCCCTGTCTTGTTGCGGTGTATAAGTGCAAGCTGTTCTTTATCTGCAGTCTCTTTTTCATACTTAAGGTCAAGTTCCTGACCGTAAATCATACCTTTCGGCCCCATTGCTGCACACATAAGCTGTACGGCTTTAAGCCTGTCTGCCACAGAAAAGCAATCAGAATTTGCCACAGCTTCAATACCGCAGCCTATAAGGGCATCTCCCGCGAGAAGCGCTGTATCTTCCGAAAATGCCTTATGACAGGAAGGTTTTCCCCTTCTCAGGTCATCATTGTCCATGCATGGCAGGTCATCGTGAATAAGGGAATAACAATGTATCATCTCCACACCGCAGGCAAGATCGGCATATTTTTCCCAGTCCTTGCCGCACATCTGTGCTGTAAGATAGATAAGCATCGCGCGAACTCTTTTGCCTGCATTGAGCAGAGAATATCTTGCAGCTTTGTTTACCTGGCTGTCATCGTAAAAATACAAATCACAGTTTTTCACCAGCTGTTCTTCTGTTTTCTGCAAAAATTTATTCAGCATAGTTAAACTCCTTCATTGATTTCAGAGTCAATTTCCTCTATTTTAAGGGTTACGGCTTTAAGTTTGTCACTGCAGAATTTTATAAGTTTTGTACCCTCTGCATACAGTTCAAGTGACTGGTCTATCGAAACCTGATTTTCGCTGAGAATATCAGATATTTCCTGCAGTCTTTCCATAGCCTGTTCAAATGAAAGATTCATTCCGTCCCCTTCTTTCTGACAGTCTTTGTGCTTTCCACCACACAGCTGAGTTCCTGCAGATGTGTACGCACAAGAATTCTGTCGTTCTTTTTTATTTTATCATCCGCTTTTACCGGCTTATCATCTTTGAATACAAGGGCATATCCCTTTTTCAGGGATGCAAGCGGATTGTTGTTATCTATTTTATCAGCAAGATAAACAAGGTTCTGCTTTTCCTTATCTATCTTCTGTATGATTGTCTGATTAAGAAATTTATAATAATTTTCAAGATTATCGCTGCTTTTACTGCAAAGAATCTTTACATTATTGAAACCTTTGGAGTTTCTGATATATTCCAGCGTTTCAGTGTATCGTTCTGTTTTATCCTTTACATTTCTGGAGATGCTTTCTTCATATTTCATTATCTGAAACAGAAGTGTACGGACATCAGGAAAAACAATCTCTGCAGCTGCTGTAGGCGTTGCCGCCCGTTTGTCACAGATATAGTCCAGAATAGTCCAGTCAATTTCGTGGCCTACTGCGCTCACTGTGGGTTTTCTGCAGGCTGCAGCTGTTCTGGCAATATCTTCATCGTTGAAAACCCACATATCCTCTTTGCTGCCGCCTCCGCGGGCAATTATGATAACTTCAACTTCATCAATACCATCCAGTTTTTTTATGGCATTTATAATTGACTGTTTGGAATTTTCTCCCTGAACGCCGCAAGGTGCCACAACAAGCTTTGCACAGGGAAACCTTCTCTGTGTAACACTTATAATATCCTGAAGTGCCGCCCCTGTTGCCGAAGTTGCCACACCGACACTGAAAGGATATGGCGGCAATGCTTTTTTCCTGCTTTCGTCAAACAGACCTTCTTTAAACAGTTTTTCCTTAAGTTTTTCAAAAGCCAGATGCTGCAGGCCAATTCCACTCTGGAACATATCAGTTGCATACAGCTGGTATGTCCCGTCCCTTTCATACAGGGATACCCGGCCCCGCACAATAACCTTCATTCCGTTTTCCGGTACAAAATTCAGTTTTTTATTGTATGCCGAAAACATCACCGTTTTTATCAGTGACTTTTCATCCTTAAGAGCAAGATAGTAATGCCCTGATTTATAATGGTTGACGAAATTTGAAATTTCACCTTCCACAGCTATATCCGCAAGATTAAAGTCTTCTTCCAGAAGACTCTTAACATAATAATTAAGACTTGTGACAGATATAACTTTATCCATAAATAACCTTTCTTGCCGCTATTGCAGCTGTGCCGATTGCATTATCGCTGGAAAAAACCGGCTGTACAAAATAAGCATTATCCAGCTCATCCTGCACACTACTCTTTATTGTCTGCGAGCTCATAACTCCGCCCACAAAAACTATAGGCAGAGCACCAAACTCTTTTCTGGCATTTTCTGCCATTCTGATAAGTGTATGGGCGATAAAAGACAGACAGTATTTGCATATATAAGCATTATCTATGCCGTCTGCTATCAGTTTTTCGCACTGGTTCTGCAGCCCTGACAGATTGCAGTTCAGCCCCTTTACACTGACCTTCGGCTTTATAACCTCATCGCACTTTGCAGCAAGTTCGGACACATATACACCTGCTGGGAAAGGAAATCCCAGCTTTACCCCAAGACGGTCAACAGCCTGTCCTGCAAACAAATCATTTGATGAACCGACCGTGTCAATGATTTTTCCATTTTCTGCCAGAATCATATCTGTTGTTCCGCCTGACACATGAAAGACAATAATTTTATCATTGTATAGGTTTTCATTATTAAGGCTGAACAATGCACTGTTTAGGTGTCCGTCCTGATGAGTGGTCTGTACAACAGGAATATCCTTTACAGCTTTTACCATCCCGGAAAGAAGCTTGCCTACCAGAAAACAAGGCATATATGAACCTTCTTCATTTGTAGGTTTTACAGAAACACCAACAGCCTGTACACAGGATAAATCAAATTTACTATGTACAAGCTCAAGCATATCTATTAAATTTTTTATGTGACCGAATACAGCGTCCTGCTGCCGTAAACCGCATTCACCCTGTTTTACCGGTAAAAATTGTTTTTCGTTAAGTAAAATTTCATTTTTTTCATAATCGATTACAGCAATTGACGATGCATAATTACTTGTGTCAATACCTAATGTAATCATTATTATTTTTCTGCTTTATCCTTTGAAATTGCACCCAGCACACCGTTTACAAACTGGTAATCATTATCACCTGCAAATCTTTTGCAGATTTCAACAGCTTCATTGATGATAACACTGTCCATATCCTTTTCGCTTGAAAAGAGCATTTCCGCTACGCTGAGACGGAGTACTGCGCTTGCAACACGGGAAATTCTGGACTGTGACCAGTTTTTGAGTTTGGACTGAATGATTTCATTAACTTCTTCAGCATTGTTGTAATAATTGTTTATCAGACTGATTGCAAACTCATCAAGTCTGTATTCTTCGTATTCCGGAACTTCCTGTGTAAGTGAAAGAATTTCCTGAATGTCGTTTGAGCTGAAACCGGCTTCAAAAACTGCAATAAATGCATTTTCTCTTGCCTTGCGTCTTGTCATCATATACTTTTACCTTCCCTGTTTAATATTCCCTCCCATCATACAGGTGGGAGGGATATATGATTTTACATTATGCTGATCAGTTGTCTGCCTGTATGCCTGCAACTACAATGTTAACTTTGGATACTGTAACTTCTGTCATACTCTGAATATTTGTTTTTACAGCTTCCTGAACACTTTTGCATACAGATGGCACCTTGCAGCCGTATTTTACAATAATGTGAATATCAACTTCTGCAACACCGTCATACATATTAACATCTACAGCTTTTGGAAGGTTTGTTTTTGCAAACACACCCTTTACGCCGGAAGAACCTGTAGATACTTCTGCAACACCGTCAATTTCCATAGCAGCCAGTTTTGCCACCTTTTCAATTACGCTTGTAGAAATGTATAAACTGCCAATATTTTTGTTGTTATTTTTAACTTCCATTCTGCATACCTCCGTATTTAATGAATATTATACCACTAATTTATGAATATAACAACACCAATTTATGAATACTATGCATTAATTTACTTCAATTACAACAATATTTTCTGTACTTACATTCGTCTTGCTGAGAACAATATCCCTTATCTGCGCAACATTCTGCTTAGTTAAATCCCCGTTTGACGGCTGTACCGCAACCGATATTTTATCATCACTTATAAATGCCACACAGTCTGTAAACCCTTTTGCTTTAACCAGATTTTCAACATCTGTTTCGGTGGTTATATCCTGTATAATTTTAGACAGCTTTTCTGTGGCCTGTGTTTTTTCTGCATCTGAAATCTTTGCATTTTTAAGTGATTTCTGCAATACATCAAGGGCTTCATCCCTTGACTTCTGCCTTGAAAGACGGGTTTCCTCAAAATATTTTGTGGCTGATTTTGCCGTTGTTGCCACAAGCTGTGCATCGCCGTAGTTCTGTACTTCATCTTCCGCTGCCACAGCCAGCATATCGCCGTCAAGGTTCATATGCTGCTGCTCCATAACATCCAGTATTTCCTGCTGCTGTGCATCTATCTGTTCTGTTTCCATATTTAAATCAGCTCCTGTGCGTGAGTACTGCCAGTTAAGGTATACAGCTACCACAAGAGCCATTGACAGTGCCATAAGTGTAATTTTTCTTTGTCTGTCCAGTTTTTTCATAGTAAAGCCTCCAATATATTATCTCATTTTTGTCACGCATATTTTGTGAGTGGGTACACCGAGAACTACCGATACAGAATTGGTAACATCGCTTACCACCTTTATATCATCCGCACCTCTGCATACCACAGCAACCCCCTGAACTGTGGGCTGTATTGTCTTTTCTACAAGCGCAGTATTGCTGCCTGATGATTCGACCATTACAATTTCATTTTCAAAAGTACTGCGGCTGGTCTGACTGCTGTCGTTCCCGTTCAGTTGTTTCTGTTCATCACTTACATTTTTTTCCTGCTGTACATAGATATTCTCAGTGCCTGACTCCAAAGTTATCATAACCCTGACATCACCCACACCTTCAATTTCACGCAGCAGCGCTGTCAGCTCCTTTTCCGTCCGTGTTTTGTATTCCTGCAAGGAAATATCTGAACAGGCATTTTTTTCAGAATTGTCAGTAAAGTTCATATCGCCGACAAGTATCAGAAAAATACCTATTATCCCCAAAACAACGAAAAGACTGTTTTTTCCTTTTTTTGATATGTAATCCAAAACAATTGAAAAATCCGGTTTCACTGTATTTTATTCTCCTGTAACAAGTTCAGTATCCTCAGTTATAATATCCTGCAATATTTCCCTGACAGCAGCTTCATCCGCATTGCAGTCTGCAACAATTTTTCCCGCTGTCAAATTATTATTTTGTTCTAATATATGCACACTTATATGATTATAGGATATGTTTTTTTCTGACAGTCTGCTTTCTATCTCCTTTTCAAGCTCCTTTTCTGTTTCTGCAATCAGGTATTCCATGTAATCCTGTGTATATTCGTATGTTTCATATGCTTGGCTTTTCATATCAAATCCGAAATCCACTCTGTTTCTTCCGAAAGAATCAATGACTGTAACAAGGATGTATATTGAAATAACAAACTTTATCACCTTTTCTGTGGTTCCGAAGCAGCCCGTGTTATATAAAATTCCCATTACAACCGACGATACACACAGTATTCCTGTTATTTCTGCTATCTGTTCCATATTACACTCCCTGGGTGGTTTTTATCATAACCGTCATTGAAAAAATAAGCAGTACCATAAAAAGCACCGACACCGACAGCAGTATTTCCATAACCTGCCGGAATTTTGTAAGTATCTGTACCGCTGTATCATTTTCAAGAATTTCTCCGAGCACTGCCGTAAGATAATATCCCGTCCAGTTTATTGCCAGTATAACTATGGACGGTAAAAACATATTGATAACCACCATTATCCCTGCAATTCCGAAAAAACCCTTAAGAACCCCCATGCTTGCATATACGCTGCCCACAGCACTCTGCAGTGCAGAACCGATTATGGGAACGGCACTGTTTACAATAAGCTTTCCTGTTTTTACAGCAAGTGAGTCCTGACCCTGTGCTATTGCCGTCTGCAGTGTAAGTACAAAGCAAATCACAGAAACTGCAGCCGTCATTGCCATTTTTACTGCTTTTACATAAAATTCGCAAAGAGATTCAAGTTTTATAACCGGAGAAACTGACGATGCTATGCCTGCTGCAAGAAACAGATTTACAGAAGGTATCACATAACTTATGCAGAAATTTGCCACTGTAACCACACATATCATAAAAAAGCCTGTGTAAACAGCAGATGTAACCATTTCCCCCGACGCAAAGGAAATGCCTGCAAAAACAGGCAGAAAAGCGGTCATAAAATTTCTGACATCAACAAGCCCTTCAACAATAGCCTCGGTAATCATAGAAATATCCTGAAACACATTTGTAAAAAGTACCGTCATTGTAACCACATTTACAACATTCATAACTTTGTCTGATATACCCGAAGAAAATAAACTTATAAAAGAGGACATAAGCAGAACTGCAGTGATTTTATAAAAAATTTTCAGCGGTTTGCCGACAGCCTTTTTAACCGCTGTTCCGGCTGTTTCCAATAATGTTTCAAATGGTTTTTCCTTCAGCTGTTCAAAATCAACGCTGTATTCCGAAATAAATTTTTCAGCTGTACTGTAATATGTATTTTCTTCCTGTGCCGATACCTGTACTGACAGACACAGTATCAAAGGAATAATGTATATAATTTTTTTAATCATAAATTTGTAAGTCGTTCTATTATGTCCAGAATCTGTATAAACAAAGGCATGGCAAGCATAAGAACACAGACTCTTCCGGCAAATATCATCTGGTTCGCCAAAGTTCTGTTGTTGCAGTCCGCTGCTATATCAGCTACAAACTGTGTTATAAAGCCTATACCTACCGCCTTAAAAACCACATCAATATTATCAAAAGCTATGTTTTCCGCAATTTTTTTGATATATTCAATCCCCGGTACAATCATTTTCAATATGTAAAGTAAAACAACTGTACAGCAGGAAAATATTATTATAATTGATATTTCTTTGCTGAATGTGGGGATACTGTTCACCAGAAACAGCACCGTCACTATCAATGCTCCCAATTTTATAATTTCCATATATTTAAAGCTCAAAAAGATATTTTATCGTGTCAAATAATTCTTTTATCTGTGTCACAACCATCATAAGTACAACAATAAGTCCTGTCAGCGTGGTCATAAGCGCCTGTTCTTCTCTGCCCGAGCGTATAAGCACCTGATTAAGCACCGCAACTATAATACCTATTGCCGCTATTTTGAATATCAGATCTACTTCCATTTTTATCTCCTGTCAAATTAAAAATATCACCGCCAGCAGTCCTGCAGCTGCGCCGCACATCACATATACTTTCCTGCTTTCCTTGTAAACTTCAAAGCACTCGTCTTTTCTGTGTTCTATGATGTTCAGACCATAAAGGATATACTGCTTTTCCGAATCGCTGTCCCGCCTGCCCAGTCCGTCAAAAAACATTTTTACTTCTTCTGTATATTTTTTAGCTATATAAAAATTTTCTTCTGCCCTGCGGATAAACAGTGTCCTGTCAAAATCCATTTTTTCAAATATCTGTTTATATGATATATTGCCGCCTTCAAAGGAAATCTGTTTTATTGTCTGTACTGCTTTATCAAGAAATTTATATGTATAGTAATTTTCCAGCACCTTTCTGCTGAAAAGCAAGGTGGCAGAAATAACCGTAATAACACAACCTGACAGCTTAAGCATCTTTTATTTCCTTTATATAAAACTTTTTGTCACTCTGGCACACACTTACATATCTGCTGAAAACACCGTTATCTGCAAGCAGTTTTATGTTGGGCCGTTTCAGAACCTGGTCGGGTGTTTCTCCGTGTGCTGTGCATATAAATTTAACCCCTGTATTTACTTCCGACAGTATCTCTTCCGCTTCTTCCCTGCATCCTATCTCATCGCAGATAATATACTGAGGATTAAGTGTACGGGTTGCCATTGAAATTGCAACTGATTTTTTTATACCCTGCAGAACATCACATTCAAGTTCCTGCGTATATATTTCCCTTCTCTCATCACATATTGCCACACGGTACTTTTCTGAAAGCTGTTTTGCATACAGCCTGAGCAGAGATGTTTTTCCGCTGTGCGGCGGCCCTATGATAAGCACAGATGAAACTTCCCCATTAAACAGTCTGTCCTGATTAATAAATGTCAGATTGTTTTTTGATATTCTTATATTCAGAGAGTGCAGTTCCCTTAAAGTATATCTGCCTTTTTCCCTGCTGTAACTGTATTCTCCCCCTATACCTACACGCCATTTGCTGCCTGCGGTTATATAGCCCTGTGATATTTCATCATCATATATGTTTATCGAACCATTGCACATTTTATAAAAAATATCATCCGTTTCCTGTTTTGAAACGGAAGGTATATCTGCATTTACTGTATTCCCGTACAAAGTAAACTGTACAGGACTGTTTCTCCGTATGCGTATTTCGGTAATTTCATCCCTGTACTGATATTTTTCAAGATACACAGCAATTCTTTCAGGAAGATATTTATACAGTTCCATAATTTTCACCTCAATAAAATATATGATGCCTGTCCGCAGGATAGAACAAAATAAAAACAGCACATCATAAATTAATGTGCTGTTAACAATATTATTATGTTTTTATAAAAATTTTTCCTGTCTGAAACGCTTTTCTATATATGGGTCAAGATTAAAACTGTCTCTGAATGCTTCATATTCTTCAAAGGCTTTTTTGTTGAATCCGCCTTTTCTGACCGCTTTTATAGCAATATTTTTAGGGGTGTGCTCTGTTTCAATAAATTCCATAACAGATACTTCAAAACCCACAGCTTTAAGAATCTGTGCTCTGAGGCTGTCAGTTACAAGAGCAGAAAGCCTTTCCTTGATAATTCCGTGGCTGAGCATTGGATTAAGGCTGTCATTTTTTATCTGCGGAAAGAATTCGTGCTGACAGCAAGGAACTGCAATTATAATTTTTGCATTGAATTTAATGCTTTGTACAATGCCCTCATCTGTTGCGTTGTCACATGCGTGGAGCATAATTACCATATCAACATCCTGGGTTCTGGAGTAATTTTTAATATCTCCTTTCTGGAATTCAAGAGTATCGTAGTTAAGCTCTTTTGCCACCTTGTTGCAGTAATCAATTACATCTTCCTTAAGGTCAAGACCTGTGATATATGCTTCTCTGCCCAGAATTTTAACCACATAATAGTAAAGTGCAAAGGTAAGATATGCTTTGCCGCAGCCGAAATCAACAATTTTAAGAGGTCTGTCGGTTGGCAGTGTATCTATGGAGCTCTTAAGAAGTTC
>JAFSCM010000116.1 GCA_017436765.1 Oscillospiraceae bacterium
CAAGGGTAACAAAGGAATACGGCGACTCTACGGTTAACCGCATCCTTGACCTTGTGGAAAACGCAAGCAACAAAAAGAGCAAATCAGAAAAATTCATCACCCGTTTTGCACGGTGGTACACACCTGCAGTCTGCGGTGTGGCATTGGCGCTGGCGGTTATTCCGTCTGTCATCACAGGCCGGTGGTCTGTGTGGGTATACCGCGCCCTTTCCTTCCTTGTGGTAAGCTGTCCCTGCGCGCTGGTCATCAGTGTGCCGCTGTCCTTCTTCGGCGGTCTGGGCGGTGCGTCCCGTCAGGGTGTGCTTATAAAAGGCAGCAACTATCTTGAAGCGCTGGGGCAGGTTGACACTGTTGTGTTTGACAAGACAGGCACTCTTACAGAGGGCAGATTCACTGTGACAGAGGTTAACGGCAGCAGGGATATCTGCACAATAGCAGCCCTTGCGGAAACAGCATCGGGGCATCCTATTGCACAGTGCATAAAGGAATATGCAGGTTTCCCTGATTCTGCGGACAGGGTTTGTGATATAACAGAGCTTGCAGGCTTCGGCGTACAGTGTAAAGTTGACGGCAGGGATACCCTTGTGGGCAACGCAAAGCTTATGGAGCGCAGCGGCATCAAAGGCTTTGATACCGAAGAAAAAACAGGTACCGTGGTGCATATAGCACAAAGCGGTGAATATCTTGGCAATATGGTGATTGCCGACACCCTTAAAAAAGACAGCCTTGCAGCAATGAAAAAGCTGAAATCAATCGGCATAAAAGAGACTGTTATGCTCACAGGCGATGTAAAAGCCATCGGTGAAAAAATCGCTGCAGAAGTGGGTGTTGACAGAGCAGTCTGCGACCTGCTGCCGCATCAGAAGGTGGAACAGATTGAAAAAATTCTGGAGAACAAAACATCGGGCAGGGTCTGCTATGTGGGTGACGGCATAAACGATGCGCCTGTTCTGGCAAGAGCAGATATCGGTATAGCAATGGGGGCACTGGGATCTGACGCGGCAATCGAGGCGGCGGATGTTGTTATTATGAACGACGAAATCTCGAAAATTGCCACAGCGGTCAACATCTCCAAAAAGACTCTGCGCATTGTAAAGCAGAATATCGTCTTTGCAATAGGCGTAAAGCTGTTTGTGCTTGTGCTGGTTGCAATGGGCCACGCATCTATGTGGAGCGCCGTATTTGCAGATGTGGGCGTTGCGGTTATAGCAATTCTAAATGCCATAAGAGCACTGAATACAAAAAATATGTAAAGGAAAAAGGTCTGAAATCTGCAGTTTCAGACCTTTGTTTATGAATAAAAAGGCAGGTGCTTTTTTAAAACACCTGCCTTTTCTGTATAGCATTAGTATGGATGATGGATTGCAATTCAATGGTTTGCGTCTGCAATTATTCTTCGCTGAACATATCTTTGCCTACGCTGCACAGCGGACATTCAAAATCTTCAGGAACATCTTCCCATTTTGTGCCAGGGGCAATGCCGCCTTCAGGGTAGCCAACACTTTCATCATATTCCCAGCCGCAGATATCGCATTTATATTTCATAGAAGTAACCTCCGTTTAATTTTTGTATTTGTTTTATTTGTCTGTATTATACACCCTGAAATGTGTAAATTCAGTGACATTGTCACATTTGAAGGGTTGAAAAATATGGAATAAAATACAGTGTATGGTATATATAACACATCACATAAAAGGTAAAATACGGCTATATTTACAAAAAAAGCATCATTTATCGTTGACATTTTACAAATATATATAGTAATATAATTGTGTTACTCGAGCTGAAACACCTAAGGCGCAGGCTATGGATTTCAGCCAATGGGTAGAGGAAGAAATTGCTCTGCCTTCCGTATTTGAAAAGAGAACATATTTATATTTGTATAAGACACTTTGCCTGCAGGGCAAGGTGCGTTTATAGTGATGTATATATGCTGTCTCTTTTCAGAGGCAGCATTTTTATTTTTTGAAAAGAGGAAGAAACAAATGAAAAAACTTTTGGCACTTATCCTTGCAGGCGCAATGGCACTGTCCCTTGTTGCATGCGGCAGCAGCGCACCTGCACCATCCGAAGCAGAACCGGAAACCACACCTGTGGAAGCACCAGCAACAGAACTCTTTATGTTCGTTGACGGTCAGGATGTAACAGACGGCAACACAACATACGATTCCATCAGTGCAAAATTTGCAGAAGCTGAAATCGACGGCAACAAATATCAGGCAACAACACTTACAAACCTCTGTGCTTACGACATCTCCACAGTAGTTGGCGTATTTGCAGAAGCTTCCGACGGCTTTGTACGTTACTACACAAGCCCTGCAGATGTAAGCGTTGTTATCGGCGAAGCTGACGGTGCAGCAGTATGGGGCACAATCGTTCCCGGTCAGGACCCTATCTACGGTATTGCAAACATATATATGGTAACAACAGCTGCAGACTTCTCCGTACCTGTTAAAGTAAACGGCGAAGAAATCGGCGTTATCACAATGAGCGACTTTATGAAGAAAACACCTGTTGGCGACAGCAAAGTTACAACAGCTATGTTTGACGGCTCCTTCAAATACAAAGGCGGCGAAGCTACATACGAAGGCAAATTCCTTGGTATCAACTACGAAACAATGGTTGCAAAACTTGCAGTTCTCGGCATGACAATCGACGGCACAGTTGTTGAATGCGAAATCTACGGTACACCTGGTATGGGCGCAGAAGGCAAAAACACAGAATACAAAACATTCCCTGACGAAAAAGCATTCTACGAAAACCTTGAATTCTTTGTAATGTACGACGGTATGACAAACAACAAGGCTATCAAGGATATGCCAATGGGCCTCAGTGCATTTATCAACGGCACAGGCCAGAAATGGGTTACATACTCCATCACAGAAATCAACTTTGTAACAGAATAATAAACTCTTAAAAGATATTAGGCGCAAACGGCGGAAGAAAGGAATCCCCCTCCTTGACTTCTGCCTTTTGTGCTGATTTGGACTAAGGAGAATTTATGAAAAAACGCATTATTGCTCTGGCTCTGGCCTGTCTTATGCTGTTCAGTTTTGTAGGCTGCGGCGCAGGAGAAACTGCAGGCACAGAAAGCACAACACACACAATCACAGACCTTCTCGGCAGAGAAGTAAAAGTTCCTAACGAAATCAACAAAATCGCTGCTATCGCAGGCCCTACATACGAAATGGTGTTTATGCTTGGCAGTGCAGACCAGGTTACAATGGTAAAAAGCGGTCACACAGACAGCTACCCTCTTGCAAACCTCACAAACCCGAAACTTATCGAAATGGCAGGTATTGCCGCAAACCCAAGTTCCACAGTAAACATCGAAGACTACCTTGCACAGGGTATCGACCTTGTTGTTTACTACGACAACGAAATCGAGCTCAAAAAATTTGACGCTGTTGATATGGCTGCTATCGTTGCAACAAAAAACACAGGTCTTATGGACACTCTGGAACAGGCTCAGACACAGACAATTGATGAGTTTGTAACAACACTTACAACACCGCTGCGCATCCTTGCTGATGCTATCGACACAGAAGAAGCACACAGCGAATACGAAGCATGGGCAAAATACTGCGACGAAAAACTCAAAATGGTTTACGAACGCACAAAGGATATCCCTGAAAGCGAAAGACCAACAGTTTACTGGGGCAACACATGGGGCGAAGAAATCCGCGCTTCCTACTCCCTTAAAAACCGCTGGTACGAAACATACCTTGCAGGCGGCACACTTCTTGGCCCTGAAGAAAACTCCAACTTCCCTGAAGTAACAGCAGAACAGCTTTACACATGGGACCCTGATATTATCCTTGTTGACAACCACGGCGACAACCCAGAACTTGTTATCAAGAGCATGTACCGTGAAAACAGCAAATGGGCAACACTCAAGGCTGTTCAGAACAAGGAACTGCACCGTATTCCTTCAGGTGTATTCTTCCTTGACAAAGGTTCAACAACAACTCTGCTGGTAATGTGGATGGCTACACTTATGCAGCCTGAACTTTTCGGCGATATTGACATGGTTGAAGAAATCAAATACTACTACAGCGAATTCTATGAATACGAACTTACAGACGACCAGGCAAGAATGGTTATCGAAGGCTGGGTAGAGGGCTGATTTTATGGCTGATTTACAGAAACAGGCTCATTTCCGCGAGACAAAACAGTCAAAGCTCAAATGGGCAACAATCATCATTCTGCCTTTTGTGATATTCTTTGTATCACTGTTTATGGGCAGATATTCGGTTTCGCCGACTGAAGTAGTGCAGATTTTTGCCAACTATTTCTTTGGTGCAAACTATCCCAAAACCTGGGAGGATTCCGCCGCTAAGGTAATTATTCAGGTGCGCTTTCCCCGTGCGGTTATGGCAGCCCTTGTAGGAGCAGGCCTTTCCTCATCAGGCGCGGCATTTCAGGGTATGTTCCAGAACCCACTGGTAAGCCCTTTTATCCTGGGTGTTTCCGCAGGCGCCAGCTTCGGTGCGGCGCTTGGTCTGGTAATGTCCATGCCGTCTCTTGCTGTGCAGGGCATGGCATTCATCTTCGGCATTGTAGCCGTTGCAATCACATACTTCCTTGCACATATCTACAAATCCACACCTGTGCTTATGCTGGTGCTTTCGGGTACAGTTGTATCGGCGTTTTTCCAGGCTTTGCTGCAGATACTTAAATTCACAGCAGAAGGTGACGAAAAACTGCCTGCAATCACATTCTGGCTCATGGGTTCCCTGGGTTCGGTTGGTCTCAATGACCTTATTATATCCATTATTCCTATACTCATCTGCCTTGTCGGCCTGTGGATTTTAAGCTGGAGAATCAATGTGCTTTCAATGGGCGACAGAGAAGCACGCAGCCTTGGTGTTCATACAGAACGCATCAAAATCGGCATTATCATCTTCTCCACAGTTCTCACATCCACAGCGGTTTCCATCTGCGGCATCATCGGCTGGGTAGGTCAGGTTATACCTCATTTCTGCCGTATGCTTGTGGGCCCTGACCACAAAAAG
>JAFSCM010000117.1 GCA_017436765.1 Oscillospiraceae bacterium
GTTTAATGCATATTATTAATTAAAATAACCAATACTCTTGTCTACTTTCTAAAAAAAGCAAAATTATAAATTATTTCTCATAAATAATTTATATGTATGAAATTTATCCTTTTCTGCAAAAAACAGCACACTGCCGATATTGGCAAAGTGCTGTTAAGATTATTCTGTTTCTTTGATTTTGTACAGATACAAAGCCATCATTCTGCATCCGTAATCCCTGAGGGAGTATTCTCCGCTGCACACGCACCAGTCATAAACAAGAGCCCGTTCCGCTATTGTATAAATCTTTATTATCTCTGCCGGAGACATATCATCACGGATATGGCCTCTCTGCTGCCCTTCTGTAATTACATTTCTAAGCAGTTTATAATATGTACGGTTTTTGTCCAGAAGGTGCTTATGATTTTTTGAAAAAAGCTGCGCAGAGTACATTCTGGCCACCAGTTCCAGAGAATAGTCATTTTCAATGGAAGAAAAACATTCTTCACACAGGACAATAAGCTTGTCAAAGCTGTTCATATCCACATCAAGCTTTTTGGACAGCTCCTCATATCTTTCGTCAAACATATAGGAAAACAGGCTGAGCAGGTCTTCCTTGCTTTTGAAATAATGATAAAATGTACCCTTTGATGTATCTGTTGCTTCGATAATTTCATCTACTGTGGTATTGTCATAGCCCTTTTCCTCAAACAGTTTCCAGGCGGCGTTCAGTATTTTTACTCTGTTATTTGTTTTATTTTCCATAATCATACACTTTATTATACATTGCATTATATATACTGTACCGGCACATCGGAAAACCAATGTGCCGTACTGTTATATGCGATAATTAATCAAGGAAATCCTTGAGTTTTTTGTTTCTGCTTGGATGACGGAGTTTTCTGAGAGCTTTTGCTTCAATCTGTCTGATACGTTCACGGGTAACATTGAACTCCTTGCCCACTTCTTCAAGTGTTCTTGGTCTGCCGTCTTCAATGCCGAAACGGAGAGAAAGAACCTTTGCTTCTCTTGGTGTGAGTGTTGCAAGAACTTCACCCAGCTGTTCCTTGAGAAGAGCGTGTGTTGCTGCTTCTTCCGGAATTGGTGCATCACTGTCAGGGATAAAGTCGCCAAGATGGCTGTCTTCTTCTTCACCGATAGGGCTTTCAAGGCTGATAGGTTCCTGTGCAACCTTAAGAATTTCGCGCACCTTTTCCTGTGGCATATCCAGTTCTTCTGCCAGGTCTTCTACAGATGGTTCCTGACCGTTTTTATGTAAAAGCTGACTCTGAACTTTTTTAACTTTATTGATTGTTTCCACCATATGAACAGGGATACGGATTGTTCTTGCCTGGTCTGCAATAGCGCGTGTAATAGCCTGACGGATCCACCATGTTGCATATGTGGAGAATTTGAAACCTTTTGTATGGTCAAATTTTTCAACAGCCTTGATAAGACCAAGGTTACCTTCCTGGATAAGGTCAAGGAAAAGCATACCGCGGCCTACATATCTTTTTGCGATGGAAACAACAAGACGAAGGTTTGCTTCTGCCAGTTTTTTCTTTGCAAAGCTGTCACCCTGAAGGATTTTTTCTGCAAGTTCAACCTCTTCTTCAAGGGAAAGAAGCGGGAATGAGCCGATTTCCTTAAGGTAAACTTTTACAGGGTCATCGATGCTTACACCTTCTGCAGAAAGGGATTTTTCAAATTTTTCAACGTTCTTTTCTGTAAGAACTTCTTCCTCTTCCTCAATAATATCAATTATATCAATATTGTTTGTTTCAAGTGTTTCGTAAAGCTTGTCCACCTGTTCAACATCAAAACTTACACCCTCAAGGAATTTATCGATATCAAGGCTTGTAAGTTTACCCTGTTTTTTACCGAAATCAATCAGTTCCTGAATGCTGGTAATTTTTTTCTCTGTGCTTTTTGTCATTTGAAGATTCCCCTTTTACTATTTCTTTTTCTCTTTCAGACTGTCGACCCATTTTGCAAGGTCTTCTTTGCTGGTGTTTTTAATCTCATTCTGCTCTTTCGGCGCAGATATAAGATTTTTTATATGCATCTGCAGGTCGTCTGCTGTGATTATTATATCAGCATTATCTGCATTTATTTTAGCCAAAATCTGCCTTGTTTCCTGGTCCAGATAGTGACATAACAGCGCATAGCTGACTTCCTGCCCGTCTGCTTTCAGCTTTTTGTATTCCACAAAAGCATTCTTCATATTTGTATTGGTAAAGTCATCTTCCGAAAGCTGACTGTCCGCCAGCGGGAAAAGGTCGTTATCCCTTATAAGTGCAGATATTATCTGCTGCTGGGCAAAAACCTTGGGCAGTGTATTGCCCTTTTGTCTGTAATCCACCTTTATTCCGCCTGCAAAGCCTTCCTTGAGAAGTTCACGGTTTTTTCTTGAACTGTTGCTGCGGTACAGCCTGTTTTTTGACTGTTCCAACTGCAGTTTTATAGATGCCTTTTCCGCACCTGTTTCATTTGCAAAACGGCTGCAGTATACATCCTGCAGCACAGGGCTTGGTATCTTTGCAATAATATCACAGGCTTTTGTCAGGTAATCAATCCTTCCCTGAGTATCCTTGATATCATACTGCCTGCGCAGTTTCAGCAGTTCAAAATCCAGTGCTGAATTTGCCCTTTCGATAAGCATTTCAAACTTTTCCTTACCGAATTTCTTTATATATTCGTCCGGGTCTTTTGCCCCGTCCATCTGAAGAACATTAACCGAAACATCCTCTTTTGAGAATATTTCCATAGCTCTCCTTGTGGCTTTCTGCCCCGCCTCATCCGAGTCATAGGCAATGACAACATTCTTTGCATAATCTGCAATAAGTTTTGCCTGCTGGCTTGTAAGCGCTGTACCCAGGGTTGCCAGTGCATTGTTGAACCCCGCCTGATGGAGCGAAATAACATCCATATACCCCTCTGCAAGGATAAAGGTGTCTTTGCCTGACTTTTTGGCAAGGTTCATGGCGAAAAGACCGTTGGACTTTTTGAACACAGGTGTATCACCGCTGTTGAGATATTTAGGCCCGCCTTCATCTCCCATCCGTCTGCCGCCGAAAGCAATAACATTGCCCCTCAGGTCAATAATAGGAAAAATTACCCTGTTGCGGAAAATATCGTATACATTGCCTTTGCTGCTTCTTGCCGCAAGGTATGCCGACACCATTTCATCTTCCGTAAATCCTTTTGATTTAAGATGTCTGCAAAGTCCCTGCCAGTCATCACTTGCGTATCCGATGCCGAAATTTACTATTGTTTTATCGCTGAGCTGACGCTGGCGTAGGTATATGCGGGCATTTTTGCCTGCTTCTGAATTGAGATTTGCGTGAAAATATCTTGCCGCAATTTTATTCATCTCATAAATACGGCTTTTAATACGGGAAAGCTTGTCGTCTTCATCCGGCAGCGGCATACCGCTCTGCTGTGCCAGTGCCTTTACAGCCTCAACATAGGTAAGACCGTTTATCTCCTTTGTAAAGCTGATTATATCGCCGCCTGCACCGCAGCCGAAGCAGTAATAGCTCTGGGTGTCGGGATACACTGTAAAGGACGGTGTTTTCTCTGAATGGAAAGGACACAGGCCCTTGTATATTCTGCCGTGGCGTTTCAGATGAACATGGGAAGAAATAACATCATAAACATTGTTTCTCTGCAGAAGTTCCTGTATATAATGCGCAGGTATTGCCATATAATCCTCTCCTTTCATTTATAATATATTACATTATTATGCTGTACTGTTTCTGTTCCGGTTATGCCTGTCCCAGTTTCCAGGGTTTTGGGATAAAGATATTCTGGAAAGTCACCGATGCAAAGTCATCACTCATTCCCTGGATATAGTCGGTAACTGCTCTGTCCAGACCTTCTTCCCTTGCAATTATATGGTACATATCAGGCATTTTTTCAGGATGCTGTTTAAAATACCTGTACAGTTCAGCAACCAGTATATCCACCTTTTTCTCCTCTGTCTTCGCGATGGAGTCTGTATATACATTATCGTACATAAATGTGGACAGCACCTCAAACTGTGTCTGAATTTCCGGTGCCATCTTTATCTCTGACCATGAATTTTCCACCAGAGAATTGATAAGCGTGGTTATTCTCTCGCTCTTTGTATGTCCCAGCACATCGGTACATTCTTTTGGCAGGTCATCTTCTGTAAGTATTCCTGCTGTAATTGCATCCTCAATGTCGTGATTGAGATATGCTATTCTGTCGGCAAAACGGAGAACAATTCCTTCTCTTGTTAGAGGATTGCCTGAACGGGTATGGTTTTCTATACCATTGATAACCTCCTTGCAGAGATTGAGCCCCCTGAGGTTTCTTTCAAGATATCTGACAACACGGCCACTCTGTTTTGAATGTGAAAAGCCATCAGGATTAAGGGCGTTCAGTGCTCTTTCCCCTGCGTGGCCGAAAGGTGTATGGCCAAGGTCGTGTCCCATAGCTATAGCCTCGCACAAATCCTCGTTGAGCGCAAGAGCACGGCAGATGGTTCTGCCTATCTGCCCCACTTCAAGGGTATGGGTAAGGCGGGTTCGGTAATGGTCACCCTCAGGTGAGATGAAAACCTGGGTTTTCTGTTTCAGCCTGCGGAAGCTTTTGCAGTGGATAATCTTGTCTCGGTCCTTCTGGTAACAGGTGCGCAGGTTACATTCTTCTTCAGGGTATTCCCTGCCCCATGTATCCTTTGCAAGCTGTGCATAAGGGCTTAAAATAAGCTGTTCCTGTCTGAGTATGCGTTCTCTTACTGTTTCCATATTTTATCCCCCCTTATTAATATAATACGGGATAAATTGTAAAAAACCTTTTTATTTTTCAATATTTTTAAAAAATATCATAAATTTCATCACTTACTGTTGGTTCCTTGCCTTTTGTGAGCACAACAAGGTCATTTATAAGGGCATCCTGTGTGCCGCTGAGCATTCTTATGGTAATATTTACACTGTCTGTAAACTGTGTATCTGTAATTTTGCCGTTTCTGTTCTGACAAAGAGTTGTTATTTTGTCGTAAAGTGAATAGTCTACCGTGATGTTGAGGTCCACACACTGTTTGTATGTAAGAATCTCTGCCGCCTCCAGCGCAGCCTTTGCACCCTCTGTATAGGCGCGTACAAGGCCGCCCGTGCCAAGAAGTGTGCCTCCGAAGTATCTGGTTACAACAATAATTGCATCCTCCAGTCCTGAATGGCGCAGAACCTCCAGAATAGGCATACCTGCAGTTTTGCTTGGTTCTCCGTCATCACTCTGTCTTACAACACCTTCATCCTTGATTATATATGCATAGCAGTGATGGCGTGCGTCATAGTGTTTTTTACGGATTTTTGCAAGATATTCCTGAGCCTGCTGCTCTGTTTTTGCGTGAGCTATATATCCGATAAACTCGGATTTTTTTTCGTATATAGTACCTGTTGCTTCACCTTTTACGGTTTTGTAGTCTGCCATAGCTTTAAATTCCTTTCGGTAAAGTTATGCGTATATGCACCGTTTGCAAACTGCAGTACGGTGACGGAAAATATATGAAAATATATAATAATACATATTTTATTGTATGAAAAAAACAGGGCGGTTCTGCCACCGCCCTGCAACTTTTTACTAGTCCTGAATGTTGAATCTCTTTTTAAATCTGTCAACACGACCGCCAGCGTCAACCAATTTCTGTTTACCAGTAAAGAATGGGTGACATTTGGAACATACGTCAACACTGATTTTAGCTTTTGTAGATTTTGTGTGGATTACATTGCCGCAAGCACATGTAATTACAGCATCTTCATATTTTGGATGGATGTTTTCTCTCATTTTGATTTCACCTCTCTCAGTCGATAAGGGTTTCCGTCCCTTATCTAAATAATCACTTAGATATAATATCATACAATATTATAAAAATCAAGTACTTTTTTAAGATTTTTATTTGAGAATAGGTTTGATATCTGCGTCGATTTTTGCCTTGATTTCAGATGCTTCTGCAAGGTCCTTACCTTTGATGGAGTAGTAAACTTTTACCTTTGGTTCTGTGCCGGATGGACGAACGATAACCTGATGGCCGCCTTTGAGCCAGTAGATAAGGATATTTGCTTTTGGCAGGTGAATTTCTTCTGTTTCGCCTGTTGCAACAGTAAGTTTTGTAAGGGAGCTGAAGTCTTCTCTTACTTCCACTTCCATACCGCCAAGTGCTGTGAGCGGATTGTCACGGAGACCCTGCATGATGTTTTTCATTGTTTCCATACCTGCAAGACCTTCAAATTCGTAGGAGTCTACTTTGTTGAGGAAGTAGCCGAATTTTGCATAGATTTCATTGAGAGCCTGGTTTACGGAAGAACCGATGCTTCTGTAATATGCTGCCATTTCAGCAATCATAAGTGTTGCAACAACAGCGTCTTTGTCTCTTACTCTTGTACCTACAAGGTATCCGTAGCTTTCTTCAAAACCGAGAATAAAGCGGCCTTCTTCACCTTTTGCTTCAAGGAGAGCAATCTGTTCGCCGATGTATTTGAAACCTGTGAGAACATTTTTCATTTCAACACCGTGGCTCTTTGCAACTTCGTCTGCAAGGCTGGAAGAAACGATGGATTTAACCATAACAGGATTTTCAGGCATACAGCCCAGTTCTTTTCTTGTTTTTGCGATGTAGTCTGTAAGGAGAATACCAACCTGGTTGCCGCTGATAAGTACATAGTCATCGTTTTCTTTAACTGCGATACCTACACGGTCTGCGTCAGGGTCTGTTGCGATAAGAATATCGCCGTCAAGTTCCTTGAGTCTGTCAAGACCAAGCTGCATAGCTTCGCGGATTTCAGGGTTTGGATACGGACATGTCGGGAAGTTGCCGTCCGGCATTTCCTGTTCTTTTACAACTGTGATGTTCTGAAGACCTGCTTTGCCCAGAACTGTTCTTACAGGAACATTACCTGAACCGTTGAGCGGGGAGTAAACGATTTTAAGGTCTTCTTTTGTAAATATGTCTTTACGGAGCATGCAGCCGAGAACATAATTGTAGTATTCTTCTTCAACATCTTTGGAGATGTATTCGATTTTGCCTTCTGCTACTGCAGCGTCAAAATCTGTATATTTAATGTCTGCAAAGATATCAAGCTTGTTGATTTCTGCAAGAACCTTGTCAGCGCTGCCGCTTGTCATCTGACATCCGTCAGGACCGTATACTTTGTAGCCGTTGTATTTTGCAGGGTTGTGGCTTGCTGTTACCATAACACCGGCATCACAGCCAAGTCTTCTTGTTGCAAAGGAGAGCATTGGTACAGGTTTGAGTGCATCGTAAAGGTATACTTTGATGCCGTTTGCAGCAAGTACATTGGCAGTGATTTTTGCAAAAACATCACTCTTGATACGGGAGTCATAGGAAACTGCAACAGAAGCTTCTTTACCCTGAGCTTTGAGGAATTCTGCAAGGCCCTGTGTTGCCTTTGCAACTGTGTAAACATTCATACGGTTTGTGCCTGCGCCCAGAACACCGCGAAGACCTGCTGTACCAAATTCAAGGCTGAGCAAAAATCTGTCTTTAATCTGTTCGTCGTTGCCTTCGATGCTTTTAAGTTCATTAAGAAGATCTTCTTCTTTAATTGCTTCAAGCCATCTCTGATATTCTTTGTTGTACATAATGTTCTCCTTTATCTTATATGTAATTTAATAAATAACATAATTTATCAATTTAATTTTACCTTTTCTCCCCCATATTGTCAATTCAGTTTGTTGCAATAAACAGAGTAATATTGTATGATAAAAATGTATTATTTTTGTACATTTGTATAGGAGGCCGTAAATGTTAAGTAAACTTCGCAGTTTTGGTGTAAGCGGTATCGACGGATATATGGTAACTGTGGAAACCCATATTTCGGGCGGCCTGCCCGCTTTTGATATCGTAGGGCTTGGAGACAATGCTGTAAAGGAATCCCGCGAGAGGGTGCGTTCCGCCATAAAGAACAACAACTTCACCTACCCTTCTTCCCGCATAACGGTAAACCTTGCTCCTGCCGATATACGCAAAAGCGGTGCAGTTTTTGATGTTCCGATTATGCTGGGTATTCTTGAATGTACCGATTCTGTTCCTAAAATAAGTGAAAACTATGCCTTTGCAGGTGAGCTGAGCCTTGACGGATATGTCCGCGGCATAAACGGTGCCCTTTCAATGGCTCTCTGCGCAAAGGAAAACGGCACAACCCACCTGTTTCTGCCTGCCGAAAATGCAAATGAAGCAAGTGTTGTTACAGGTATAAATGTTTACGGCATCAGCCACATATCCCAGATTGTGGATTTTCTGAAAGGCAGCTGCCAGCTTTCACCCCATATATATCAGCCTGATACTGTGGCCGAAAGTTTTCTTGATTTCAAGGATGTAAAAGGTCAGGAAGAAGCCAAGCGTGCACTGGAGATTGCTGCAAGCGGCCTGCACAATATCTGTCTCAGCGGCCCTCCCGGCAGCGGCAAATCAATGCTGGCAAAACGGGTGCCCTCCATTATGCCGCCTATGACACTCACCGAATCTATCGAAACCACAAAAGTACACTCTATGGCAGGACTTCTGCGCCAGAACAGCGGACTTGTGACACAGCGTCCCTTCCGCTCTCCTCACCATTCGGTTTCCACCGCAGCGCTGACTGGCGGCGGTCCATGGGCAAAACCGGGAGAAATCTCCCTTGCCCACAACGGTGTTCTGTTCCTTGATGAACTGCCGGAATTCCACCGCGATGCCCTTGAAGCCCTGCGTGCACCTCTTGAAGACAACAGGGTTGTGGTTGCCCGCGCAAACCAGACCCATATATATCCAAGCAACATTATGCTTGTGGGTGCCATGAACCCCTGCCCCTGCGGATATCTTGGTGATGATTTTCACCAGTGCACCTGCAACGCAAACCAGCTTGACCGGTACAGGTCAAAGCTCAGCGGACCGCTGATGGACAGAATTGATATTTTTGTAAATGTGGCAAGCGTGAAATATGAAGAACTTGCCGGTGATGACTGTGAAGCCGAAAGCAGTGAGGATATCCTGAAAAGGGTACTTGCCGCCCGCAGTATGCAGGCAGAACGCTTTAAAGGAATGGATATATCCTCCAATGCATCCATACCTCCTGCACTGGTAAAGGAATTGTGCCGCACCACAAAAGGCGCACAGAACATACTTGAAAAAGCCTTTAAAAGCATGGGGCTTTCCGCAAGAAGCTACGACAAGATACTTAAGGTTGCAAGAACAATAGCAGACCTTGAGCAGTCACCGCTTATTGAAGAAATGCATATGCTTGAAGCGGTGCAGTACAGAAATTTTGACAGAAAATTTTAGCTGTAACCGAATCTTTCAAACAACTGTATATACGCAAAAAGTCTGAACCCTGATGGGCTCAGACTTTTCTTTTTACTGTGCAAGCTGGGTTGGCAGTTTCAGTTTTTCTTTCGGCGGAAAGTTTTTGTCAAACTCTTCCGCTTCATTTTCATCCACAAAATACCCCGATGGGTCTGTGTAACTGCCGCAAAGATTACAGAGAAAACCTTCTTCCATTTCTTTTATAAGAAAAAATTCCGCTTCCGGAAATTCTTTATAAACAATTCCTTTTGTTTTCGCAACAACAAAACCGAATTTACCATAGAGATTTATATCTCCCGTTATTGCAATAGCCTTTGCACCTATTTCCTTTGCTTTTTCCATTGAACAGTTCAGCAGATATTCACCATATCCTCTTCCGCGGCACTCAGGGTGAATACTGAAAGGGCCAAAGGTCATAATCTGCACTTTTGTACCGTCACCCGATACAATTTCTGACCATACATACATAATGTGGCCGATTATTCTACCGTCCTTTTCAAGCACAAGACTGAGCTGAGGGATAAAATTTTCTCTTGTTCTGAACTGATTGAGTACATAATGCTCAAGGCATCCCGGTCTGTAAACATTCCAGAACGCTTCTCTTGTAAGGTTTTCAACTGTTTTATAATCTTTTTCTGTTTCCTGTCGTACAGTAAGGCTGTTTTTCATTTTTTAATCCTCCTTGTAAATTGTCAGCCGTCAATTTCCGGGAGGCTTTTGCGGAAAAGCAGCAAACCTCCCGGTTACACTGCAATATCCAAGGTGTTGTTTTTCTTCAAACAGCAATCTCCTAAAAGTTAATTTATAACAAAACCCCATACTTTGTGCATGGGGTTTGTATATACATATTGAATTTTTATCAGCCGAATACAGCTTTATTGATAGCTTTGCCTGCAGGTGTTGTAGCAATACCGCCTTTTGCTGTTTCACGCAGCTGTGGAGGGAGCATTTTACCTACTTTGAACATAGCTTCCACAACTTCGTCAAACGGAATGTGGCTTACCTGACCTGCAAGAGCCATATCTGCAGCAATCATTGCATTAACTGCACCGGAAGCATTTCTCTGTGCGCAAGGAAGAGCAACAAGACCTGCTACAGGGTCACATACAAGGCCCATAACATTAATCATTGCAAAACCTGCAGCATCAAAACAAGCTTTGTCATCAGCACCTTTGAGGAATGCTGCTGCAGCTGCTGCCATACTGGAAGCAACGCCGCATTCTGCCTGACAGCCGCCGTCTGCGCCTGCAACTGTTGCATTTCTTGTATAGATAGCGCCAACTGCAGAAGCATAGATAAGTGCTTCAACAACTTTTTCTCTTGGATAACCTTCCTTGTTCATCATACCAACGAGAACTGCTGGGAGAATACCGCAGCTGCCTGCTGTTGGGGATGCACAGATTTTACCCATGGAAGCATTAACTTCGCTGGAGGAGTATGCAAGAGCCATAATGTAGTTCATATAATTGCCTGTTACAGAGCCTTCCTTCTGGGAATACTCATACTGGCAGCTTGCAACACCGTCCACAAGGCCGCCCTTTGTTGCCTGTTTTTGTTCCAGTGCTTTTGTTGCGGAACCGATCATAACATCAAGGCGTGCTTCAAAATGTGCCCAGAGTTTTTCTCTTGTCATACCTGTAAGTTTTGTTTCAGCATCGAGAGCAATTTCCCATGCACGTTTATGTTCTTTTGCACAAAGGTCCAAAAGTTCCTGTCCGTTTTTATACATAAATTAGCCCTCCTGTATATTAACAACAACTACTGAAAGTACATTGTTAACCTGTTTCAAATCGTTGATTACACTTTCCGGAATAATGCCGTCACATTCGATAAGGCAGTATGCTGTATCACCTTTGGATGTACGGCTTACCTTCATTGTTGCAATATTGATGTTGTCGTATGCAAGAATAGCACTGATATCACTTACAACACCTTTAACGTCGTTCTGTTTTACAATAATTGTAGAGAGAGAAGCATTGAATTCACATGTAAGGCCATTGATATTTGTGATGAGAATACGGCCGCCGCCAAGGGATGCGCCTTCCACAAAATATTCTGTACCGTCAACAAGATGGAATGTGATTCTTGCTGTATTTTCATACGGGCTTACAATTTCTGTAGGGTAGAATTCAAATTCAAGTCCGCGGCTTTCTGCAATTTCAAAGCTGGAACCCAGTCTTTCATCATCTTCACTCATGCCCAGAGCACCTGCAACAAGGGCATAGTCTGTAAAATGACCTTTATATGTGCTTGCAAAGGAGCCGCCAAGACCAAAGCTAACCTTGTTGAAAGGTTTGCCTGCTATTGTCATAGCTGTTTTTGCAAGTTTTGCTGCGCCCGCTGTATGCGAACTTGAAGGGCCTATCATAATTGGGCCTACTACATCAAGAAGACTAATATTCATTATTTTTCCTCCGTTTATTTTTCGCAATTCTTGTATTTTCAACAATATATGCAATATTAATTTATAATTACTTTAATTTTATCATAGCTTGACCTGTTGTCAATAATATATCAGCACCATTTTTTTGCATAAACCCCTTTTACCATGTTTATTTCACAGCTGTGTGATATTTTTTATATGACCTGTCAGATTTGTTTTTCTGTAAATTCTGAAAAACAATATGCAAAATCCAACATATTTTTACATATTACTTGCTTAAATTTTACAAATATTATACAATTAGAATTGATATGTTCCGGAGATTTATTATGTCATACGATAAGAAAAAGAAATTTATTGTCAACTTCATTTTCTATGCACTGATAGCCGCAATGGTTTTTCTGGCTGTAAAATATGTGCTGAAATGGATAATGCCCTTTGTCATAGCCTTTGCTGTATCGGCAATAATAAACCCATTTGCTGCAAAGGTATCAAAAGACTTCAGGGTTAACAAAAGGTTTGCGGCCTGTTTTTCTGCGTTTTTGTTCTATGCCCTTGGCGTGGGAATAATCGTCCTGACAGGCTTTGGCATATATACAGCTCTGCGCAATCTTTTCTATGACCTGCCACAGATTTACAACAGCAGCATAGAACCAACCCTTGCGTCTGCCGTTGCTTTTATCCAGAACAGTATCTCTGCATTTGACCCTTCTGTAAGCGCTGCTTTTGAAGAGTTTTCATCCAGTTTCTTTTCCAATGCAGGCAGCCTTATATCTGATATCTCTGTAAACGCTGTAAGCTGGCTGTCTTCTTATATAACAAAAATCCCGTTTTTTGTCGCAGCCGTTTTCATATCTGTTATTGCAACATTTTTCATTGCTTCAGACTATGACAATATCAGGGCTTTTATCATAAGGCAGATACCTGAAAGATGGCATTTGTTCCTTGGAGATGTAAAGGATTACAGTCTGCATACTCTGGGACGATATATCAGGTCATACGCTCTGATAATGACAATAACCTTCTGCGAGCTTTCACTTGCCCTGTGGCTGCTTGGTGTAAAAAACTTTGCCATAATTGCGCTTATAACCGCTGTGTTTGATATTATTCCTGTATGCGGTTCAGGCGGTGTGCTTATTCCGTGGTCGGTTTTCTCTCTTGTTCAGGGTAATTTTGCCTTTGGCATCGGAATGCTTATTGTATACGGCATCATCACTGTCATCCGTCAGATTATCGAACCTAAAATCGTGGGAGACCAGGTGGGCCTGCCCCCTGTTGTCACACTTATGGCTATGTTCCTGGGTGTACGGTTTATGGGTGTTTTCGGGCTTTTCGCTTTCCCGATTATGCTGGTTATACTCAAAAATCTCGACGACAGCGGCAGAATAAATATTTTCAGATAAGCAACATTTTTACAGATTTTTTAAACAGATTATCCAATATGTTAATTATGGATTCAGGTATTTATTTGATGAATCCGTTTTTATAAATCCAAAGCAATACAATATCCAAATCACTACAAAGGAAGAAAAATTTATGGAATTATCACAGATTTTAACCCTTTTTGGCGGTCTCGCACTGTTCTTGTACAGCATGAATATGATGAGCGCCGGTCTTGAAGCCGCAGCAGGTAACAAGATGAAATCCATCCTTGAAAAACTTACATCCAACACATTTATGGGTGTTATTGTAGGTACAGTTATCACCGCAATAATCCAGTCATCCTCTGCTACAACCGTTATGCTTGTGGGCTTTGTAAACTCCGGTCTTATGCAGCTCAGCCAGGCTGTTGGCGTTATCATGGGTGCCAACATCGGTACAACAGTAACAGGTTTGCTTATCACTCTCGATATCAAGGAAATTGCTCCTGTATTTGCATTTATCGGTGTGTGCTTCATTGTATTTTCCAAGAAAGAAATACTTAACCACTGGGGCAAAATCATAGCAGGTTTTGGTATTCTCTTTATCGGTATGGATATGATGAGCGGCTCTATGAGCGGTCTGCGCGATTCCGAACTGTTTGTAAAAATCATCACAGAATTCTCCAATCCTTTTATTGGCATACTGGCAGGTACAATCTTTACTGCCATCATCCAGTCCTCCTCTGCATCTGTTGGTATTCTGCAGGCACTTGCCATGAGTGGTGTTGTTACCCTTGATAACGGTATTTATGTTCTTTTTGGTTTTACTATCGGTACCTGTGTAACAGCAGTTCTTGCTTCTTTGGGTACATCCGTAAACGCTAAAAGAACCACCCTTATTCACCTTCTGTTCAATATCATCGGTACAGCTATCTTCCTTGTAATATGCGAACTTGTACCATTCACAACCTGGTTTGCAAACCTGTTCCCTACAAATCCAAGTGCACAGATTGCAAACGCACACCTTGTATATAAAGTTGTTACAACAATTATCCTCTTCCCGTTTGCCAAACAGCTGGTTAAGCTTGCAACAATTATCCTGCCTGATAAAGAAACTGATAAGGTTCGTCCAAGCCTTGCTGAACGCTGCAGCCATATCTCTACATACAACATCGGTAATATGGCTATTATCATCACAAGCATCCGCGAAGAGCTTGAATATATGTACTCCATAGCAAAGGAAAATGTACAGCTCAGCTTTGATGCCGTTCTCAACCATACTATGGAGTATGAAACCAGACTGAAAGAGAACGAAGACAAGCTGGATACCCTCAACGCACAGGTCTGCCAGTATCTCTCCACCATCATCTCCAAACCGATGCCTGCACAGGACTCTGAACTTATCAGCGGATACTTCCGCATTGTAGGCAACATCGAACGCATCGGCGACCACGCAATGAACTTTTCCGGTTATGTAAAATTTCTTACAGCAAACAACCTTACATTCTCTGAAAGAGCTTTGGGCGAAATTGAAAAGATGAAGAAAATATGCCTTGAAGCTATGACAGCCTTTGACAGCGATATGAAGCTTTTCAATATTGAAGCTCTTACAGAAATAGCACAGGTTGAACAGCGTCTTGACGACCTTACTGACCAGTACAGAAAAGCACAGATTGAACGAATGAAAACCACAAGCTGTGCACCTGAAGCAAGTGTTCTCTACTCTGAAATGCTTACAGACGTTGAACGCATTGGTGACCACATGCTGAATATCGCTGAACAGTTTGCTCAGATGTACTCCACAAAATAATCAACTGTTATATATAATTATATATACATTAAAGCCGATGATTGTCATCGGCTTTTTTTGTTAAGTTGATTCCGCGTGCAGAAAAACTTTCCCTAAAAAAATTAAATAAATTTCGCAAAAAGGGTTGACAAACAAAAAAATAGGGTGTACTATGTAGTCAAATTTAATACATCTCGCAAAAGCATTGATAAGAAATAGTAGGTTGTATTCAGATTTACAGAGAGACCTTGGCTGGTGTAAAAGGTTATGATGGTGCAGTTGAACACATCTTTGAGCTATTTACCGAAAGGGATTTATCCCAAGTAGACTAAATCGGTCCTCCGCCCGTTACCGCGGAAAAGTATGATGGTACTTAGTGAGGCTGCTGCCGTGAGGTAGCAGTGAACAGAGGTGGAACCACGAAAGATATTTCGTCCTCTTGGAGTTGAATAACTCTGAGAGGACTTTTTGTTTTAAGCGGTTACATAAGGTAAATGCAGTTTACGGGACATATTAAATTAGACCTTAATCAGAAAAAACAAAACAAGGAGATTTAATTATGAAAAAACTTACAGCTTTATTCTTATCCGCTCTTATGGCACTTTCCCTTACAGCATGTGGCTCCAGTGAACCTGCACCGGCACCTGATGCAGAAGACAAAACAGTAGTTATCGGCGTTGACGATACATTTGCACCAATGGGCTTCCGTGATGAAGCAGGCGAACTTGTTGGCTTTGACATTGACCTTGCAAACGAACTTCTCGGCCGTCTCGGCTACGAACCAAAATTCCAGGTTATCGACTGGTCCATGAAAGAAACAGAACTTGAAAACGGCAACATCGACCTTATCTGGAACGGCTACACAATTACAGATGCCCGCAAAGAAAAAGTTAACTTTACACAGCCTTACCTTGACAACAAACAGATTATCGTAACAATGGCCGGCAGCGACATCGAAACAAAAGCTGACCTTGCAGGCAAAACAGTAGCAGTACAGAAAGAATCCAGCGCATACGACGCAGTTATGGCAGATGCAGCAACAGCAGCTTCCCTGGACGGCGGCGAACCAGTTCAGTTTGATACAAACACAGACGCATTTATGGACGTTGAAGCAGGCAGAAGCGATGCTATCGTAGTTGACGAAGTTCTTGCAAGATACTACATCAAACTCCGCGGCGCAGAACAGTACAAAGTTCTCGGTGAAGACTTCGGCAGCGAAGAATACGGCATCGGCGTTAGAAAAGCTGACACAGAATTTCTTTCAGAAATCGACGCTGAACTTACAGAAATGATCAACGACGGTACATTTGCGGAAATCAAAGGCAGATGGTTCTCCGAATAATTTACAGATAAAACTACCTCCTTAAATCTTTACAAACCAGTGTGGCAGTGCGAATGACCTTCGCACTGTTACGGCATTAAAAGACAAGTTATAAATTATATAAAAATCACATTCAGAGGTTTACTCAATGGAAATTATCAGACTTATGCCCCGTTTTCTGGAAGGGCTGCAGCTTACAATAGGGCTTTGGGCAATAGTGCTTGTACTGTCCATCCCTCTTGCATTCCCTGTTGCATTTATCCGCAGCAGCAAAAACAAACTGGTTGCAGGCGCAACAAAGTTTTATATAGACATAATGCGCGGCACACCGCTGCTTCTGCAGATGTGTTTTATCTTCTTCGGGCTTCCTGAAATCGGCATTGTGTTTGAGCGTTTCACCACTGCAGTTGTGGCTTTTGTAATCAACTACACTGCTTACTTTGCAGAAATTTTCCGCTCCGGCCTCAAGAGCATTGACAAAGGCCAGTGGGAAGCAGGCCAGATGCTGGGCATCTCAAAACCTGTGCTTTTCTTCAAGGTTATCCTTCCGCAGACAATCAGAACAGTTATCCCTGCTGTGACAAACGAAGTTACAACACTTGTAAAGGACACTTCCCTTGTTTACATTCTCGGTCTGGGCGACCTGCTGCGTCAGGGTAAAATCTACGCAAACAGCTTATCCTCACTTGCACCTTTTGTGGTTGTAGGCGTGCTGTACTTTATCGTTATCACCGTAATCAGCAAAGGCTGTGAAAAGATAGAAAAATCTTTTAACTATTAAAGGAGATTTACAATGCTTAAAGTTACCAATTTATATAAAAGCTTTGGCGAACAGACTGTGCTGAACGATATATCCTTTGAACTTGCAAGCGGCGAAATTATGTGTCTGCGCGGTAAAAGCGGTGCGGGCAAAACAACCCTTATCCGCTGTATCTGCAACCTTGACAAAGCTGACAGCGGCACAATCTCTATCAATGATATAGAAAGCCTTGAAAACGGCAAGCCTAACAAGGCATACCAGAACACTGTTGGTATGGTTAGCCAGGGACTTGACCTTTTCCCTAACCTGAATGTTATGGACAATATCACCCTTGCACCTGTAAGCCGCAAGCTGATGACAAAGGAAGAAGCTGAAAAGAATGCACAGGCATTGCTTGACTCCCTTGAAATCGGTGATAAGGCAAAAAGCTATCCTTCCCGTCTTTCCGGCGGTGAAAAACAGCGTGTTGCCGTGGCAAGAGCCTGTATCCTCAGCCCGTCAGTACTGTTCTTTGACGAACCTACAAGCGCTCTGGATATAAAAGCTACACGCGAAGTTGCAAATCTGATTGAAGATATCGCTTCCCGCGGAATCAGCGTGGTTATCATAACCCATGATGAAAGCTTCTGCGATATGCTTGGCGCAAGACAGATTGTTATAGAAAGCGGAAAAATTGCAAATTAGGTTATATGCAGGATTTACTTCCTCTTTAAACGTTAAAATGGAAAAGCTTGGCCGTTTTGTCGGCACAGGCTTTTCCATTTGTTTATTGCAGATATTTTTAAGATAATGTATACTTATTATAATATTACAGCAAAGGAAACAGACAATGGTTTTACCGCAGGATTTTAAAGATAAAATGAAAAACCTTTTAAAAGACGAGTTTGACGACTTTTTAAAAGGTTATGATAAGGATAATTTTTATTCGCTGAGGATAAATACCCTCAAGGCTAATGTCCAGGATGTGCTTGAAAAAAATATATTTGATTTTTCACCGGTAAAATGGTGTCCTACAGGATACTATTACCCCGTAAATCAGCGTCCGGGCAGACACAGCTATCACCACGCAGGCGTGTTCTATATTCAGGAAGCAAGTGCTATGGCCGTTGTGGAATGTGCAGATATACAGCAGGGCGACAAGGTGCTGGATTTGTGTGCTGCACCGGGCGGAAAAAGCACCCAGATTGCCGCGAAGCTTGGCGGTACAGGTTTACAGATAAGCAACGAAATCGTGCCAAACCGTGCCAAAATACTGTCTCAGAACATTGAGCGTATGGGTGTAAAAAACGCCATTGTGACAAATGAAAGTCCCGAAAAGCTGGAAAAGGTATTCCCCGCATTTTTTGATAAAATTATCGTTGACGCTCCATGTTCAGGTGAAGGTATGTTCCGCAAGGACCCTGCTGTTGTAAATGAATGGAGTTTGTCTCAGGTTGAGGTATGTGCCAACCGTCAGGGCCATATCCTTGAAAGTGCCCACAAAATGCTGGCGGAAAACGGCATTATGGTATATTCCACATGTACCTTCTCTCCTGAAGAAAATGAAATTGCGGTGCAGAAATTTATTGAAAAACACCCCGAATATATATTGATTAAACCTGATGTACATAAATTCTTTTCTGCCGGCATACCGCAGTGGGCAGACAGCAACAATGCTGATTTGTGCAAGACAATGCGTCTGTTTCCGCATAAAATTGACGGTGAAGGGCATTTTATTGCGGTACTTAAGAAAACTGTCGGCGAAAGCTGTCGTGTAAAATCCGCAAAATCCACAGCTGACAAAAAGCTGTTGCAGCCTTATTTTGATTTTGAGAAAAAGTTCCTTAAGGATATTTCTTTCTCCAACTTCACTCTTTTTGGTGAAAACCTTTATGCTATGCCTGAAGGCACACCTGATTTGTCAAAGGTAAAGGTTCTGCGCTGTGGTCTGCATATTGGTGAGATAAAGAAAAACCGCTTTGAACCAAGCCACTCTCTTGCTATGGCGCTGTGTAAGAACAATGTAAAGCAGTTTATATCCTACCCTTGCGACAGCGATGAAATGCTGGACTATCTTAAAGGGGAAACCCTGAACACAGCAGATGACCTTAAAGGCTGGTGCCTTGTATGCACCGACGGATATTCTGTGGGTTGGGCAAAGGTAAGTGACGGCATTGCAAAAAACCATTATCCAAAAGGCCTGCGGATTTCGATGGCTTAAAACGGCGTTGCCAATCGGCTGACATGCACATTTTTAACCACTAATTATATATCTTAAATCAAATATATTCTTACTTATTATCGGAGGTAAATTATTATGAGCAAAAAACTGGTGGCATTTTTCTCTGCAAGCGGAGTTACTGCAGAGGTGGCAAAATCAATGGGAGAAACACTCTCCTGCCCTGTTTACGAAATTACACCTGCTGTGCTTTATACAAAAGCAGACCTTGACTGGATGGACAAAACCAGCCGCAGCAGCGTTGAAATGCAGGACAAATCCTCCCGTCCTGAAATAAAGGATATTCCTGTGGATTTATCTGAAGTTGAAGAACTTTATCTCGGGTTTCCAATCTGGTGGTATGTTGCTCCTACAATAGTGAATACATTTGTGGAAAAATATGATTTGAACGGTAAAAAAGTTATTCTTTTTGCAACAAGCGGCGGCAGCAGCTGGGGCGAAACTGTTGCATATCTCAAAGACAGCTGCAAAGGTGCTGAAATTGCTGAAGGCAAAATCTTAAAACCCGGTGTAAGCCGCGAAGAATTTGATGAATGGGTTAAGACACTCTAAAGTATAATTTCTCATTTCAGATTGTTTCTGCTGTTTTCTTATATAATGACAGAAATATTTTCATTAAAAATTAAAAGTTGGTAAATCAAAGGATTTACCAACTTTTTTGTTTGCATATTTATTTGTGATATTTGCTGCCGCCAAGGATGGAGAATCCGCGGTATATCTGCTCCAGAAGCATAACCCGTGCCAGCTGATGCGGAAATGTCATTTTAGACATGGACATTTTGTAATTTGACAGCTGTTTTACCCTGTCGGAAAGGCCGTGGCTTGAACCGATTATAAAACAGATATTGGAAAAGCCCTCCACCGCCTTGTCACTGAACATCTTCGCCAGTTCTTCGCTGGACATCTGTTTGCCTTCAATGCACATAGCTATAACATAACTTTGTTTTGGGATATTTTTTATAATTTCATCTGCTTCCCTGTCCAGAGTTTTCTGTATCATAGCATCGCTCAGGTTCTTTTCCATAAGCTGTACATCTTCCAGCTGAACAATTTTAAGATTGCACATGGTTTTAAGGCGCTTTATGTATTCGTTGCAGCCGTCCATCATAAAGCCTTTCTGCACCTTGCCCATAGCAATAATTGTAATATTCTGCATAGTTTCTCCTTTTAAAACTCTGTCGGAAGTGTAATTTCGTGACGGCGGTTTGCCCTTACAGTTTCAACATCCTTTGCAATATCCACACCACTTGCCATACCCGTAAGTGCAAGCTGGGAAAGTGCAGTTGAGGGAGTGTTGTTATTATTGGAGAGATGACAAAGGTGAATTTTTTTTACACCGCTCTGAATAAGCTGAACTGCCGCATTGCTGCACTGTACATTGCTCAAGTGACCACGGTTTGATGAAATGCGTGTTTTCAGATAGTACGGATAATTTTCGTTTTCACGCAGCATCATCTCGTCATAATTTGATTCAATCACCGCTAAATCTGCACCCATAAACTGATTGAGGATATTTTCGGTAACACAGCCAAGGTCGGTTGCCATGGTCATTCTTGTACCGCTCTGTGTATGTATATTGAAGCCCATACAACCCACAGAGTCGTGTGGAGTATCAAAGCCTGTGATATAAAAGTCCCCGATATTATGGCCTGCAAAGTTCATATCCTCAAGACGGATGTGAGCAGGCACAAGGTCGTAGTCCGCGAGATAATCCAGTGTTGCACAGTTGGAATATACGGGAACATCCAGCTTTTTGAGAAAAACTTTCAGGCCGCTTATATGGTCTGAATGTTCGTGGCTGATAAGCACACCCTGCAGATTTTTAATATCCAGGCCAAGCTCCCTGATTGCATTTGCGGTAATGCGGGCAGATTTGCCTATATCAATTATAATAAATTTTCCGTTCTGCTCTATTACCGAACAGTTTCCGCTGGAACCGGAATAAAGCGAAATATATTTTGCCATTTTACCTCTTTGTGTATGGTTTACAGCTGCTGTGCAGTAATTTTACAGCTTATTATCTGCCATACTGTATTTCATTTCAAAAAAAGGCAGGATTACACCTGCCTTTTGTGTTTATCAATATGCGTTTTTAAGTTCAGATTCCTGGATTGCAACCTTTCGGATATCGCCGCCCAGAGCTCTGATTTTCTTTACAATATCCACATAGCCGCGTTCAACATGCTGGATTTCATAAACTTCGCTCTGACCTTCTGCACAAAGCGCTGCCACAACAAGTGCTGCACCTGCACGCAGGTCTGTTGCGGAAACCGGAGCAGGACGAAGTTCTTCAACACCTTCAAAAACAGCTACTCTGCCTTCCACCTGAATGTTTGCACCCATTTTGTTAAGCTCATCACAGTATTTGAAGCGGTTGTCCCAGATGCCTTCTGTGATAATTGATGTGCCCTTTGCAAAACAGAGCAGAACACCCATAACAGGCTGAAGGTCTGTTGGGAAACCCGGATGCGGCATTGTTTTGATGTTTGTTGTGTTATATACACCGTCAATGCCTCTTACCCTTATGCTGTCGTCGTATTCTTCCACTTCAGCACCGATTACCCTGAGCTTTGATGTAACAGGCTCAAGGTGTTTTGGAATAACATTTTTGATAAGGATATCACCGCGGCTTGCTGCTGCAGCAACCATAAATGTACCTGCTTCAATCTGGTCAGGAATTATGGAATATGTGCCGCCGTGCATCTTTTTGACACCGTGAATTTTGATAACATCTGTACCTGCGCCTCTTACATTAGCACCCATCACATTGAGGAAGTTTGCAACGTCAACTATATGAGGTTCCTTTGCAACATTTTCCAGCACTGTTGTGCCTTCTGCCATAACTGCAGCAAGCATTGCATTGATTGTTGCACCGACACTGATTGTGTCAAAGAAAACATGTGCACCGTGAAGATTGTCACTTTTTACATTTACCATTGCATAGTCAATGGAATGGTCAGCACCGAAAGCTGTAAAAGCCTTGAGATGCTGGTCTATCGGGCGTGCACCAAGGTTACAGCCGCCCGGCATCGGCACACTGCCTTCTCCGAAACGGGAAAGCATACTGCCAAGGAAATAATATGATGCTCTCATCTTTTTGCCGAGTTCAAGCGGAACTTCTGTAACATTGATGGAGGATGTATCTATTTCCAGTACTGTGGAATCCAGCCACTGTACCTTTGCACCAAGTTCTTTTAATATATTAATCTCTGCCCTGATGTCGCTGATGTCAGGAACATTTTCAAGAACACAGACATCATTTGCCAGAACAGTTGCAGGCAAAATTGCTACCGCAGCATTTTTGAAACCGCTGATTGTAACCTCGCCTGTCAGAGGCTTGCCGCCTGATATAACGTACTTTTCCAAATTTTATACTCCTTCAGAGTTTTTTAATCTGATATATGCTGATTATTATGTGAATAATATACAAATAAATTCTTAAAAAATTGTAACCTTGAATAGTATATCATTTCTTTTTAAAAATTCAATACTTAAATTATAACATATAAATGTAATATTGAATCATCTTTTATATATTCACATTATTACCAGAATTTGTATGGGTCATAGCGCACATTGCCGCTCTTGATTTCAAAATGCAGATGGTTGCCCGTACTGTTGCCGGTAGAGCCCATTCTCGCAATAAGCTGGCCTTTTTTAACCTGTTCGCCGTATCCTACAAGCAGTGATGAACAGTGTGCATATACTGTCTGGTATCCGTTGCCGTGGTCAACTATGAGATATACACCATAACCGACATTGGTATATTTTGCCAGTGTTACAACACCGTCGTCAGAAGCATAGATAGGTGTTCCGTAAGGACCTGCAATATCAACACCGTTATGGGCAGGATACTGGCCTGCAAAACCACGGCTGATACGCACACCGCCGCCTGTCGGCCAGCCGAATGCGCCTGAACCGGAAACTGCAATATTGCCAACCCTTGGCATATATGTACCGAATTCAAGAATTTCTTTTACCGGTTCCTTGATAACTTCTGTTTCTATAACGGTTTCGCTCTGGGCAATACCGTCTATATATGTTACATCAACGGTAACCTTGTTGATACCGTATTCACCCTTCTGGATAGTTTTTGTTGTGCCGTAATTCATGGAGCCGTTCTGTTTGCGTTCAACAGTATAGTTTGTCTCCACTTCCCTTACTTCTCTTACAACCTCTTTTACCTGCAGGAAAGGAACAGCCTGGCTTACGAGCACCTGGTCACCAACCCACAGTCCGCCGCCTTCAAGCTCCGGATTGAGATTGTAGAGTTCACGCAGACGAATACCGTTTTTACTTGCGATAAGTGACGGGGAATCCCCCTGAACTACTGTATACCACACTTCGCCTTCCACAAGACCTGTGATTTTTTCTGCAAGTGCATCTTCGTCAACTATTGTATCTGTAAAGAAAATACCCTCTGTAAGGGAAACATTCTGAACAAAACCTGCTGTTGTATCTTCGTCGTTGTCTGCAATGTACGGTTCAAGAATACTGTCCATAGCATCTTCAATTTTTGTTGCATCTTCAACAGCACCCTGAAATTCACCGTCAACATAAAGACCTGTTGCAGATACTATGTCTTCATCGGAAGCCTGAAGAATACGGTCTGAAAGCTGTCTTTCATCAAGAATATCTTTTTTATATGCAGTTACAACTTCAATCTGAGGGTTCATTGACCACTTCTGTTCCTCATCAAGAGAAACCAGCTTGTTTTTTATAACTGCATCTGCATTTGTAAGTGTGTTGTAATTGTCAACACAGCCTATTTCCTGTCCTTCTATGGAAACCCTTATCGCATATCCCTGTCTCAACCCCACGGTTATAACCACAGCCATAACCATAAAGAAAAACACAGGCACTACATAGCTGAATACTGCAGGCCACAGTTCCCTGTTCTTTTTTACACCCTGTGCCACATAGGCTCCAACTTCCTGTGTTGCCTTGCGCTTGGTATCCTTGCGCGAATGTTTCCAGATATTTTTTATGTTATCAAGAATAGACTCTACCTTCTGGTGTGGAAAACCTATATCTTCAAGCACACCCTTGAGAAGTCTTTCTGTGAATATTCCTGTTTCTTTTACCAGACGCTTTACTTTTCTGTATAAAATATAAGCATATTTTCTGATTTTTTTCAGCAGCAGAATTACTGTTATTTCAGCTGTATAACCCAATTTATAAAATACAGCTGCAATAAAGCTGCCAATACCTTTTAATGTAACTTTATCCTTATTATATCTTTTGAAAAGTCTTTTTATTGTCTGAGTGTCGTTTGATTCCGTTTTAGCTTTATTTTTGCGTATTACCGGCATTTAACTGACTCCTTTATTTTAAATTCAAACCCCAATATGTGTGTACATATACTAATAAATTATAGCATATAAAAAGGCGCTTTTTCAAGAAAAAACGCCTTTTTTAATACATTATAAAGTTAAAGTTTATAGTTTGTTTATATTTTTATCACAATTTGCTGTATATCATCGGGAAACTTGGAATTTATTACCACTTTTTGGTCTGTGTCGGGAGAAACAAACTCCAGTTTTCTGCAATGAAGGGCATGTCTGCCTATAACTTCAAGGCTTCCACCATACAGGTCATCCCCTGCAAGAGGATATCCCAGATGAGAAAAATGTACCCTTATCTGATGTGTGCGGCCGGTGTGCAGCTTTATATCCAGAAGTGAAAATTTTTCATTCTGCTTTACAACTTTATAGTCCGTTCTTGCATACTGCCCGTCATCCCTGACACATCGGGTTATTATGGACTCTGTCTGTCTTGCAACAGGCAGCTCTATTATCCCTTCCGCCGGTTCCACCCTGCCCTGCACAACGGCTGTGTACACCTTTTCCACCTGTCCTTTCAGTTTTTCTGCGCTGAAGGGGTCAAGGGCTATAAGCACAAGTCCCGAAGTGTTTCTGTCAAGACGGTTGACTGCACGGAAAATCTTTTCTTCTCCTCTTTGCTGCCAGTATCCGCAGAAAGCATTTGCAAGGGTGTCTGTAGGATGGTTGAAGGACGGATGAACCGGCATATAGTAAGGTTTATCCACCACCATACAGCAACGGTCCATATAAACTATATCCATAGGAATATCCTGGGGAATAACCGTGCTTTTTTCCGCATCTTCCTTGCGGTCAGATACATTTATAACTATCTTCTCTCCTGCTTTAACCTTGTAGTCGGTATTCTGTTTTACACCGTCCACAAGTATGCCGTCGGGGAGAAATTTTATTTTTTTTATAAGCGCGGCACTGACACCTTCACTGCGCAGAAATCCCGCAAGGGTACCGCCCTCTTTGTCCTGTTTTACTGTAAAATCAACTGTCATTTTAATAGGCTATACCCTGAACCTTCATAGCTTCACAAACCTTTACAAAACCTGCAATGTTTGCGCCTGCAACAAGATTTTTGCCGTCAGCATATTTTTTGCTTGTTTCATAGATTGTATCGAATATATTTTCCATAATGTCCTTAAGGCGTGCATCAACCTCTTCAAATGTCCAGGAAAGGCGCAGGGAGTTCTGGCTCATTTCCAGACCGCTGGTTGCAACACCGCCCGCATTGGATGCCTTGCCCGGAGCGTAGAGAATATCGCTGCCCAGGAAAACTTCAACCGCTTCCGGTGTGGAAGGCATATTTGCCCCCTCTGCAACAGCGATACAGCCATTTGCAACAAGGGCTTTTGCACCGTTTTCATCAAGTTCGTTCTGTGTTGCACAAGGCAGTGCAATATCGCACGGCACTGTCCAGATCTCACGGCAGTTGTCGCAGTATTCCGCATTCGGATATGTTTCCAGATATTCTTTGATTCTGCCGCGGCGAACCTCCTTGATTTCCTTTATGACTGCAAGGTCAATGCCGTTTTTGTGGTAGATGTAACCGCTGGAATCGCTCATAGCAACAACCTTTGCGCCAAGCTGAATTGCTTTCTGTGCAGCATAGATTGCCACATTGCCGCTGCCTGAAACAATTACTTTTTTATCATCAAAGGTAGTACCCCTGAGTGTTTCAATCATTTTTTCTGTAAAGTAGCAAAGGCCGTAGCCTGTTGCTTCTGTTCTGCCAAGAGAACCGCCGAATTCCAGAGCCTTGCCTGTGAAAACACCTGTAAACTCGTTTGCTATGCGTTTATACTGACCGAACATATAGCCCACTTCCCTTTTGCCTACACCGATATCTCCTGCTGGCACATCAAGGAACTGACCTATATGGCGGTAAAGCTCTGTCATAAAGCTCTGACAGAAACGCATGATTTCCATATCACTTTTGCCTTTGGGGTCAAAGTCGCTGCCGCCTTTGCCGCCGCCCATGGCAAGACCTGTAAGGGAGTTTTTGAAGGTCTGTTCAAAACCGAGGAATTTGATAACGCTCTGATTTACACTGGGATGAAAACGTAAGCCACCCTTGTACGGACCGATTGCACTGTTGAACTGACAGCGGTAACCGGTGTTTACATGCACATTGCCATTGTCATCCACCCATGGCACGCGGAAGGAGATCATTCTTTCAGGTTCAACCATGCGTTCAAGGATTGCCAGTTTTTCAATCTGCGGGTCTTTTTCCACAACAGGTTCAAGGGTTTCCAGAACCTCCTGAACTGCCTGAAGAAATTCCTTTTCGTGTGAATATTTGCAGCACAGATCTTCATACACTTTTTTTACATAATTATTGTTTATCATAATATTGCCCCCATTTTAACCAATTACAGGCTTAAAAAATATCTATAATATGATAGTATATAACAAAAATAGTACATAATAAAGTTTTTTTTGAATTTTTTCATTGAATATTTTAAAAAGCTGTGTTAAACTATTTTCTTGGAACAGGAGTGATTATATGAATTACTGTCAGAATTGCGGCGCAAAGCTGGATTCTTCTGAAATATTCTGCCACAACTGCGGAACAAAAATTCACAGTCAGGCAAACAGCGGTACAAACTCTGCTGTAAATGGTCAGAAAAGCAGATTTATTGCAGGTATCCTTGCTATTCTGCTTGGATCTCTGGGGATTCATAGCTTCTATCTCGGATATAACAGCAAAGGTATCAAACAGCTGCTCCTCTGGGTATTCTTCCTTGGCTGGATCAGCTTTATCTGGGGCATTATTGACGCTGTAAATATTTTTACAGGCAAAATTGCCTTTGATGCAAAAGGTATGCCTTTGTCTGACAATATCTGATTAATTCAACAAGTTAAATATGAGTAAACCAGACGGCAGCGCGCTTTATCGGCGTGAGGAAAGTCCGGGCTTCACAGGTCAGGGGTAGCTGATAACGTCAGCCGAGGGCGACCTTAGGGAAAGTGCAACAGAAAATTACCGCCTGTATTTACAGGTAAGGATGAAAAGGCGAGGTAAGAGCTCACCAGCATACTGGAGACAGTAATGGCTGTGTAAACCCTACCCGAAGCAACACCCGACAGCAGAGCATATGTGACCTGCAGCTCTCAGGAGGTGGCTGGAGCTATAAGGCAACTTATAGTCGAGATAGATTGTCGTCTAATACAGAACCCGGCTTATGGTTTGCTCATTTTAATAAAAGAATAAGCAGTCAGTTTTATCACTGACTGCTGTTTTTTTGTTTTTATTATGGTATACTTTATACAAATATAGTTTCAGGTGGATATTATTATGAAATGGGAATTTGCTTTTTTATACTTTCTTCAGGATTTGCACACACCGCTGCTGGATAAAATAATGCTGTTTTTTACAAAAATGGGCAATATCGGCCTGCCCTGGCTTGCGGTTGCCGTTATACTTCTGTTCTTTAAAAAGACCCGTCCCTGCGGTATCGCCATACTGCTGAGTCTGCTGCTGAAAGAAATCATCGGCAATCTTGCACTGAAAAATCTTATTGCAAGGGAACGCCCCTGCTGGATTGACACCTCAGTGCCTCTGCTTATCTCTGCCCCATCCAGCTATTCTTTCCCGTCCGGCCACACATTTGACGGTTTTGCCGCTTCTGTTTCCATATTCCTTTACAACAAAAAAGCGGGTATTGCCGCAATTATTGTCGCTGCAGCCATTGCCTTCAGCAGAATGTACCTTTTTGTTCATTTTCCAACCGATGTACTGGCTTCCGTTGTACTTGGCATACTGGTTGCTGTGTTTGTACACAGACTTGTGGAAACACATTCTCCGCAGAACCTCTACAAAATCCACAGATAAAAACAATAACAATAAAAGTTTAAACCTCTGACATATCTATGGCAGAGGTTTTTTTGCTGCTTAAAATATTTACGCCTGCCCTTCAGCCACAAGGTTCTGCCATTCGGTATACAGTCTGTTCCAGGTTACCCTGCCCACAACACCGTCCGCAGCAAGGCCGAACCGCGCCTGAAACGCAAGTACCGCATTTTCTGTAAGCGGACCGAAAACGCCGTCCGCATTCACATCGGGAATATCGGGATATACAGCTGCCAGCGCATTGAGCCAGTTCTGTATGCTGCGCACATTTTCTCCACGGGAACCCCGCCGCAGAGGTGTGCCGGGGTATTCTTCAGCTGCAGGAGGTGTACTCTCGGGCACATCAACACCTTCCTGTATACCTTCATATATATCCTGCATCTTTTCCCAGGTCAGCTGACCGACCACACCATCGGGGTTAAGATTGAAAAACTCCTGAAATTCCTTTACCGAGTTTTCGGTGGCAGCACCAAAATTCCCGTCAATTTCAACAGGTCTTATGCTGTTTACATAAACTGCTGTCTGATTGAGATAAAACTGTATTATCTGTACATTTATGCCTCTGTCGCCGCGGCGTATGGCATAACCGGGATAAGAACCATCCTGAATAGCTTCACCTTCACTGGTCAGCTGTGCCAGTTTTTTTACCGAAACATAGATATAGCTTATCTTATACCAGGTTCTTTTCCCCACCACACCGTCTGCTGTAAGGTCAAAAATATTCTGAAAACGCCGTACTGCCGCTGTTGTGCTGCTGCCGAAGCTGCCGTCCACACTTACCTTGCCTATAGCCGGATAATCATTGGCTATGCGGTTGAGCTGTGCCTGCAGTACACGCACGCTGTTGCCTGTGCTGCCCTCTCTCAGGGGTGAACCGGGATAGGAAACAGGAATAGGAGCAATATTATTGCTTTCTGTTATACGGATATCGTTGCCGTAATATTTGCGCAGAATACTTATGGCACTCATTCCCCTCTCTGCATCCGCTTTGCTGCCCCACTGGCTCATACCTTTGCAGGTAACGGACTTTCCGTCGCAGTATTCTGCAAAAAACGGGTCAATACGGCCAGGTTTCACCAGATATTCATTGAATATCTCCTCCACAATTGCATCGGTGCTTTCAAATGTTGAGCGGTTGTGCACATACTTCTGGTCATAACTGGGAGAGTTTGTAATGTTGAAGTCATATCCGCGGGACGGGTACCACTCGGTAAACACACGGTTAAGTACAAAGGAAATCTGAGCGTATATATTTGCCTTGAGTGCCTGCTGCGGCCATGTGGGATGTATTTCGCTTGATGCAACACTTTTCAGATAGGTGCGGAACGGAACCGTTACATTCCTTGCACTTGAATTCGGTGCGCCCAGATGCACTGTTATATTTTCGGGGATGACAACCTGCTGGAGCACGCGCTGATTCCCTTCTTTTTCATGTCCTTCATTGTTATACAGTTTGTGCGGTTCCTCCCTGCTTGAACCCAGCTCAAAATCGTTGCCGAAATTCACAGGCCTTGCCAGCAGGTCAACCCACTGAAATGTGTTCTGCCCGTCAAAAATATTCACCCCCAGTGCCTCTGCCTGGATATATCCGTCAGCAGATATAAAAAGATTGTATGTTCTGTAGGGAAGTCCCTCGTAATTTTCGTCAAGTGAAAGTTCTCTTGGCACCGTTTCCAGTTCTATAAATGAAGTAAGCCCGTTTTCGTCTGTGTAAACTGTTTTCTGCTCAAGAAACAGTGATGTGTCTGCTTCCACTATAAATACCTGAACATTTTCAAGAGGCAGAATAATCTGTGTCGTCACCCTGACCTGCAGCCGTCCTGTAGCCATACATAAAACCCCTTTGCATATTTGATAAACGCATAAATGCTGTTTTATTTTATGCACAGAAAAGCTGTCTGTTGACAAAAACAGCCCCGGAGTTATCCGGGACTGCAAATTTATTTTTTACAGAAATACTTTATTATCTCTCTTGCGGAACGGGACATCTCCACACTGAAATCGCTGTTCCATTTTCTTGCACAGAATTTCTTCATCCAGTCGGCAAATCGCGCTTTGTCTTCAATACCCTGTCTCTTTGCCAGCATTTCACCCATTTTATCCGCCTGTTCCCTGTTGTAGGTATTTTCATAAACAACTTCATTTATCTCAAATCTCGGCGGTTTCTGACGGGATATCTGACCTTCTGTAGGATATCCGAAACAAACCATACAGCAAGGCACAACATGGGGCGGAAGATTGAAAAGTTGTCTGTGCTGTTCAAAGCGCTCAATCACATCGCCGATATAACAGCTGCCGATACCAAAACTTTCGGCTGCAACAACCGCATTCTGTGCTGCTATAAGTGCATCCTGATTTGCCAGAAGAAGGTCCCCTTCCTCCACATCCCGGACACAGTCCACATATTCGCAGAAAACGCGGTGCCAGCGGTAGTAGTCTGCACAGAAAACCAGTACCAAAGGCGCTTTTGCGATGAAAGGCTGATTGTCACAGGTATATACCAGCTTATCCTTTATTGCCTGGTCCGTAACATCTATTACAGTATAAAGGCACATATTTCCCGCTGTGGGTGCCTGCAGGGCGGCATTCAGTATCTGATGCTTTATTTCATCAGGTATATCCTTTGGCAGATATTCGCGCACAGATTTGCGTGCATTTATTGATTTGATAATTTCGTTCATAACACACCTCCAGCTTTTATAATTATTATTATATCATCAGACAGCTGCAAAAGCTATCTGTTGTGAATAATAAGATGTGCCGCCCATACACCGCAGACAATGATGATGATAAATAATCAGTTTGGTATATAATTGTAATTGATAAAATAAAACACTGAACATATTTTGTATTTTAATATAAAATATATAGCTGTAAAAAGTTTTTTAAAAAATTTTTAAAAAACTGTGTTTTTTCCCTTGACATATTCGTATATATGTGGTATTATTTTTTAGCAATCAGGAAATGCGCCTGTAGCTCAGGTGGATAGAGCAACTGCCTTCTAAGCAGTGGGTCAGGAGTTCGAGTCTCTTCAGGCGCACCATTTTTGCATAAATATGGTGGATGTAGCTTAGTTGGTTAAAGCGCCAGTTTGTGGCACTGGAGACCGTGGGTTCGAATCCCATCTTCCACCCCACTTAAAAAGCACCTGTAATCAGGTGCTTTTTTAATAACTAAATATTGGGCTATCGCCAAGCGGTAAGGCAACGGACTTTGACTCCGTCATCCCGCTGGTTCGAATCCAGCTAGCCCAACCAGAAAGTTCCTGCAGTAATGCGGGAACTTTTCTTTTTGCAGTATTTATGTCAATGATATTTATTGAATATGTTTCTGACCCTGCAAATATTTATTACAAATCATCCAAGAAAAATTTTCAAAAAACTATTGACAATCTGTAAAAATTATAATATCATATATCCAAAGTTAGCGGTTGCTAACTCAATACACACAACAGTTGTTATTATATAATTCCCCTTTTTACGCCTTAGGGCGTATATATTTTGCTGTAAAGTTAGCCCGTGCTAACTCCATGCAATTTTCCCGACAACTGATTACAAGGAATTTTCCGGCGCAGATTTAAAGACAAAAGTTTATTTTTTAATATTCTGCCATAATAATATATAAATCATACTGCAACAAGGAGTCATCCAATGTCTGAACATATGCTTATAGACCACTGTTCACCAACCCTTGCGGGTGTAAAAACAGGCAGTCTTTTTACCTGCGATTATAAATGCAAAAAGAAAGTTTATCACGAAATAAGACATCTCAACCGTATTCTCGTACCGAAAGGTCTTCGGCTTATCCCACTGAGATTTCACAAAGGCAAGGTTCTTGTCTATCTTTACAGACCTGACCAGTTGGAAAATGACCTTACAGACTGCACAGCTGCCCATCTGTTAAGACAATGCGGTTACTCCCTTAAAAACGGCAACTGCTGTATTGTTGAGCTTATAGGCAGGCTGAATTCCGACAACAGTTTCCCCCACGAAATTGGTCTTTTTTTAGGATATCCGCCTGAAGATGTGGACGGATTTATGAACAAGAGTTCCTCTGCATTCAAGTACAGCGGTTTGTGGAAAGTTTA
>JAFSCM010000118.1 GCA_017436765.1 Oscillospiraceae bacterium
ACAAATCTGAAAACGGCAAAACAAAAACAGGGTTATAAAACCCTGTTTCTGCGTAGAAAATGTATGGATATTTATAGAGTGAATTTGATATTACAGTTTATCAAAGCCAGCAGCAAGGTCAGCGATGATGTCTTCTGCGTTTTCAAGACCAACGGAGAGACGAACAAGACCTTCTGGGATACCTGCTTCAGCAAGTTCTTCAGGACCGTATGTAGAGTGTGTCATGGAAGCTGGATGTTCGATAAGTGTTTCAGCATCGCCGAGGGAAACTGCAAGTGTGCAGAGTTCAAGGCTGTTTACGAATTTGGAACCAGCTGCACGGCCGCCTTTAACTTCGAAGGAGATCATTGCACCAAAGTCGCGCATCTGTTTCTTTGCAACTTCGTGGTTTTTGTGGCTTTCAAGACCTGGGTAGTAAACTTTTTCAACCATTGGGTGGTTAGCAAGGAATTCAGCAACTTTTTTGCCAGATTCGCAGTGTCTCTGCATTCTGATTTCGAATGTTTTGAGACCGCGGAGGATAAGGAATGCTTCCTGTGGACCAAGAACAGAACCTGTCATATCTTTTACGCCGAACATTCTAACCTGGCTTACGAAATCTGCTTTACCGGAAACGAAACCAGCGATAACGTCGCCATGGCCGTTGAGGTATTTTGTTGCGGAGTAAACAACAACGTCAGCACCGAGAGCAAGTGGGCTCTGGAGGTATGGAGAAGCAAATGTGTTGTCGCAGATAACTTTGATTTCTGGGTTGTATGCGTGTGCTGCTTCTGCTACTGCTGCGATGTCAGCGATTTTAAGGTTAGGGTTAGCTGGTGTTTCAAGGTATACAGCAACTGTGTTTTCTTTGAGAGCTGCTTTAACTGCATCGATGTCAGCTGTGTCTACAAAGCTAACTTCAACGCCGTATCTTGTGAGACCGTGGCTGAGAAGAGCAAATGTACAGCCGTAGAGTGTGCCGTCAGCAACGATGTGTGCGCCAGCTTTTGCGATTGTCCAGAGTGTGGAGGAGATAGCGCCCATACCGGAAGATGTAGCAAGTGTTGCTTCTGCGCCGTCGAGAGCTGCGATTTTTGCTTCAAGAACAGAAGTTGTTGGGTTGCCAAGACGGGAGTAGATGTAACCAGCTTCCTGGCCGGAGAATCTTGCAGCGCCCTGTTCGCAGGAATCGAATACGAATGTAGATGTCTGATAGATAGGCATTGTCAATGCGCCGTACTGTTTGTCATGAACATTGCCAGCGTGAACACATTTTGTGCCAAAACCTTTGTTTGTGTAATCCATAATAATGCTCCTTTTGTAATTTGATAAAATTGTAAACTTAAATATACAAAGCGCTGTAAGCGCTGCCTGTACGGAAGACGGGACAATTTAAAAATGATATATATTTTATATATAGCATTTTGGATAAAAGTTTTTCAGAATTCTATCCGTAAATTGTCATTTTATCTTGTTAATATCATAATATCACAATAAAAAAAATAATGTTAGCACATAAATTCTATACCCAGTTATCTGTTTTTCAGATAGTCTTCACAAAAGGTTATATTCAAAAGCGATAACTTGTTATGTAAAACTGATAGTTGAAAAACTGTTAATAGTTTGGTAATATAAAATAAACAATTTAGTTATAAAACTTTACGAAACTGTACAAACTGCACAAACAGCTTGTCGGATGATAAAAGTTTTGTAATGTATAAACGTTTACATATTATAAAAAGGAGGATTATCTTATTATGAGTAATCAGAAAAAAGGTAACGGTCTTGCTTTGATTCCACTTCTTATCTTTATCGTTATCTATCTCGGCGCAGGTCTTATCCTGCAGGCACAGGGCGTTGATATGGCTTTCTATCAGTTCCCATCTCCAGTAGCACTCTTCTTTGCTGTTCTCGTAGCATTCCTTATGTTCAAAGGTACAGTAGAAGAAAACTTCTCCGACTTTGCAAAAGGCTGCGGTCAGGAAGACATCATCATCATGCTGATGGTTTACCTCTTTGCAGGTGCTTTCTCCACAGTTGCAGGCGCAATGGGCGGTGTTGCATCCACAGTTAATATGGGTGTTAAATTTATTCCAGCACCAATGCTTATCCCAGGTCTGTTCATCATCGCAGCATTCCTTGGTGTAGCAACAGGTACATCCATGGGTACAGTTTCCGCACTTATCCCAATCGCTCTCGGCGTTGCAGACGTTGCAGGTCTTAACATTCCTCTCGCTGTAGCAGCTGTTATCGGCGGCGCTATGTTCGGTGACAACCTCTCCATGATTTCCGACACAACAATTGCAGCAACAAGAACACAGGGTGTTGAAATGAAAGATAAATTCCGTGTTAACGGTCTTATCGCAGCACCAGCAGCAGTAGTAACAGTTGTTCTTCTCGCTATCTTCGGCAGACCAGAAACAGCTGTTGCTCCAGAAGTTCTTGAATTCAGCGTTATCAAAGTTCTTCCATACGTTCTCGTTCTCGTTCTCGCTATAGTTGGTCTCAACGTATTCGTAACACTTGCAGTAGGTATCTTCTCCGCAGGTATCATCGGTATGGTAGGCGGCGAACTTACAATTCTCAGCTTCGCTTCCAACATCTATGCTGGTTTCACAGGCATGGCAGAAGTATTCTTCCTCTCCCTCTTCATGGGCGGTCTGTCTTACATGGTTACAAAACAGGGCGGTCTCGAATGGCTCCTTGCTAAAATCCAGACATTTATCAAAGGCAAAACATCTGCACAGTTCGGTATCGCAGCTCTCACAGCAGCAGCTGACCTTGCAACAGCTAACAACACAGTTTCTATCATCATCGTTGGCCCAATCGCAAAAGGTATCGCAGCAGAATACAAAGTTGACCCAAGAAAAACAGCTTCTATCCTTGACATCACATCCTGTATCTTCCAGGGTGCTATCCCTTACGGTGCTCAGATCCTCGTTGCAGGTTCCCTTGCAGCAGCAGCTGGCTACTCCGTAGGTCCAATGGATATTATCCCACTTCTCTGGTACCAGGGTCTCCTCGTAGTTACAATGATCGTTTCCTTCTTCGTACCATACGCAGACGGTTGCATGAAAAAAGATCCATGGAACTGGGAACATGACTGTGCACAGTCCAAAGTAGCTGCTAAATAATTGTTGAATAACAATTAACATTTTACTTATTAAAAACGACAGGGCAGCTATTGCTCTGTCGTTTTTTTAAAAAATATGCAATTCCGGCTGTAGAAAATTACAGCGATATTTTATACAAATAGCACAAAAAGAAAATGCAAAAGTGTGTCCTGGAAATACAGTTGTAACCGTATAAAAAATATTTTAATTAAATTTTTAACAATCTGTAAATTTGTACCTTTTTGCGTGTTTCAAAAGGACAAAATACCTATTGCCAAAATGTGCTGTTTGTATTATACTTAAGGTGAACCTAAATATTTATTGTATAGTTTAGTATAACTTTTCTTTATGGGTAAGGGAGGGTTATGGCTATCTGTGCGTAAAAATTAAGGTTTGGTCAAATCAATAATGCAGTTTATTAAATTGCTTTATAATAATAAGCCTTTCTTACATATGTAGCATATGAACATATGTGAGAAAACTTGTTGGAATAACAATTTTTATAAAATTGCCAAAAATTGAAAGGGGATTAAAAATGAAAAAACTCACAGAAATCCGTTGGCACGGTAGAGGTGGCCAGGGTGCTAAAACAGCTTCCCTCCTCCTTGCAGACGTAGCATTCAGCACAGGTCTCTATATTCAGGGTTTCCCAGAATACGGTCCTGAAAGAATGGGTGCTCCAATCACAGCTTACAACAGATTGTGCAACGAACCACTCCGCGTTCACTCCAACATCTACTACCCAGACTATGTAGCAGTTGTTGACGAAACATTGCTTGCTTCTGTTGATGTAACAGCTGGTCTTAAAAAAGAAGGCGCTATCGTTATCAACACAGCTAAAAACCCAGAAGAAGTTCTTCCATTGCTCAAAGGCTACGAAGGCAAGGTTTACACAATCGATGCTGCAAAAATTTCTCTTGCAACAATCGGCAAAAACATTCCAAATACACCAATGCTCGCTGCAGTAGTTAAAGCAAGCGGCGTTATGGGCGAAGAAGAATTCCTTGGCAACATGGAAGCTTCCCTCAGACACAAATTCGCATCCAAACCAGAAGTTATCGAAAGCAACATGGAAGCATTGAGAGTTTCCCTTAAGGAGGTAAAGCTTTATGAAAGATAATTTGATGAAGCACATTAATGAACAGAATGCTTGGCACGAACTTACACCAGGCGGTATGATTTACGGCTCCGGTAACTCCGAACACTTCAACACAGGTGAATGGAGAGTTGCAGTTCCAACATTTATCGAAGACAAATGCAAACAGTGCTTGCTTTGCGTTCCTGTATGTCCAGACAGCTCTATTCCTGTTGTAGATTCCAAACGACTTGACTTTGACTTTGACCACTGCAAAGGCTGTGGTATCTGCTACAAAGTATGTCCATTTGATGCAATCACATTCAAGAAAATCGGCGAATAGGAGGAATAATTAAATGGCTATCAGAGAAAGATTATCCGGTAACGAAGCAGTTTCCATAGCTATCAGACAGGTTAACCCAGATGTTATGGCTGCTTTCCCAATTACACCATCAACAGAAATTCCACAGTTTATTTCTCAGTATGTTGCTAACGGCACAATCGATACAGAATTCGTAGCAGTTGAATCCGAACACTCCGCAATGTCTGCATGTATGGGTTCCCAGGCTGCTGGTGCTCGTACAGTTACAGCAACATCTTCCTGTGGTCTTGCTCTTATGTGGGAAATGCTCTATGTAGTAGCATCCGCACGTCTCCCACTTACACTTTGCTGTATCAACCGTGCTCTTACAGGTCCTATCAACATCAACAACGACCACTCCGACTCTATGGGTGCTCGTGATGCTGGCTGGATTCAGATCTATGCTGAAAACGCACAGGAAGCATACGACAACTACATTCAGTGTGTAAGAATCGGTGAACACAAAGACGTTCAGCTTCCAGTTATGGCTTGCCAGGACGGCTTTATCACATCCCACGCTGTAGAAAACATCCTTCTCCTTGAAGATGCAGAAGTTAAAGCATTCGTAGGCGAATACGAACCAGAAAAATACCTTCTCAACGAAAAAGAAGCTGTTTCCATGGGTCCTTACGACATCGCTAACTACTACATGGAACACAAATACCAGCAGAAAGTTGCTCTTGATAACGCAAAACAGGTTATCTATGATGTAGCAGCTGAATTTGAAAAAATGTCCGGCAGAAAATACGGCATGATCGAAGAATACATGATGGAAGATGCAGAATATGCAATGGTTATCATCGGTTCTTCCGCTGGTACAGCTAAAGACGCTGTAGACAAAATGAGAGCAGAAGGCAAAAAAGTTGGTCTCGTTAAAGTTCGTGTATACCGTCCATTCCCAGAAGAAGAAATGGTTAAAGCTCTTTCCGGCATGAAAGGCGTTGTTGTTATGGATAAAGCTGAAGGCTACTCCGCACTCGGCGGCCCTCTTGGCGCTGACGTTAAAGCAGCTCTCTTCGGCAGAACAAACGCTGTAGTTCTCAACATCGTTTACGGTCTCGGCGGTCGTGACGTTAGAGTTGAATCCATCGAAGAAGCTTACGGCAGACTCTTCGCAGCTGTTGAAGCAGGCAGCGTACCATTTGGTTACGACTACCTTGGTTTGAGAAAGTAGGAGGTATAGACAATGGCTTATAATTTTAAACAGGAAATGAATAAACCTGAACGTCTTGCTGGCGGTCATAGACTCTGTGCTGGTTGTGGCGCAGGTATCGCAGTAAGAGGCGTTCTCAGAGCTCTTAAACCAGAAGACAAAGCAGTTATCTGCTCTGCTACAGGTTGTTTGGAAGTTTCTACATGTCTTTACCCATACACAGCATGGAATGATTCTTTCATCCACTCTGCATTTGAAAACTCTGCTGCAACAGTAAGTGGTTCTGAAGCTGCTTACATCGCTCTCAAGAAAAAAGGCAAAGTTAACGGCACATACAAATTCATCGCATTCGGCGGCGACGGCGGTACATACGATATCGGTTTCCAGTCCCTCTCCGGTGCTATGGAACGTGGCCACGATATGGTTTATGTTTGCTACGACAACGGCGCTTACATGAACACAGGTATCCAGAGATCTTCCGGTACACCTAAATATGCTGAAACAACAACATCTGCTGTTGGTAAATGCAGCCCAGGTAAAAAACAGATCAGAAAAGACCTTACAGAAGTTATCGCTTCTCACCACATCCCATACGTAGCACAGACAACATTCATCGGCAACTTCAAAGACCTGCATGAAAAAGCTGAAAAAGCTCTTTACACACCAGGTGCAGCATTCCTCAACATCCTTGCTCCATGTCCACGTGGTTGGAGATACAATGCTGAAGATATGATGACAATCACAAAACTTGCTGTAGAAACATGCTACTGGCCACTTTACGAAGTAATCGACGGCGAATACAAACTCAGCTACAGACCAAAAGTAAAACAGCCAATCGAAAACTTCCTCAAACCACAGGGTCGTTTCAAACACCTCTTCAAAAAAGGCAATGAAGAACTCATCGCTGAAATCCAGGCTGACGTTGACAAACGTTGGGAAGAACTCTTGAAACTCTGCGGCGAAGAAGTTTAATTCGCAAGATTTTAAGACCCCTTTATAAACGAAATGCTGTCGCTTTATGCGGCAGCATTTTTTTGTTCAGTTTTTATTTCAGATGTACTGTGACTATGTTACAGAATAAAAAACAGGAATGATGTAATATAAATATAAAGATAAATCCGCAGAGGTGATTTTATGTCCGTGAAAATATTGAGTTTGGTCCTTATTCCTTTTTTAGGCACAGTTGCAGGTTCCGCAGGCGTTTTCTTTATGAAAGGTGCTATGAGCCGCAATATACAGCGTTCCCTTACAGGTTTTGCCGCAGGGGTTATGGTGGCGGCATCTGTGTGGAGCCTTATTATTCCTGCTATGGACCAGTCATCGCATATGGGCAAACTTGCCTTTGTGCCTGCTCTGGTGGGCGTATGGGGCGGTTTTATGGCGCTGCTGGCGCTGGACAGCTTTGTTCCGCATCTTCATATAGGAAGTGACTGCCCTGAAGGCGCACCATGTGGTCTTGGCAAAAACTCCATGATGGTTATGGCGGTGGCTCTGCATAATCTGCCGGAAGGTATGGCGGTTGGTGCAGTTGCAGCAGGCTGGATGGCCGGAAATGAAAATGTATCGGCTGCAGCAGCCCTTGCTATAGCTGTGGGCATAGCTATACAGAATATTCCTGAAGGTGCCATTATTTCCATGCCGCTTAAAAGCAACGGGCTGAAAAACTCAAAGGCTTTTGGATATGGTGTTCTGTCGGGAATTATTGAACCGGCCGGTGCAATAATCACAATACTTCTTGCAAATTTTGTCCTTCCTGTACTGCCGTACCTGCTCAGCTTTTCGGCTGGGGCTATGCTGTATGTGGTGGTGGAAGAACTTATTCCGGAAATGTCAGAGGGTGAGCACTCCAACATCGGTACAATATTCTTTGCCATAGGTTTTACACTGATGATGGTGCTGGATGTGGCGCTGGGATAGCATAATAAAGATATACCACGGAAATTTCCTTTTATAATAATGCATTAAGCATAATTAAACCCGGTCATTATGAAATGGCCGGGGTTCTCCTTCTGTAAAATATGATACCCGATGTACTGCGGTTTCCATCGGGTATCGTTTTGTATTTATATTGATTTCGTATGCAAAGCAGATATATTATCTGTCCTCAAACTGCATATTGTAGTATTTGGCATAAAGACCATTTGTTTCAAGCAGCTCTGTATGGCTGCCTTCCTCCTTGATTCTGCCATCTTCAATAACATATATCTTGTCTGCATTTCTTATTGTGCTCAGACGATGGGCGATAACAAGTGTTGTTCTGCCTTCGCTGAGCTGCTCAAGACTGTGCTGGATGTATCTTTCGCTTTCGTTGTCCAGAGCAGATGTAGCTTCGTCAAGAATGAGAACAGGCGGATTTTTAAGAAATACACGGGCAATGGAGATTCTCTGTTTCTGCCCGCCTGAAAGTCTTGTGCCCCGTTCTCCCACAAAGGTGTTGTAGCCGTCGGGCAGGCTTACAATAAAATCGTGAATATTTGCTTTTTTTGCCGCTTCGATTATTTCTTCATCGGTGGCACCTGCCTTGCCGTAGGCGATATTGTCTCTGATTGTGCCGTAGAACATATATACATCCTGCTGAACAATGCCGATATTCTGTCTGAGGGATTTCTGTGTGATATCCTTTATATTTCTGCCGTCAAGGGTAATGCTGCCATTTGTGACATCGTAAAAACGGGGGATAAGGCTGCAGATTGTGGTTTTGCCGCCGCCGCTTGGTCCAACAAGGGCAACGGTTTTGCCGCTTTCAATGGTAAAGGAGATGTTTTCAAGAACCTTTTCTTCATCGCCGTAGTTGAAGCTTACATTGTCAAACACAATTTCGCCCTCTGTTGATGAAATGTCAACTGAATCAGCGGAGTCCTGAATATCGGGAACAATATCCACAACCTCTTTGAAACGCACAAAGCCTGAATAGCCTTTCTGCAGCAGTTCGGTGAAATCGATAAGCATATCAACAGGCTTCAGGAAAATACCTATATAGAGAGCATAAAGCGCAAGGTCTGTTGCTTCCAGAGAGCCTTTTGCGATAAAATAACCGCCTACAACCAGAACGCTTGTGTAAAGAATACCCTGAAAAAATCCGTTGGTAGCGTGGTATTTGCCCATACAGAAATAGTTGTTTTCCTTTGTTACAAGGAATTTGTTGTTGCTCACACGGAATTTATCCTGCTCAACAGCTTCGCCTGTAAAGCTTTTTACAACGCGTATACCTGCAAGAGAGTCCTGAACAGATGCATTTACACCTGCGATTTTTTTGCGGTTTTCCATAAACAGATGTTTCATCTGCCGGTTCTTGTATATGCAGTAGAAAATCATAACCGCACATATTGCCATAAGGATAAGTGTCATATACACATTCAGGAACATCAGGATGGCAAAGCTGCCGATAATTTTGATAAGGGCAATCACTATGTTTTCGGGACCGTGATGGGCAAGTTCGGTTACATCGAACAGGTCGTTGACAATCTTGCTCATCATTTCGCCTGTGTTGTTTTTGTCATAATAGCTGAAGGAGAGCTTCTGATAATGGTCGAACAGGTCCTGGCGCATATTGCTTTCCATTCTTGCCCCCATAATGTGACCCCAGCCGGTGATAAAGTACTGACACCAGAATTTTATTATGTACATAGCCAGAAGGGTAACTGCAACATACTTCAGAACAGATATAATTTCATCGGCAGAGCGGTTGAAGATGTTTTCGGTCAGATAGTCAAGAATCTGCGGAAAAGCAAGGTCGATGGCACTGAGCAGCAGAGCACATGCCATATCAACCCAGAAAAGAACTTTGTACGGTTTGTAGTATGATATGAATTTTTTGAAAACAGACATAAATACCTCGTGCTGATAATGTTAAATGCATGTAAACTGCACGCATTTTATCTTCTTGATTGCAAAATAACAGAAAACCCCTGTTACAGAGGTTTTCTGCCGGATATCATATTTGGTTGAAAATGCAGGGAAGATTAAAATTCTACAACATCTTCTTCGTTATGTTCTTCTGTGCATACTTCTTCAGTTGCTTCTTCACATTCGTCGCAGCAGCATTCACATTCTTCTTTTGGCATATAGTCTGCAAGATAATCTTCGCTGTAAAGCATTTCTTCATATTCAGCAAGATTCTGTTCTTTCTTTTTGAGATAAACGGCAACAGCAACCAGCGCACCTGCAACAGCAGCAAGGAATGCTATAACGCCAAGAATACAAGTTTTTTTCATAATATAGTTCTCCTTATCGTTTTTATTGTCATTTACATATTCATCAGGTTTGGCGGCGGTGCACTCTTTTGCAGCAAAAGGAGCGCTGACAAAGGAAGATGCATTTTTATAAGCTTTCACAGCTTTTACAGCAGTTTCCGCTGCGTAATATTTTGCAGTCAGAACAAGCTTGTATGCTTCAAGTGCAAAAGCGGCCATATCACCTGTGTTTCGGGCAATTTTTATCCAGGAAATATTTTTCGGTAAAATATTCATTATTGCCTCCATATTAATCTGATACATATATTATCGCACAAAAAATAAAAACATACAATACAAAATTCAACTTTTTTAGCGGTATGTATGTAATAATTATGTAACCAAATTACATGTGAATATTGTATAAAATATCTTTTAAATTGTATCAAAATATGGTATCATATAAGAATAAAATAGGATTATTGTGTGCGTTTATCTGTAAAAAATTCAAAAAGGTAAAAAGGCGGTAGAAATATGGATCTGAATAACATTTTTTCATCCATAATCGGTGTTATAAACACCATTGAAATATGGGACATAATCGATGTCGGCATTATGACATTTGTTATATATCAGGTGCTTGTACTGGCCAAAAAGTCAAAAATCAAACAGCTGCTCAAGGGTATTGCACTGCTGCTGGTAGTTTATGTTTTTGCGGTTAATTTCGGCCTTAAAACGGTTGTTTTTATCCTCAATAACCTGCTCCAGTTCGGTTTTATTGCAATTATAGTTGTTTTCCAGCCGGAGATAAGACGCTTTCTTGAGCAGATGGGTCAGGCGAATATTTTTTCACTTTCAGTATTTCAGAAAAGATCTCCTGAAGAGCAGGAGGTTGAGAATATCCGCAAAACAATTTCTGCCATCTGCGACAGTGCAAAAAGTATGAGCGAAAGCCGCACAGGTGCCCTTATTGTTATGGAGCGCTTTTCAAACCTGTCCGAGATAAAAAGAGGCGGCACGGTGGTAAATGCAGATATTACCCCTGAACTTATCGGTACAATATTCTATGAAGGCAGCCCTCTTCACGACGGTGCCATGGTGGTGGAAGACAACCGCATTGCAGCAGCAGGCTGTGTGCTTCCTCTTTCCGACAACTTTGAAATCAGCAAGGATATGGGTACACGACACAGAGCGGCACTTGGTCTCAGTGAAACCTGCGATGCAGTCATTGTGGTTGTAAGTGAAGAAACAGGCATTATATCCATAGCAAAAAATGCCGTGCTTATAAGAAATCTTAACAGACAGAGCCTTTACAATCTCCTCAGCAAGGAATTTGTTGACCCTGTTGTGAATGCATCAGAAAAGGCCCAGGCAAAATTGGGAAAGGAGAAGAAAAATGAAAAAAATTAAATTTCAGGATTTATTGGAATCAAATCGTTTTTTACTGTTTTTCTCTTTTCTGCTGGCGGTTATGTTCTGGATTATAGTTGTTACCTTCTTCAGTACAGAAGCAAGGGCGACAATAAAAAATGTACCCGTAAATGTGGACTATAATGCCACATACCAGAATCTTGACCTTGAAATTATCGAAAAGGATATAGAATTTGTGGATGTAACGGTTACAGGTCCCCGCAGTGTTATCGGTAACCTTACAAAAGACGATATCATTGTTTATCCGCAGTTCAACAATGTAAGGGTTCCGGGCAAATACGACCTGGCGCTCAACGCAGTAAAAACCTCTGCGATTATGGAATATCAGATAGAATCTCTCAGCAGCTATCAGATAACAGCAAGATTTGACAGTGTTATAGAAAAAACATTCCCTGTGGAAATTGATATATCCAATATCGTTATACCGGGCGAATATATGGTTGATAAAATTTATGCAACACCTGAAAGTGTAACAATCACAGGTCCTGAAAAGAGTGTAAGCGTTATTTCCAGGGTTGTTGCAACGGTAGAACCGCAGGAAATCAGCCAGACAGCAGTTCTTGACGCAAAACTCACAATGTATGATGAGACAGAAACAGAGATTGACAGCACATATTTCAGCTATGACCAGGACGAATTTACCGTAACAGTGCCTATACTCAAGGAAGTTGTGGTGCCTGTGAAGGTGGAATATATAAATATACCTGAAGGCTTTGATGTTTCCACATTTGATGTTGAGTTTTCACAGGACAAAGTGGATATTGCTGTTCCTGCAAGGGTGGCAGAATCCATGACAGAGTATACAGCAGGCTATATTGATCTCAAAACACTTGCTTTTGACTCTCCTTATGTATTTGACCTCACAACACAGACCGGTTACAGATTTATGGACGGTCTCACAGAGCTGTCGGCAACAATAAGCGCTGAAGGTATAGGCAGAAAGAACATTTCCGTGTCAGAGATAAAGGTCCTCAATCAGGGCTCACAGAAGGTGGAAGTGCTTACCGATGTAATCAACAATGTTGAAATTGTAGGTGCTGCAGCAGATGTGGAAGCTTTGACAGACGACAGTGTTGTGGCAGAAATTGATATGACAAAAGTTTCTCTTGCACAGGGTCAGCAGACTGTGGCTGTGGACATTATAATAACATCCACACATGCTGCTTATGCACGCGGAACATATTATGTGACAATCAAAAACTAAACGATGATAATAGTTAATAATATAAAACTTAATATCGACGCACCTGAAGAACAGGCTATAGCAGCAGCGCTGAAAAAACTGTCTGTTCCAAAAGGCGAAATAGCAGATGTTTTTATTCACAAAATGTCTGTGGATGCCCGCGGTGATATAAAATTTGTATACAGTGTGGGCGTAAATCTTCTGGACAGCAGCAGGGAACAGCGGTTTGCGGGAAAAAACAGGGATATATCTGTAAAAAATATTCAGCCGCTGGTTATATCTGCGGGCGAAAGAATTATGGAAAAACGTCCTGTTATCTGCGGACTTGGCCCTGCAGGTCTGTTCTGTGCCCTTGTTCTTGCCCGTCAGGGCTTCAGACCGATTGTTCTGGAGCAGGGTGAAGATGTGGACACAAGAACCCGTACAGTTAAAAATTTTGAAAAAAACGGTGTCCTTGATATACAGAGCAATGTTCAGTTCGGCGAAGGCGGAGCAGGCACATTTTCTGACGGCAAACTCACAACACGCATCGGTGATGCAAGATGTGAATTTGTAACCGACACCCTTGTTCAGTACGGAGCACCTGCGGATATAAAACGCGTTGCAAAACCTCACATCGGCACTGACCTGCTGGTGGATGTTATAAAAAATATCCGCAACGAAATTATCCGCCTCGGCGGCGAAGTGCGTTTTTCCACAAAGCTTCTGGATATAAATATAAAGAACGGAGCGGTGGAATCTGTTGTAACGCAGAATGGTGTTATAGATACACAGGTTCTTGTAATGGCAACGGGGCACAGTGCAAGGGATACATTCTTTATGCTGAAAGACAAAGGTCTTGATATGCAGGCAAAACCTTTTTCGGTAGGTGTCCGTATAGAAAGCCTGCAGGCAGATATAGACAAAGGCCTTTATCATTCCCTTGCGGGGCATCCTTCTCTGCCAAAAGGCGAATACCAGCTTTCATATAATACAAAAGAGCGCGGCGTATACACCTTCTGTATGTGTCCGGGCGGCAATGTGGTTGCGGCAGCCAGTGAAGAAAATACGGTTGTTGTAAACGGTATGAGCTACCACGCCCGTGACGGTAAAAATGCCAACAGTGCACTGGTTGTGTCGGTGACACCGGAAGATTTCGGCGGCGATTTCACCAGAGCAGTGGAATTTCAGCGCCAGTTGGAGAAAAAAGCCTTTGAAATGGGCGGAAAAAACTATAAGGCCCCCTGTCAGTCTGTGGACAGATTTCTGCAGAACAAGGCGGGTATCAATCCGGGCAGGGTGGAACCCACATATCCTGTGGGGGTTACAGAATGCAATATGGCAGAGCTGTTTCCGCAGGTTATTACAGAAAGTCTCCGCAATGCAATGCCGGCACTCAACCGCAAACTAAATGGCTTTGCGGCGGCAGACAGCATTATAACAGGTGTGGAAACAAGAACTTCATCACCTGTCAGAATATTGCGCGGTGAAAATTATCAGAGCAACCTTCAGGGGGTGTATCCCTGTGGCGAAGGTGCAGGATATGCAGGCGGAATAATGAGCGCTGCAGTTGACGGTGTCCGTGTGGCACAGCAGATATGCAGCGAATATAAAAGAAAAATTTAAACTTAAATAAATTCAAGAGGTCCAAATGCTTTACAGAAAATGGCACAGTGAACAATTGAATATTGAAACGGTTGAAAAACTGAAAAGCTCTCTGGGCATAAGCAGCCTTCTTGCAAAAGTACTTGTAAACAAAGGTGTAACAGAGGTTAAACAGGCAAAAGAGTTGTTTTTTGAAGAAACACCTGTTTCGGACCCGTATCTGTTAAAGGATATGGATGTGGCGGTGGAAAGAATACTAAAAGCAGTTGAAACCGGAGAAAAAATTGTAATATACGGCGATTACGATGTAGACGGTGTATGTGCAACGGCCACACTTTTTACCTGTCTTGAAAATATGGGAGCAAATGTGTTTTACAAGCTGCCTAACAGGGAAAAAGACGGCTACGGACTTAATTCTGAAGTTCTGCGCAGCTTTAAAAATAAAGGGGTTGACCTTGTTGTAACGGTTGACAACGGAATTGCTGCTATCAGCGAAGTGGAATTTGCCAACAGTATAGGCCTTGATATCATTGTCACAGACCACCATATTCCAAAAGGAGAAATCCCGGATGCTCTTGCGGTTATCGACCCGCTGAGAGAAGATGATGAAAGCCCCTGCAAGACACTTTGCGGTGCAGGGGTAGCCTTTAAACTTGTGTGCGCACTGGAGCAGGCTGATCCTATGGAGATGCTTGATTACTATGGCGATTTTGTGGCAGTTGGCACCGTTGCTGACCTTATGCTTCTTGAAGGGGAGAACCGCACAATAGTAAAGGCGGGCCTTAATCTGCTTAATGAAGGTATGAGACAGGGCTTTGACAGCCTTGCCGAAGTAAGCGGTCTTAAGGGAAAAGAAATAACCAGCGAAAGTATTGCCTATGCAATAGCTCCCAGAATAAATGCGGCAGGCAGAATGGCAGACCCTACTGTTGCACTTGAACTGCTGCTTTGTGAAGACGAAGATGAAGGACGCCTGCTGGCACAGCAGCTGGAGACAGACAATCAGAAGCGTCAGGATATACAGAATAAAATGGCAGAAGACATAACCCAGGAAATTCTGGCAGATGCAGATCTTGTAAAGGACAGGGTTATTGTGGTATGGGGCGACAGCTATCATCCAGGAGTTGTGGGGATAGTTGCTTCCCGCCTGGTTGAAACCTATGCAAAGCCTGCAATAGTGCTTACCCGTGACGGCGATGGATATAAAGGCAGTGGCAGAAGTGTTGCATCCTTTAACCTTCACCGAGCGCTGGAGGAGACAAAGCATCTTCTCACACGGTTTGGCGGACATGAACTTGCTGCAGGCCTGACGCTTGAGGAAGAAAATCTGGAAAATTTCCGCAGGGCAATAAATGATGTGGCAAACAGCATTACAGGCCTTGAAAAGACGGAAAGCCTGAAGGTTGACTGTCAGGTATCAATAAATGAAATTTCGGTGGACAGCGTTTCCCAGATAAATCTGCTGTCGCCTTTCGGAAACGGTAATCCAAATCCGCTGTTTATGATTTCAGATGCGCAGATAGCGGGTATTTATCCTGTAAGTGACGGAAAACATATCAGAATAAAGGTCAGAAGCAGTGACGGATATCTGCAGGGTGTTATGTTCAATGTGTCACCTGCAGAATTTGCGTACAACATAGGTGACCATATAGACCTTACGGCAAATCTTTCCATATATAACGGTGAGATGGGCAGTATGGTTTCGGTGAAAATCAAAGAGGTGCGCCCTTCAGGGTTTGCAGACCATATAATCGACAGCTACGACCTGTACAAGCTTTATAAAAACAATCCGCATATCAGCAGAGAGCAGAAGACAATGCTGTGTCCTACACGGCAGGATGTGGCTGAAATATATCGCTGCATCGGTTCGGGGAATATTCCCTGTGATGATATAAGACCTCTGTTTATGCGCTTTGAAGGTATGAACAGCGGCAAAATTCAGGTTATAATTGATGTTCTGCAGGAACTTGGTCTTGTTGAAACAGGACTCTGCGGCGGAAAAAACTGTTTTAAACTTGTGAAGGTAAGCGAAAAGCGGGACCTTTTCTCAAGCAGTTATATAAAAGATTTACAAAATTAACGGTGGTGTAAATTTATGAAATATGAACAGCTTAAAAGTTTGTTGGAAGAGAACTCAAAGCATCTGGACCTTGAAGTGATTGAAAAGGCCTACAGACTGGCGGAAAAGATGCACGAAGGACAGTTCAGAAAAACAGGGGAAGCTTATGTTGAACACCCTGTTGCTGTTGCTGCCATAGTGCATGAACTGGGGCTTGACACAACAAGTATCGCTGCGGCTTTGCTGCACGATGTTGTGGAGGATACCGATGTTACACTGGAAGAGATCGAGAAGGAATTCGGAAAGGAAACTGCCCATCTTGTTGACGGTGTTACAAAACTTGGTAAAATCGCGTTGCTTACCCAGGAAGAAGAACAGGCAGAAAATCTGCGCAAAATGCTTCTTGCGATGAGCCAGGATATCCGCGTTATGCTCATCAAGCTGTGTGACCGACTGCACAATATGCGTACTTATGAAGGCTGGAAACCACAGAAACAGCGTGATAAAGCCCTTGAGGTTATGGAGGTTTATGCTCCGATTGCCCACCGTCTCGGTATCAGCAACATAAAGGACGAACTTCAGGATATTTCCCTCAGGATACTTGACCCTGTAGGATACGAAGAAGTGCACAGAATCATCCAGCGCGAAGGCAACGCACAGAAGATTGTAGACACAATCGTAGAAGAAGTTAAGAGCAAACTGGTTGAATTCGGCCTTGAAGATGCAACTGTTATGGGCAGGGTAAAAAGTGTTTACGGCGTATACCGCAAAATGTATATGCAGGGCAGAGAACTCAGCGATATTTATGATATCTATGCAGTCCGCATAATCCTCAACAATGTTGCGGAATGTTACAATGCCCTTATGCTTATGCACGATTTGTACCGTCCTATTCCTTCAAGATTCAAGGACTATATATCCACACCTAAAGCAAATATGTACCAGTCACTGCATACATCCGTTATCGGCAAAAAAGGTGTTCCTTTTGAAATTCAGATAAGAACATGGGATATGCACCACACAGCCGAGTATGGCGTTGCGGCACACTGGAAATACAAAACAGGTGTTCAGGGTCAGGATAATATGGAGGATAAACTCACTTGGGTTCGTCAGATTCTGGAAAGTCAGCAGGATTCCGATGACGCAAGTGAAATTCTCAGCAACATCAAAAACGACCTTATTCCTGATGATGTATTTGTATTTACACCAAAAGGGGATGTTATCAACCTGCCTTATGGCGCAACAATCATAGACTTTGCCTATGCAATTCACTCTGCGGTAGGTAACAGAATGACAGGTGCAAAGGTTAACGGCAAGATTGTTTCCATAGATTATAAGGTGAATACAGGTGAAATTATCGAGATTATCACCGCAAAGGACAAAGGTCCAAGCCGAGACTGGCTCAATATAGTTGTAACCAGCGAGGCAAAAAGCAAAATCCGTTCCTGGTTCAAAAAGGAACGCAAGGAAGAAAATATCGTCGAAGGCAAGGAAGCACTGGACAGGGAATTCCGCCGTGCTTTAATCAACCTTGAAGGCGAAGAATATACAAAGTTTGTTGAAAATCTGGCAAAGAGAAACAAACTCAACAATGCTGAAGAAATGTTTGCCGCCCTGGGTTATGGCGGTCTGCAGCTTTCCAAGGTTATGTTCAAGGCCAAGGAAGAATATGCAAAGATGCAGAAGGAAGCCAGAGCAAACGAGCCTAAAATCAAAACAGCACCAATCAAACGCACAAAAAGCTCCAACGGTGTTATTATCGAAGGGCTGGACAACTGTCTTGTCAAGTTTTCCAAGTGCTGCAATCCGCTTCCGGGTGACCCTATTGTGGGCTTTATCACCAGAGGCTTTGGCGTGTCGGTGCATAAGCAGTCCTGTGTAAATGCACGCCCTGAACTGAGAGATGAAGAAAATGCAGGCAGATGGGTAAATGCATACTGGGCAGAAAATATCCGTGAAGACTTCAAGGCTACACTTGATATTATTGCCCTGGAAACACCTATGATAGTTGGTGAAGTATCAATGATGATGACCAACAACCGTATTCCTGTTTTTGCTCTCAATGCAAGGCAGATGTCTGACCACAGAATTGAGATGAGCATTACAATAGGTGTAAACAATACAGAACATCTCAGCAGTGTTATCAACAAACTTTCCAAAAACAAAAATATTATTTCAGTAATACGAGGATAAAAATGAGAGCGGTAGTTCAGAGAGTAAAAGACGCCTGGATAACTGTAAACGGCGGCGAAAAGCAGTATATGGAACAGGGACTTGTGGTTCTGTTTGGCGTAAATGATACAGATGAAGCAAAAGATACAGCTGTTCTGGCAAAAAAAATCAGCGAACTGCGCATATTTGAAGATGAAGACGGAAAAATGAACATATCTGCGCTGGACAAGAATTACAGCTGTATGGTTGTAAGCCAGTTTACGCTGTTTGCCGATACAAAAAAAGGCAGACGCCCGTCCTTTATCAAAGCAGCAAGGCCTGAAAAAGCAATTCCGATTTATGAAAAACTTCTTTCAGAAATTGAAACAGCAGGTTTTAAAAAGGTTATTCACGGCGAATTTGGTGCAGATATGCAGATAAATCTCACCAATGACGGTCCTGTTACAATTATTCTGGACACAGATGAATGGAAGGCACAGTAGATTATGAAAGTTTATCATCTTATGGGCAGCGCCCCTTATTATACAAACTGCTATCTTTTTACAGACAATCAGGGAAATGCAGTGCTTTTTGACTGCAGTATCAGATGGGAAAAGATTGATGCCATTCTCAAAAATGACAAAGCAGAACTTAAAGCAATTTTTATGACACACGGCCATCACGACCACAGGGAATGTATGGATGAAGTGCGTCAGATGTGTGATGCACCTGTATATATGGGCAGACACGATATTCTCCAGTTCCATATGGAAGATGTAAAGGAATACAAGGAAAAAGAGACATTTGAAATAGGTGAAATGAAAATTTTTGCATTCCACACACCTGGACATACACAGGGCGGTTACTGCTTCAAGTGTGAAGATATGCTCATCTGCGGCGATACACTTTTTGCAGGCACAATCGGCAGAACAGACCTGCCTGGCGGCGACTATGCAACAATTATGGAATCCCTTAAGGTTATAGCAGAAGTTGTGGGAAAACAGAACCCTAAAGTTATGCCGGGTCACGCACATTTCTCTACATTCAATCAGGAAAAAGAATACAATCCTTACTTAAAAGAGGCTCTTAAGTGCTTATAATTTTAAACAATCTGGAAAGTCATTATGAAATAGAACAGCTTACGCGTATGTTCACAAAGGATATTTCTGTTGTTCACGGTACAAAGAAAGAATGTCTGCCGGCGGATACAGCGGATTTTCTGTATGTGACAAATGAAGAAGATGTAACTGTGGAACTTAACTTTAATGGCATAAAATTTACCGAAAGCTTTGCGGCGGATACAGATACTGACAGAATGTATCTGGATATATGTGCGTCGGCTTATAAAATGTACACAAAGGCCTTTGGCAGAAAGCTGGCCTGGGGTATGCTGACAGGTGTAAGGCCTGTGCGGCTTATGCGCAGCTTTTATGCAAAATACGGTGATATTGATACTGTGTGCGGCATACTGAAAGACAGATATTTTGTAAGCGATGAAAAGATAAAGCTGTGCAGGGATATATTTACTTTGCAGAAAGGCATTATAGACAGCGGTGATGAAAAGGATTACAGCCTTTACATATCCGTTCCGTTCTGTCCCACACGCTGCAGCTACTGTTCGTTTGTATCTGTGGGCAGCACAGGGGCATCCGGACTTATGGGCGAATATGTGGATAAGCTGTGCGAGGAAATCCGCTATACTGCCCGTACTGCTGAAAAAGCAGGCCTTAAGCTGAAAACAATATACATCGGCGGCGGCACACCGACTGCGGTTTCGGCAGACCAGCTGCGACAGATTATGCAGACGGTAAAGGAAAACTTTGACCTGTCACAGGTTCTGGAATATACAGTTGAAGCAGGCAGACCTGACTGTACAACAAGAGAAAAACTGCAGGTTATAAAGGAACTTGGCGCCGACAGGGTTTCCGTCAACCCACAGACATTTTCTGACGAGGTTCTCCGTGCAATCGGCAGAAAGCACAGCCATCAGGACTTTGTGGAATGTTACAATATGGCAAGGGAGATTGGCTTTAAGACAATCAATACAGACCTTATTGCAGGACTTCCGCTGGATACGGTGGAAGGCTTTGAAAGGTCGCTGAAGGGCTGTATAGAACTTGGCGCTGAAAACATTACAGTTCACACCCTTACCCTCAAGCGTGCATCAAATATTGTTGTGAACAGGGAAGACAACTATTACAGCGATGTATCCGGGATGCTGGAAAAATGCAGTATGCTGGCGGATGCAGGATATGTGCCTTACTATATGTACCGACAGAAATCAACACTTCAGAGCCTTGAAAATGTGGGGTATTCACAGATTGGTCACGAAAACCTGTATAATATTTATATAATGGAAGAAATACAGACAATCATTTCCTGCGGGGCAGGCGGCGTTACAAAGGTTGCAGGTCCACACGGGGAACTCAAGCGTATTTATAACTATAAATATCCGACAGAATATGTGAAGGATTTTGACACTATATTGCGTCGGAAAGACGAGGTGATAAATGTATGTCAGCAATTTGGATTCCTAAAAGGTTAGTAGAAATAAAACTTGTAAATGCGGCAGCGGTTGATAAGGTAAGCTTTATCCGTCACTGTGAATTTGAGTACGAATCCCGCATTTATGCAGCGGCTAAAGAAATTATGGCTTCGGGCAAAAGAATTGTTATGCTCACAGGCCCTTCAGCCAGCGGAAAAACCACCACAAGCAATAAAATTGCCGAAAAAATACGCACTATGGGCAAAAAGGCACAGGTGCTTTCAATGGATAACTTCTTTAAAAATCCGGAAGTTTATCCCAGACTGGCAGACGGCACAAAAGATTATGAAAATGTTCAGGCCGTGGATATTGAGCTTATGGAAAAGTGTCTGAATGAGATTCTTGAAACAGGAAAATCTGTTATGCCTGCTTTCGATTTCAAAACAGAGCGCCGCGTGGAAAATGCAATCACAATGGATATAGGTGACGGCATAATAATAGTGGAAGGAATTCACGCCCTCAATCCTGCTGTGCTGGGTAACCTGTCAAGAGAACAGGTGTTCACAATATATGCAGGCTTAAGGGAAGAATATTCCCATCAGGGACAGCGCGTTCTGCCTACAAGGGACATCCGTATGGTGCGCCGTATGATACGGGACTTCAAACACCGCGGACATTCGCCGGAAAAAACAATTGCTATGTGGCAGAGTGTATGTGACGGTGAAGACAAATATATAAAACCCTTCAAACCAAATGCAGACCTGCTGCTGGATACATCCTTCAGCTATGAAATACTGGTTATGAACTCTGCACTGAAAAATCTTTCCGCAGGACTTAAAGACGGTTCACCGGAATCTGAACGTCTGGAGAAGCTTATCAGGGTGTTCAACAACTGCGATTTTATTCCGGAGGGATATCTTCTCTCAAATTCAATGCTTAAAGAATTTTATTGTTGATAAAAATAATTTATATAAAGGAGAAATACTATGGGATTATTTGACAATTTACTTGAAAATTCAGCAAAAGTTGCAGACAAAGTTGCCAAGGTTACAGGTGAATATATTGACAAAGGCAAGGACAAACTCAACGAACTCTCTCTGGAAAACGAACTTTCCAAAGCGCAGAAACAGCTTGGTGCACTTGTTTATGCAATCCATAAATCAGGCGAAAGCAATGATGAACTTGTAAAACAGTATATTGAAGAGATTGAAAAAATCGAAAAACAGCTGGAAGAAGTTAAAGCGGAAGATAAGGACGACGAAGATACAGTGGTTATCGACATTGACCCGGATGATGTAAAGGAAGTTAAATACTGCCCTAACTGCGGCAAGGATGTTGACGATGACGACGCTTTCTGCAAACATTGCGGCAATGCTGTTAAATAATTAAAAGCACACCTCACAGACAAAGGTTTAATACCCTGACTGTGAGGTGTTTTATCTGTTTTGCAGTTTTATCTGTAAAATTCAGATATTATTCGTAATAATTTTGTGAAAATATAGCACTTTGAACTGTAGATATGTTATAATAATATCAAGTATGAGCAATATCATATTAAAATTACGATTATTACTTTATAAGAGGATATAAATTATGAAATTATTATCTGTGGCAATCCCATGTTACAATTCAGCGGCATATATGGCAAAGGCTATTGATTCCTGCCTTGTGCTGGGTGAAGATGTGGAGATTATTGTAGTGGACGACGGTTCAGCAAAGGACAATACTCTGGAAATAGGCAGACAGTATGAAGAGGAATACCCTACCATTGTTAAATGTGTTCATCAGGAAAACGGCGGTCACGGACAGGCTGTAAATACAGGCCTTAAAAATGCAACAGGTCTTTATTTCAAGGTTCTGGACAGTGACGACTGGTTTGACACAGATGCACTCAGACAGGTAGCGGCAACTCTGCGTAAACTCCGCAGCCATAATAAATATGTGGATATGTTTATTGCAAACTATGTTTACGACAAGCCAAGCGAAAACAAGCAGAGTCCTATCAGATATACAAATGTGCTTCCGCAGAATCAGATTTTCGGTTGGAGTGATATCAAAAAATTCCTTCCTCATCAGAACCTGCTTATGCACAGTGTAATCTATCGTACACAGCTGCTTAAAGACTGCAAACTGGAACTGCCTAAACACACATTCTATGTTGACAATATTTTTGTTTATCAGCCGCTTCCTTATGTGCAGACAATGTATTATGTGGATATCAATCTTTACCACTACTTTATCGGCAGGGAAGACCAGTCCGTAAATGAAAAGATTATGATTTCACGCATTGACCAGCAGCTGAGGGTTAACAAAATTATGATTGACTGCTGTGATGTTATGGCACTGGAAAACAAAAGACTCAGACAGTATATGATAAAATATCTTACAATGATTTCTGCTGTTTCCACCGTTCTGCTTGTAAAGGCAGGCACAACAGAACATATTGCCAAAAAAGATGAACTGTGGCATTATATGAAACAGAAAAATTATCCGCTGTACAAAGCGGTTAAAAAGACTGCTATGGGTGCTGCGATGCAGATGGACAGTGTTCTGGGCAGAAAAGCAATAACTGCAGGTTACTCGATTGCAAATAAAATTTTTGCATTTAACTAAATAGTTTTTACAGGGAGGTTTATCGGAGTTTGTATAATTTCCGGCAGACCTCTTTTTGTTTTGGAGGATGAAATTATGAAACTGAACGAGCTTTATGAACAGGTTTGTACAAAGAAAGGCATAGAAAAAAAGCTCAGTGAACTGTACAGCCAGAAATCAAGGCTTGAAGGTAAAATCAATCTGCTGAAATCAAAGTATGACAAGGAGCAGAAGGATGTGGACCGGCTGGAAAAAGTCAGTCTGTCAGCTCTGTTTTACTCTCTTACGGGAAGAAAGGACGAGATGCTTGACAAGGAAACACGGGAAATGCTCAGGGCAAAAGCAGAGTATGACGCGGCGGTATTCCAGCTGGATGGGATAACACGGGACATATCCCGATATGTTCAGCAGAAATTTGATATAAAGGACTGCGAGGAACAGTATGAGGCTGTACTTAAAGAAAAACTGCAGAGTATGGGAGAAAATGATGAAAATATTCTGAAGATGAATAACCGGCTTGCAGAAAGCGAGGTTGTGTGCAGGGAACTTAACGAGGCAATTGTCGCGGGCAGAAAGGCCCGTGACAAGGCAGTACAGGCCGATAGAAATCTTAACAGTGCAGACGGCTGGGCAATGTTTGATGTGTTCGGCGGCGGTATTGTGGCGGATGCTATGAAATACAGCAGAATGGACAGCGCACAGAATATTATATATGAGATGCAGCAAGAATTAAGCCGTTTTAAAACCGAACTTGCGGATGTGGATATCCATACTGACATAGATATGTACATAGGAGATTTTCTCAGACTGGCAGATTTTATGTGGGATAACATTTTCACCGATGTGGCAGTTATGAACAAAATTCAGAACGCAAGAACAAAAATCTTTGAGGTGATAACCCATCTGGACAAGGCAATATGCAATCTTGAAAATATGGAAAAACAGGAGAAGGAAAAACAAAGTGCCCTGAAACAATCCCTTGAGCAGCTTGCGATGGAAAAGGATATACAATAAAATGTAAATCCGTATCGGTGCGTCAGCGATGGCATACTGATACGGATTTTATATTGAAAAGCACAGTGCAACCGTCAGTTGCTAAATTTTAAAGACAGATTGATAGACTTTGCAGGTGGGATGGGGTATACTTTAATCAGCAAAAAACAGTGAGGAACAATATGAACATAGGCGAAAGAATATACAGTTTAAGGACACAAAAAGGATTATCCCAGGGAGACCTTGCAGAAAAACTGGAGGTGTCACGGCAGTCGGTATCAAAATGGGAAAACAGCAGTGCTGTGCCGGACCTTGATAAAATTATAAAGCTGAGCGAAATTTTCGGCATTACAATTGATGAGCTGGTAAAAGGAAATTCACATACCGTTCAGTCAGTTGAAAATGATGACGGCAAAAAAACTGACAGTCAGAAAGTTGAATATGTTTATGTACAGTCCCGGAAGAATGCTATGGAAACACGGAAAATTGCAGCTGTAATTCTGTTTTGTATGGCATTTCTGCTTACATTCGGCATCCTTCTGGCAACAGGAAGCCTTGGGGGAATATTTTATGCCGTTCCGTTTATAGTCTGCGGAATTATATGCTTTGCAGTCAGGAAAAATGTAGGAATATGGTGCGCATGGTCAGTATATATCATGGCGGATGTTTTTATGCGCTGGGGCACAAGTATAAATCCAAATCTGATTTTTATGACATTCCGTTTTACACCTGAAATGAACTACACAAGGCTTGCCGCTGCGTGGATATGGGTAATTCTGCTTGTGAGTCTGATAGCGTTTACAGCAGTCAGATTTAAATATATGCCTGTAAAGGATATTAAGAAGCTGAAAATAAAACTTGTCTGCGGATGGGCGGCATATATTTTGATATATGCAGGCCGTATGATACTGGCAAGGACAGAAATGTATATAAATATGATTTTTGAAATAATAAAGTCAAATGCTGCTGTATATTCGTTTTTCTCCCATATTGTGAATTTTGCGGACATATTTTTTGCTACCATACTGATTGTACATACGGTAAGATATATATACAACAGAAATAAAACATAATCACAAAAGCTGTGTGGCTGAAAAGTTCACACAGTTTTTTGTTTTGCTGCAACCGCAGCTATTGAAATAAATTGTGAAAAGCTATAAAATAGAAATATTATGATTGATTGAACTTGATATATATTTTGTGATTGAGGAGGTAACACCAGTGAATATAAAGGCTTTGTTTGCCCCTTCTGATATGACAGAAGGTTCACCGGCAAAAAAGATTGTTCTTTTTACCGTGCCAATGCTTATAGGTAATATTGCACAGCAGCTTTACAACACTGTGGACAGTATTGTTGTAGGTAAATATGTAGGAGACAATGCCCTTGCGGCAGTTGGCTCCGCCAGTCCGATATTCAATCTTCTGCTTGTACTGTTTGTAGGCATTTCCACAGGTGCAGGCATTATGGTTTCCCAGTATTTCGGTGCAAAGGAAAGGGAAAATCTTTCCAGAAGCATAGGGAACAGTATTACTCTGACAATTATTGCCACCGTTGTAATTATGATAGTGTCAATATTTGCAGTTGACCCTATACTGCATCTTCTCGGAACACCGGAAAGTATTATAGGCTGGTGCCATGACTATCTTATGATACTGATGATGGGTGTTGGCGGTATGGCATTTTACAATATTCTCGGCGGTGTTCTCCGCGGCCTTGGGGATTCCACCTCGGCACTTGTATATCTGCTTATTGCAACAGTAATCAATATTGTGCTTGATATATGGTTTGTTGCAGGTCTTGGCATGGAGGTTGCAGGCGTTGCTCTTGCGACGGTAATTGCACAGACTGTATCGGCATTTCTCTGTCTTTTAAAACTGCTAAGGATGAAATCTGTATTCGACCTTGGGGTAAAAGAGCTGAAACCTGTAAAAAGATACACAATGGAGGTTATCAGACTTGGCTTGCCGTCAGGTCTCACACAGGCAATCTTCTCTATGGCTATGATTACAGTGCAGTCCCTTACCAACAGCTTTGGCGAAATGGTTATTGCAGCAAATGTTATCATTATGCGTGTGGACGGTTTTGCTATGATGCCGAACTTTTCTTTTGGTACAGCACTGACAACCTATGCAGGACAGAATGTCGGTGCACGCCGTTTTGACCGTGTGGAAGAAGGTGCAAAGGTTGGTACACTGATTGCCGTTGGTGTATCCGCAACCATTACAGTTATCATTTTGTTGTTTGGCGATATCCTTATGTATGCATTTACCGATACAGCTGAACTTGTTGATTTGAGTATGCGAATGATGCGTGTGCTTGCAGCAGGCTATATTGCTATGGCGGTTACACAGTGTCTGTCCGGCGTAATGCGCGGTGCAGGTGATACAATGAGTCCAATGTGGATTTCCATAATCACAACCGTGCTGATTCGTGTTCCGCTGGCTTATGCAATTGCATATCTGACCAGAACACCTGAATTGCCAACAGGTTCATATCAGGCTTTGTTTATCTCTCTGCTTACAAGCTGGGTGATGGGTGCGGTAATTACATTTATCGCATACAGACGCCGCAGATGGAAACACAGAGCAATGGTTTATAACGGAAAATAAAAAGTTTAAAGCCGTTTGACAAAATATATGTCAAACGGCTTGTTTATTGCTTTATATTTCTTGATTTTTAAAGCATAATGGTGTATTATTATATAGCGTTTCATGAAGATGTGTGCTCTATCCGCTGTGTAAAATTCAGAATGAAGCAATAACTGTTTGTACAAAATTTAATATCTACCTCCATAGTTAAATGGATATAAGAACCTTGCGTGTTGCTTTCGCAACTTAATGCTGCGCATTACTGAAATCTCGGATTTCAGCCGCAAGAACCTTGTTGCTTGGCTTCGCTCGCAATAAGAAACACTTGTACTACAATTTAATATCTGCCTCCATAGTTAAATGGATATAACAA
>JAFSCM010000119.1 GCA_017436765.1 Oscillospiraceae bacterium
ACAGAACGCATCAAAATCGGCATTATCATCTTCTCCACAGTTCTCACATCCACAGCGGTTTCCATCTGCGGCATCATCGGCTGGGTAGGTCAGGTTATACCTCATTTCTGCCGTATGCTTGTGGGCCCTGACCACAAAAAGCTTATCCCTGCAACAATGTTTGTGGGCGCAAGCTATATTCTTATAGTGGACAACCTCTGCCGACAGCTTACAGCCACAGAAATTCCGCTGGGTATCCTTACAGCAATTATCGGTGCACCGGTATTTGCATTCCTTTTAAGAAAAACGAAAGGGGGCTGGAACTGATGGGCAAAATTATCGAAGTTAAAAACGCCTCCTTTTCCTATCACGGAAGGGAATATATATGGGAAGATGTGAACTTAAGCGTTGACCAGGGCGACAGCGTGTGTATTCTCGGCGCAAACGGCTGCGGCAAGACAACACTTTTTAACTGTATTGCAGGCAACTTTCAGCTTGCCAAAGGCAGCATTAACATTGACGGCAAGCCTTTGAACGAATATTCCATAACCGACCTTGCCAAAACAATCGGCATCGTTTATCAGGAACATTCGGTGGCTTTCCCGTACACATCCCTCGAGGTTGTGCGCATGGGCCGTACCCCTTATCTGTCCGCATTCCAGACACCAAGCCAGGCCGACACCGATATGGCTTACAGCATTATGGAAGAGATGGGTATTGCCCACCTTGCCGAAAAGCCGTATTCCCGCATTTCGGGCGGTCAGCGACAGCTGGTGCTTATCGCGCGCACACTCTGTCAGACACCAAAGGCTATCCTGTTTGACGAACCAACCAGCCACCTTGACTTTAAAAATCAGGCACTGGTTATGAAAACCCTCCGCAACCTTTCCGCAAAGGGTATGACAATCATTATGACCAGCCACTCGCCTGCACACGCCTGGCAGGTAAGCAACAAAACAGTGCTTATGGGCCACGGCGGAATTATTGCACAGGGTGCGCCCCGCGACATAATGACGGCGGAAAATCTGGGAAAAACCTATGGTGTAAAGGTGAAAATACACAAAAGTGATGCAGACGACACAGCGTTTTTCTGCGAGCCTGCATTTGAAGAATTATAAAAAATTATCATAAACAGAATTCCTGCAGTACACTGCTGTGGACGGAATATCTGAAATATGTTATAATCAGACATCTTTTAAACAAAGAAAGAGGAAAATAAAATGAAAAAAATTCTTGCAGTTATTCTTGCAGCTGTGATGGCTATGTCCCTTGCTGCATGCGGCTCTTCTGCTCCTGCTGAAAGCGGCGAAGAAGAAAAGAAACAGCTTCCTGTTTCCACACCAAACCCTGAAGAAACAACAGCACCGCTGTATAAGGATATTATGAAACCATACAGCGAAATCCAGCACGGCAAACGCATTATCTTTATCCAGAATACACTGGTTTTCAGCCGTGAAGGTGTCTTTACAGAAGCTGAAGCACCTGTTGCAGAAACAGTAAGCTACAACGGCGCAGATTACAACGGCTATCCGATGACAGCTGCAACAAAACACCTTACCGAAGCACCGATAGGCTCTGTTGACATCTACACAACAGACGGCGGTTTCCACACTGTTGCTGCAGATGCTTTTGAAGCTATGACAGTTCTTATCGACGATTTCCAGAGCGGCAACAGCCCTGTTCTTATGGGTGCAGACGGCACAGCAATCGAAAACTTTGAACACGCTGTAATGTACAACGGCGAAGTTATTGCTTCCATCATAACAGAACAGGAATACAATGTAAATGAACATCTGCAGAAATACGGCTGGGACAACACAAAGACATACAACCTTGTTGCAACAGACGTGTTCTACATTCCAATCACACCTGAAGATTACGACGAAGGCGGCCTCCGCGGTGCACTTTCCGGCGCAATCAACGCAAACTTCCCTGATATGATTATCGCAACAGGCAAACTTAACGATGTTGTGTTTATCGAAGAAATTGTAGGTTAATTATATGAATGAAAGTTTAGTTGTAAAAAATATTGTTGCAGCGGCACAGCCTTATCTTGAAGGCAAAATCGTAAAGGACCTTGTTGTGGGCATCAGCCTTATCTCCTGCCAGCTTTCCGACGGCAGCGTAGGCGTTTCCTATGTTCTCCGTCACGGTCTTCCGCCGGGATGCAGTGCCTTTGCATACGCAAAGGATGCAATCGGCAAACCTGCAGCGGAAGTTGCTGCATGGCTCAGCGAAAAGGACGATTATATCGGCCGCTCAATCGGCTCTTCCGTGCTTTCTGCAGCAAGTCAGCAGATTGATATTCCTGATGACAGCAACCCTGACAAAATGTTCGGTATTGAATTTACAGCCGAAGATACAGTTGGCATGATCGGTCTTATCGGCCCTGTAGCAAAGGCTTTGCAGAGCAGAGTAAAGGAAGTTATCGTTTTTGATGAGAGTGTTTCCGCATTCGGCGGCAATGTTTCCATCCATCCGATGTGTGAACAGCCTGAACTTCTGCCAAAGTGCAATAAAATGATTATCACAGGCTCCAGCACAATCAACGGCAGCATAGACGGCCTGCTTGCAATGTGCCCAAATGCTGAAGAAATTGCTATGGTGGGCTCCTCCACACCTATGTTCCCGCAGGGCTGGGCAGGCACAAAGGTTACAAGCCTTTCAGGCTCCTGGTGGAAAAACGGGAATAAGGAAGAAATTTTTAAGGCAATCAGCTGTGGCAGCGGTATAATGGAACTGCACCCGTATATGATTAAAAAAGCACTTACCGTAAAGTAGTATATTAAAGGACATTTCCGCAAGGAGATATCAGAAGCAAAAAATGCTGCCTGACAGCACTTTTCTGCCAGAACAGACAAAGATATATCCGCCATATCACCTTACCGTGATGTGGCGGATATTTGTGTTTTATGGGATGTATACCTCTGTCTGTTGTCCGCGCGATATTTATGCCTTCCTCTGCAGATAACTATATTGTGAGACTAAATCACACAAATATGGACAAGCCGTTTTCAGAAATTTATAATAAAGACAGCAAAACAGATAAAAATACGGCGGAACAGCATAAGGCTGGCTGCGCAAAAGAAAGAATGTATTACAGAGGAGGATTAGTATGAAAAGTTTACCTATAATATTGATAGTGCTGCTGGCTGCGGTGTTTATCACCAGAAAAAACAGCGGGTACAAAAGCATTTCACAGCAAGAAGCCAAAGCAATGATGGATAATGGCGGTGTTGTTGTTCTGGATGTAAGGGAACAGAGCGAATATGACAGCGGGCATATAAAAGGTGCGGTTCTGCTGCCTCTCGGCACCATAAATGCCGACACAGCGGCAAAGGCTGTGGGAAGCAAAGATGCTGCTGTGCTGGTATACTGCCGCAGCGGCAACAGAAGCAAAAAGGCAGCTGTTGTTCTGGCAAAGCTGGGCTATACAGCTGTGTACGAAATCGGCGGCATAACAACCTGGCCCTACGGGATTGAATTCTGATGAAAATAATACATTATCCCTGAAAGATTAAAGCGGATGCTGCAGGTGTGCTGAAAAACATATAATTCATCACAATTTATATGAGTCGAATTTTATACACGATATTATCTTTAATTGTTCATAATTTTATGGTAATATAGTATAAATACAAAGTATAAACTCCCACGGAGGTTAAAATATGGACAGAGAAAAAATCCTCATTGTTGATGACGACAGAAATATCTGCGAGCTTCTGCGCCTTTATCTTGAAAAGGAAGGCTACGAGACATATCTTGCCCACGACGGCGAAAGTGCAATTGCTGTGCACGATGAAATGGATATAGACCTGGTGCTGCTGGATGTTATGATGCCCCGTGTTGACGGCTGGGAAGCCTGCCGCCGCATCCGTGCAAAAAAAGAAACACCTATCATTATGCTCACCGCAAAGGGCGAAACTTTTGACAAGGTGCTGGGGCTGGAACTGGGCGCCGATGACTATATTGTAAAACCTTTTGATACAAAAGAGGTTGTTGCACGCATCAAGGCAGTTCTGCGCCGTGCAGGACGCACTTCTTCTGCCAAGGAAGAAAGCAACGAAGGCGAGCTGGTGTTTGAAAACCTGGTTGTAAACATCACAAAATACGAGCTCAAGGTGCGGGACGAGGTTGTGGACACACCGCCTAAAGAGATGGAACTGCTCTACTACCTTGCAAAAAATGCAAACAAGGTTTTCACCCGTGATGCCCTGCTGGACGAAGTGTGGGGATTTGAATATTACGGTGACAGCCGTACAATAGATGTACACATCAAACGACTCAGGGAAAAACTTGAAGGCGTAAGCGAAAAATGGTCCCTTAAAACAGTATGGGGCGTAGGCTATAAATTTGAAGTTAAAGAATAGTGCAAAAATATATCCGCCATATCACAAAACTGCGATATGGCGGATATTTGCGTTTTTACGGGGATGCCGTTTTCACGGACGGATTCCCTTTTTATATGCGGTTAAATAGCGGAAAGCAGGAACCCAAGAACAAATACCATGCCTATAATGCTTGCAAAAATGCTTATGATAAGGCTTGCTCTTGCATAGGAGCGTTTGTTCGTGTTATCATTTTGAAAAGCGAGAACGATAAGATAGATAAGCCCTACAACAGGAATACCTGCGATAATCATCATCCATATAAAGTCAACAGTGGACAGATTTTCGCTTTTTTCAGCCTTTACAGGTTCAGCACTGCGGTATTCTGCCTGTGCGGAACTGTTCTGTGCACAGCTGCTTTCTGCTGATGTATATGTGTGCTGATGGGCATCTGTGGTCTTTTCAGCTTTTGCTGTTTCTGTTTCCTTTGCAGCTTCAGTGATAATTTCTTTTTCTGCAAAACAAGGTTCATTTTCAGCCTTTGGCATTTCGGCAGCAGGCTGGCTTTCCCAGGAAACGGTTCTGGCTTCTTCAGGGGCAGCTTCAGGCTGTGGCTGAACGGTTTCAGGCTGTGTTTTTACAATGTACTTTTCAATTTCAGCTCTGGAAAGGCCGCAGCCTCCGCAGAAATTGCTTGTTTCGTTAACGGCTCTGCCGCATCTCGGACAAAACATTTACAGTACCTCCCTTAAACTTTATGGTACGATTTTAGCACAGATATGTGAAAAAATAAAGATAAATACATTTATAAAATATAAACGACGGTGATTATATGACAAATATTATTGACAACGGACAGGAAAAAATCCTTACAAGAACACTTATAGCAGGTGTGGACTGCGGAGAATACGATATTGACGACTCTATGAAAGAGCTGGAAAATCTGTGCGAAGCAGGCGACCTTCAGGTGGTGTGTCAGGTGGTTCAGCGCAAGGACAATCCTGAAAACAAATATTACCTGGGCGAAGGCAAAATGGCAGAGGTAAAGGAACTTTGCCACAACAACGAGGTGGAACTGTGCGTGTTCGACTGTGAGCTGACAGGCAGCCAGATAAAGAATATTTCCGATTTTCTTGAGGTGGAGGTTATCGACCGCACAATGCTTATTCTGGAAATATTCTCCAAAAGGGCAACCACCAGCGAGGGCAAGCTGCAGACAGAACTTGCACTGCTCAGATATCAGCTTCCAAGATTAAGCGGTATGGGCGCCAGCCTTTCCCGTCAGGGTGGCGGCGGCGCAGGCGGCGGCGGTGCACGACGCGGTGCAGGTGAATCCAAGCTGGAATACGACCGCCGTCATATCAATCAGCGTATTGCACTTATCAGGGAAAAGCTGGAACAGGTGGAAAAACGCCGCGATATCCTCAGCGAAAAACGCAAGAAAAACGATGTTCCCGTTATCGCCCTTACAGGCTATACAAACGTTGGCAAATCCAGCCTGCTCAACAAAATCACCAACAGTGAAATTTTTGAAAAGGATATGCTCTTTGCAACCCTTGACCCTACAGCCCGCAGATTTGTGCTGCCAAGCGGACAGAATGCAATCCTTGTTGACACGGTAGGCTTTGTAAGCCGTCTGCCACACAAACTGGTGGAAGCCTTCAAATCCACACTCAAGCAGGCAAAATATGCGGACATCGTTCTCAATGTATGCGACATTTCCAGCGAGGACAGAGACAATCAGCTGCAGATTACCCGGGAAGTTCTGGACGAAATAGGCGTGGACAAGGACAATATCATCACAGTTTACAACAAGTGCGACAGGGAACACCAGCCGTTTCTTATGGAAAACGGTGTGCGTGTTTCCGCAAAAAGCGGTTTCGGCCTTGAAACGCTGCTTGAAAAGATAGACGAAAAGCTTTCCGGCCGTATGCAGCAGCTTAACATACTGCTGCCTTACAGCCAGACAGGGCTTATCAGCACAATCCGCGAAAACGGCGTGGTTCACAGCGAGGAGTATACTGCCGAAGGTATAATTGTTAAAGGAATTGTGGACAAAAAATTTGCCTATCTTTATAAAAGTTATGAAATTTAACAAAAATATTTACAAATTAAAAAAATAGTTATATAATTATTACAATAAAAACCTCCAGAAATCAGATATAATTTTACACATAGATTTTTATTTTTTTTGACATATATAAAAGTTATCGGAGGATCAAGAGTATGGATAGTATTGACAAAAAAATTCTTGAACTTTTACAGGATAACGGCCGCATTACAGTAAAGGAAATCACACAGACAATATCCCTTACTGCACCGGCAGTTAGCGAAAGAATCAAGAGAATGGAAAAAGAGGGGATTATTGAAGGTTACACTGCAATTGTAAACCCGAAAAAAATCGGCAGAACAGTGCATGCAATTATCAATGTTTCCATCTCCCCGCAGGACCGTGAAAACCTGCTGGAACTGGTGGAAAATGAGCCTCTGGTGGTTGAATGTTACCATGTTACAGGTGACTACAGCTATCTGGTAAAGGTTGACGCAAAGGAAATCGGGGATCTTGAGCGTCTTATCATCAAATTCCAGAAGATGGGCAGAACAAGCACACAGATTATTCTTTCAACACCGATCGAAAGAAAGAAAATGGTTTAATTTGCCGCAGATTCAACAGGGCCGCAGGGCCCTGTTTTATTTTGCACAATTTATATTTTTATAAAGGTGTGTATGCTTTTAAATATACGGCATTTGTGATAGAATAAATTATCAGAATGAAAAGTATCTGTTGTACAGAAATCAGAATTTTCCGAGGTTTCCGATGAAGACAAAGACAAGCAGTTTCAGATATCTTCTCTCCCAGCTTAAGGGCAGCTGGAGATATATTTTTCTTGCTGTTATTTTTATTGTTTTCGGTGCGTTTTTTGAATTTTTGGGCCCGAAACTTATAGGCGTAACGGTGGACAGTGTAATCGGCACTGCCCCTTTTGACCTGCCGCAGTTTGTTACAGACTATATAGATACTCTCGGCGGCAGGGATTATCTTGTGAGAAACCTGTATGCCCTTATCGGTGTTTTTGCGGTGGTTGCACTTATGACATCCCTCTGCGAGATGGTGCGCCTTTATGCCAGCCACAATCTTGGTGAAAACCTTGGCTACAATATGCGACAGAGCGTTTTTGACCACCTGCAGATGGCGGCCTTTTCCTATCACAAATCGGTGAGAACAGGGGATATCATCCAGCGCTGTTCTTCGGATATTGACCTTGTGCGCAACTTTGTGGTGGAGTTCACCCAGCTTGCCCGGGTTATAGCCAAAATTGCCGTTGCCTACTGGTTTATGTTCGGCATCAGTCCTAAACTTGCCTGGATAAGCTTTATCAGTGTGCCGGCAATCAGCATATTTTCCGTATCCTTCAACAAAAAAATATCCCGTGAGTTTACCTATGCCGACGAGGCAGAAGGGGAACTGCAGGCCATGGCGCAGGAAAATCTGTCTGCACCACGGGTTGTCCGTGCTTTCGGCAGACAGAAATGGGAACTTGACCGTTTTGCTGTGCAGAATCAGGAATTTACCGACCGTTGGGTAAAGGTTGGCGACCTGCTGGCGGTGTTCTGGGCAGGCGGCGATATACTGACGGTTTTCCAGGTTATTCTTGTGCTCTGCGCAAGTACTGTTCTTGCAGTAAACGGCGAAGTTACCACAGGCGATATGGTGTCCTTTATGGCATTTAACGGTATGCTTTCCTGGCCTATCCGTTCCCTTGGCAGGATAATAGGTGACCTGTCAAAGGCCACTGTTGCCCTGGGCCGTGTAAGCGAAATCACCGATGCACCACTGGAAGATTACGACAGCGGTGCGGAATTCAGATTTGAAAAGGACATTGTGTTTGAAGATGTGCATTTTGCCTTTGGCGACCATATCATCTTTGACGGTCTTTCATTAAGGATAGAAAAAGGCCAGACTGTTGCAATGCTGGGGGCCTCCGGCAGCGGCAAAAGCATAATGCTGGCACTGCTCTTGCGCTTTTACACACCGCAGAGCGGCAGAATTTTAATAGACGGTGTGGATGTACGGGATATTAACCTGCGTTCTCTGCGCCGCAATATGTCACTGGTTATGCAGGAGCCTTTCCTGTTCAGCAAAACCATAAAGGAAAATATTGCCATAACCGACAAAACCACCGATATGGAAAAGGTGGAGCACGCCGCAAAAATTGCCTGCATACACGACAGCATACTCTCCTTCAGGGATGGCTATGACACTGTTGTGGGGGAAAAGGGCGTTACCCTTTCGGGCGGTCAGAAGCAGCGTGTGGCAATTGCCCGCACAATCTATACAGGTGCGCAGGTGGTTATGTTTGACGACTCCCTCTCCGCAGTTGATGCGGTAACAGACAAGGCAATCCGTGCAAATCTTGCCAATTATACAGCGGACACCACCTGTATCATCATAGGTCAGCGTGTAAATACACTTATGCAGGCGGACAATATCTTTGTGCTGGACAAGGGCAGAATTGTCCAGCAGGGCAGCCACGAATATCTCTCGGGCGTAGAGGGCATATACCGTGAAATTGTAAAAATCCAGCAGGATATTATAGAAAAAACTCAGGAAGAGGCAGGTGAGGACAATGTATGATGAACATGCTCTGGCAGACAGGTTTGACCTGTCTGAATGGAAAAAGGTTTTTCCTTACCTGAAACCGTACAGAAAAGAGCTGTACTGGCTTATGTTCACCTGTGTGTTCACCGCATTTTTTGACGCCTTTTTTCCTCTGATGACCAAATATGCCATCAACACCTTTATTGCACAGCGTACATTGGACGGCATTGTGGCATTCACCGTTGTTTTCGTTCTGCTTGCTGTCATTCAGGGCTGGGGTTCGGTGGTCTACTCACAGAAAGCCATAGTTATCGAAATGGGCGTGGGCCGTGATATGCGCTATAACCTGTATAAACATATTCAGGAACTGTCCATTGAATATTTCAATGTAACCCCTGTGGGCTTTGTGCTTGCCCGTGTAATGAACGACACCAACAGTATGGGCGGTATGTTCTCCTGGCGTCTTGCAATGATAGTTTTTCAGGGTTCATACCTTATCTTTATCCTTATCAGTATGATACTGCTGGATGTAAAGCTGGGGCTTATAGTGACGGTGGTGGTAATTGCACTTGGCATAATCACTGCATATATCCAGCGCAGGCTCATTGTGCTCAACCGTGCGGCAAGAAAACAGAACGCCGCAGTTACCGCCGCTTACAATGAATACATCACAGGTGCACAGACCATAAAAGGTCTTGCTTCGGAAGAACTCATAATGGACGAGTTCAGCGATGTAAACATGGAGATGAAGCTGAAGACAATGCGTGTGCGCAACCTTGAACGCACCTTTATGCCTATGATTGCTGCAGGTGCCTCAATGTGCGTGGCTATAGTAGTCAGCATCAGCGTGCCTATGGTAAACAGCCTTGCCCTTGATGTGGGCACCCTTGCGGTGTTTATCAGCTATACCTTCTCCATTCTCGGTCCTATCGAACAGCTTTGCCAGTGTCTCAACAACACGGTTTCCCTTCAGGCCAATGTGGAAAGGGTAAATCATCTTATGGAAGCACCTGTTGCGGTGGACGACAGCGAAAAGGTAAAAAATATCTACGGCGATATATATAACCAC
>JAFSCM010000120.1 GCA_017436765.1 Oscillospiraceae bacterium
GAACATTCTTTTCAGCGGCAAAGAGGACGGCAAGGCCGCAAAGGTGAGCCGCTACGGCTACGAAATGATGCAGCGGGGCAGACCAATCGCCGTTCCCGGCGCAGTATGCAAAATGGGTGCATTTGCCACAAGACTTGTTCCGAGAGGCTTTGCAAAACAGTTTATATATAAGGTGCAGACCTCACGGTTTGTGAAGTAGAATTTTTTAACATACTGCCGTATGTTGATTTCAGGTGCGAACTTGCGTTCGCGGGTTTATGTACTTTTGACACCAAAAGTACCAAAAGTGGCGCTGGAAAGGTCTGCGACCTTTTTCATAGGGGGCTTTGCCCCCTCTTGACGAAAATTTGCTCCGCAAAGCTCTACAAATTTTCTGTCACCCCCATAGATGACGGCAGGCTATGCCATTCGGCAGCCTTGCCATATTTATGGATTAGCCGACCTTTGACGCGGCCGCATATTGATATTTGGGGAAGCTCCGCCCCCAAGCCCCTTGGAAATATCTGTATAATGATATAAAAAACAAATCCCACTGCATTCTTCAGCAGTGGGATTTTGCATTTGTATAGCAATTTATTCTGCAATTCTTCCGCTTTCGATAAGCTCTTTGCGGAATTCTTCGGGGTGTTTAAGGTAATAGTCCTGATGTTCCTCCTCGGCAGGATAAAAGTTTTTGAACGGCTCAATGCTGATATAGGTTTTCATACCCGAATGGTGCTCAAGGGCACGGATACTTTCCTCTGCTATGTCCTTCTGTTCGTTGTTCAGATAGTACACCGCAAGGGTATAGCTGTGGCCGCGGTCGATAAACTGTCCGCCCTCATCAAAAGGGTTTACCCCGCACATAAACATATCAAAAAGTGTTTCAAAGCCGATTATATCTGCGTCGTAGTCTATGCGGATAGTCTCCCTGTGTCCGCTTTTCTGGCTTTTTACATCCTTGTAGGTGGGGTTTTCCATATCTCCCCCTGAATATCCGCTGACAACATCGGTTACGCCTTCGGTTTCTTTAAATGTGGGAGTAATGCACCAGAAGCATCCCCCTGCAAAGTATGCGGTTTCCATTTTAGCCATAGTGGTATATCCTTTCTTTCTTATTTATGTTATATATCAGTATCTCTTGCGTATATCCAGCAGGTATACAAGGTTCGGCACATATCTTTCCACCACCTCGTACACCACAATGTCTGCGTCAGCTTCCTGCACAAGTCTTGGAGAATAGGACCGCTGGTGCACGATATGTGTCTGTGCAAAGTGGGAGGATATCATAGGAATCAGCGCTTCGCCGTAGCTGTCCCTTGCCACAAAAATCTCCTTGTCAACGCCGTTTTCTGCGGTAAAGTGGACATAGTCCCTGCCGTCCTTTATGTTGTAGGCTTCCTCGTCATAGTTTTTGTCGATAAAAGGATAATCTGCGGCAGGTGCGTTTTCTGCACTGTAGGGCGACAGAATGTATTCCGTGTCGTATTTAAGATACTTTGTCAGTCCCATCATACCCACAAGGTCACCCGAATAGCCGTCCTTTGCGGTTATTTCCAGCTGTTCCAGTCCTGGCAGCTGCACATCCCAGTGTTCCATAAACTTTTTAAAGCCTATATATGCACCCAGGTTGTTCCAGTGGCTGTCTGTCCTGTAGTAAAAATCATATTCGGGATACTGCTCCATAGCTTCCAGCAGCTCTGCCTTTGGATAAATCACCGCAAGGTCGGTGTTCTGCTGCAGATGGTTCACCACCTGGTCGCCGCGGGTATAGGGGGACACAGGCTGGTTGCCTTCCGGCAGATAAGAGCTGTACATACTCTCCTTGTTGGGGATAACCAGTACCACAAATTCCTTGCCTTCTGCTGCCAGCTCGTCCCTTATGGTGGTCAGGTGGTTTACAAACCACTGCAGGTCATCATCGGAAAAAAGGTTTGTTCCCCGATAGTCGGCAATGGTGTCCCCGTCCTTGCCTGCAGGGTTGTAGAACAGCCAGCCGTCACGGCCGATAAGGGAATCGGAAACTGCCGAGTGGCGGAAGATGTGGAAGTTAAGCAGGCTGTTGGCCTCTATAAGCTGTGTGCGGAAGGGCAGATGGTCGTTGTAGTAGCTTTCGTACAGTGCGGGAAATTCCGTCAGATTTTCTGCGGACAAATCAGGCTTTTCGCTGAGGGGGCGCTGTTCGTAGTTGGTCTGGTCAAAATTATCACCAAACAGGGCAAAAACCACCGTGGGCAGAATGAGCAGAACAAAAAACAGAACTATATATGCGCGGGATAAGCTTTTTTTCATACTTTTGTCCCCCCTTAAAATCTGAAGTATATAAACGGGTTATAGCTGCCTGCCGCAAGGAGAATAATGCAGTAAAGGCATACAGCGGCAAGGAAAAACAGCTCGGCAAAGGAAAACTTCCATCTTTCTGCAAGGGCAGGTTTTCCGGCTGAAACAAGCTGCACAAGGCCGCAGCCTGCAGCGGCGCAGATAAGGATCAGGATATCGCGGCTGCCAAGTTCTGTACAAAGGGAGAACATATTTTCAAGGCCGTATCTCCATGGGCAGACCATGCGCAGAATATAGCGCACGCTGTCATACAGTGTGTTGCTGCGGAAGATAACCCAGCCGAAGATTACCACCAGAGTACAGTAAATATGGCTTAAAACGCTGTGTTCTGACAGGAATTTTTTAAGCCCCAGACGCTCTGCAATCTGGAAAAAGCCGTGATAAAGCCCCCATACCACAAAGGTCCAGCTGGCGCCGTGCCACATACCTGTAAGGAAAAACACCGTAACAAGATTTATATATGTGCGCACGCTGCCTCTGCGGTTGCCGCCAAGGGGTATGTACACATATTCCCTGAACCAGGTGCCAAGGGAGATGTGCCATCTCTGCCAGAACTCCTGAATGGTCTTTGAGAGATAAGGGTATCTGAAGTTTTCCAGAAATTCAAAGCCGAATATTCTGCCAAGGCCTATCGCCATATCGGAATAGCCGGAAAAGTCATAGTATATCTGCAGGGTGTAGCACACAGCCCCCAGCCATGCCGATGCAAAGGTAAGCTGTGCAAACTCTGTTGCAAAGACAATGTCGGCAAGCTGTGCCATAGTGTTGGAGATGATAACCTTTTTGCCCAGACCGTAGAGAAAACGGCGGAAGCCTGATGCAAATTTTTCTGCCGACAGGGTGCGGTGGTCAATCTGCTGTGCCACATCGGTATAGCGCACAATCGGCCCTGCGATAAGCTGTGGGAAAAAGGATACATAGAGCCCCAGCCTGAGCACATTTTTCTGCACACTGCAGTTTCCGCGGTACAGGTCTATAATATAACTCATGGTCTGGAATGTAAAAAAGGAGATGCCGATGGGCAGGGCAATATCCCTTGCGGCAAAAATTTCGCTGCCGAAAATTCCGTTTACGGTATCGGCAAAGAAGGTATAGTACTTAAAATATCCCAGCAGGGAAAGGTTCATTGCAATATCGGCTGCCAGCAGCAGCTTTTTAAAGCGGTCTGCCCTGTCTATAAGCAGGCCGAAAAGCCAGTTGGCACAGATGGAAAAAATCATCAGCAGCACATAGAAAGGCTCGCCCCAGGCGTAGAAAAGCAGGCTGGCGGCAAAAAGCAGTATGTTGCTGTACCGCGGCTTCAGAAAGACAGCCGATACAACGGTCAGCGGCAGAAATGCCCACAGAAACAGGTTGGAACTGAACAGCATATATAAAAATCCTTTTATCTGATAATTGTTTTGTAAAATTCTGCGGCAGGCAGGTGTGTGTACAGTATCCCGCAATACCACATAATATCCTATAATACAGTATAATATAAAACTGTCAGAATGTAAAAGGTGAAAATGTTTAAAAGGAATATTGTGGTTAAAAAGTTTATTGGTGGGTAAGGGAGCCGACCGCTGCCAGTGGCAGATGCCTGACAATCCCTTCAGTCAGCTTTGCTGACAGCTCCCCTTAATCAAGGGGAGCCATTGCGGCGGACGAAGGGAAAGTTACCAGCAATCAGGCAGGCACACCAGGCCTGCCGTGAGTGCGGCGATAACTTTTCAGGGCCGCAGGCGGATGGATTCGCTTTTCTGCGGAAAAGCCAGGTTGGTTGCAACAGTCCACCGGACTGTTGCCAAGA
>JAFSCM010000121.1 GCA_017436765.1 Oscillospiraceae bacterium
TAATAATAATTTGATAAAAAGGCTTAAAATATCAAAGATAATGAAACGGAAAATACTTTGAAAAAAGTGGTAACGTTTCCATTTTTTGAGTAAAAAATTATGGGAACGTTTCCAAAAGCAAATGGTAACGTTTCCATTAGGATTTTGTATCGTTAAATGCTGATTTTTAGCATTATTTTATTACAAATTGTTTAAAATATACAAAAACATTAAACTTTCGCTTGCGGTTTTAGGCGAAATGTAGTATAATCCAATCAGTGCTAAAAACGTAAAACGCGCGAAAAATTTTTAAGGAGGAAGTTTTATGAAAAAATTATTAGCTCTCATTCTCGCAGGCGCAATGGCTCTTTCCATGGTAGCATGTGGCGGTTCTGAACCAGCTCCAGCACCAGAAGGCGGCGAAGCTCCAGCAGAAACAGTAAAAATGACAATGGGTACTGGCGGTACAACAGGTACTTATTATGCATTCGGCGGCGTTATCGCTAACGTTATCAACGGCAAAGATGTTGGCGTTGAAATCAACGTTCAGTCCACAGGCGCTTCCAAAGCAAACATCTACCTCGTACACGACGGTGAAGCAGACCTTGCTATCGTTCAGAACGACGTTATGGACTATGGTTACAACGGTACAGACCTTTTCGCAGCAGAAGGCAAAGCTGACGGCTTCCGCACAGTAGCAGCTCTCTACGCAGAAGTTTGTCAGGTTGTTTCCACAAAAGACATCACATCCATCGCTGACCTCAAAGGCAAACGCGTTTCCGTTGGTGACGCAGGCTCCGGTGTTGAATTCAACGCACGTCAGATCCTCGAAGCTTACGGCATGACATTTGACGATATCGAAGTTAACAACCTTGGTTTCGGCGATTCTTCCGACGCTCTTAAAGACGGCAAAATCGATGCATTCTTCTGCACAGCTGGCGCACCAACAACAGCTATCGTAGAACTTGCAACAACAAACGACATCAACCTTCTCGAAGTTGACGACGAACATGCAGCAAAACTTGCAGCAGCATATCCATACTACACAACATACCCAATCCCAGGCGGCTCCTACAAAGGTGTTGACAATGATGTTCAGACAGTTGCTATCAAAGCTACATTGATCTGTTCTCCAGACCTTGCTGAAGAAACAGTTTACAACCTTACAAAAGCTATCTTCGACAACCAGGCAGAAATCGCAGCTGCACACGCAAAAGGCGAAGAACTCAGCCTTGAATATGCAGTAAGCGGCGTTTCCGTTCCATTCCACCCAGGTGCAGAAAAATACTTCAAAGAAGTTGGCGCTCTCTAATTTACAACTTTGCAAAGTAAGAAATTAACGTTTACAGCAATGGCTGCAATAATGACTGTCATTATTGCAGTCATTGCAATATATGCCCTAAGAGGCGGGGATTATCTTGTTCTCAGGAACGGAGACACGGATGAAGTTATTACAGAATTCCGTGTTCAGGAAGGGGACGAATTCTCCGTAACATTTATTCACTCTGTCAATCAGTATCCGCTCACCGATGTTTATCAGATAAAGGATCACAAAATATATGTAATCCGCACAATCTATAACAATTTCGGTGCAGGTGTACAGACAGAGATTGAAGAAGGGCAGACACTTGAAATCAATGAAAACGGAGAGATGGTAGTATCAGGTTTTGATATGGAAATGCCATATCTCTCTTATATTGTAGGCACATGGTCGGACCATACGCTTACAATCAATGGCGAGGAAATCAGTTTAAGGGAAACCTGCGGCAGAAACTGCAAAGTGAGTTTTTCCTGTGAACATAGATATTTCTGAAAATAATCCAAGGAGGACTTTATATGGCAAATGAAAACGTTAAAGTCAACACAGCTCCTGCTGAAGAGGAATTGGCAGGGTCTGCTGAAGACATAGAAGCCATAATGAAAAAATATGACAGAGAGTCCAACACAAGATACTGGGAAGGTAAACCTAAAGCAGTTATAGGTTATCTCCTTGCAGCATTTGCGGTTCTTATGATTTATATGAACCTGTTTGCAAACTGGGACGAACGTGTAAGACGTTCTCTCTTTGTAGGTATTGTTATTGTTTTGGTATTCCTTGTTTATCCGGGTAAAAAAGGCAATTCAAAAGTTAACCACGTTCCAATCTATGACATTTTCCTTATGGTTGTGGGCAGTGGGGCCTATTTCTATTTTGTTGTTAACTTCAAAGAAATCATCAGCCACGCAACACGTATCAGCACAGTTGAAGTATTTGTTGGTGTTGTAGGTATTCTGGTACTTATGGAAGCATGCCGGCGTTCGGTAGGTGTGCCTATCCTCTTTGTTGTTACATTCTTTATCGGCTATGCATTCTGGGCAGGTTTTGACCAGGGCAGAAGCTTTATGCAGATTCTCAAATCTGTAGTTTACAACCTGTTCTACACAACAGGCGGTGTTATAGGCACTCCAATCGGTGTTTGTTCCACCTACATAGCGCTGTTTATTATGTTCGGTGCCTTCCTGGAAGCAACAGGTATTTCTGAATTCTTTATCCAGCTTGCAAACTCCATCGCAGGTGCTTCCACAGGTGGTCCTGCTAAAGTAGCTGTTATTTCTTCTGCTCTCTGCGGTATGGTTTCCGGTTCTTCTGTTGGTAACACAGTTACAACAGGTTCCGTTACAATTCCATTGATGAAGAAAACCGGTTACAAAGGCGAATTTGCAGGTGCTGTTGAAGCTGCTGCTTCCACAGGCGGTCAGATTATGCCTCCTATCATGGGCGCTGCTGCCTTCCTTATGGCAGAAATGGTTGGCGTACAGTACAGTGAAATAGCATTCCGTGCAATTTTCCCTGCACTGCTTTACTTTACAGGTATCTTCATCACAGTTCATCTGGAAGCTAAACGCCTTGGCCTTAAAGGTATTTCCAAAGAAGAACTTCCAAAATTCTTCCCACTGTTCATCAGACAGGGTTACCTCCTCATTCCGCTTATTGCACTCGTAGCAATGGTTATGAAGGGTTACACAATGTCCCGTTCTGCAGTTTTCGCAACATTGCTTGCAATTATTGTAAGCATCCCTAATAAAGAAACAAGAATGAATCCTAAGAGATTTGTTGCTGCCCTTGAAACAGGCGGTAAAAACACACTGTCTGTTGCGGTAGCCTGTGGTGTTGCAGGTATTATTGCAGGTGTTGTTACAATGACAGGTCTTGGACAGATTCTTATTTCTGCAATCGTTGGGGTTGCAGGCGACAGAGTTATCATTGCTCTGTTCCTTACAATGCTTACATGTATCGTTCTTGGCATGGGTGTTCCAACAACAGCAAACTATATTATCATGGCTACAACATGTGCACCAATCCTTGTTAACGGTATGGGCGTAAACCCAATTGCAGCAAATATGTTCGTATTCTATTTTGGTATCGTAGCTGACATCACACCTCCGGTTGCTCTTGCGGCTTATGCAGGTTCTGCTATCGCAAAATCCAACCCGATGAAAACTGCATTCAATGCGTCACGTCTTGCTATCGCAGCATTCCTTGTTCCGTATATCTTTGCTATGAACCCTGCAATGCTCTTTATCGATGCAGGTGTATTGGATGTTATCCTTATCGTTGTAACATCCCTTATCGGTCTCTTTGGTGTTGCTGGCGGTCTCGGTGGTTATATGGTAGCTGAAATGAATATCATTCAGAGACTTATGGCAATATTCGGCGGTATCTTTATGCTTATTCCTGGCGCAGTAACAGACATTATCGGTGTTGTTGTTATCGTTCTCTGCTGTGCATGGCAGATTGCAGCCAAAAAGAAAAAAGCAATGATTTAATTCAGATGAGTGTTAAACTCTGATTTATCAGTAAAAAATCCTGAACGGTTTCCGTTCAGGATTTTTTGTTGTATAAGAAAACCATCGGACAGACAGATGAAACTGTATTGTACCGATGGTTTTGTTTTGAATTACAGGGAATAAAAATTATTTTATTTCTTCCAGTATATAATACATTGAAGGGATGGTGTATTCGTTTTCACCAAGACTGATTTTTACGGATTTTTTGCCGCGGTTTACACCTATAAGCACTTCTTCCTTTGTTTCCTTATTGTAGCGGGTGAATGCAACACACTCATCACTTGAATAAACAAAGTGGATTCCGCCCTCTTCAAACACTTTGTGTCTGTTTCGGAATTCGGAGATTTTTTTGATGTTGGACAGAATATATTTGTCAATTGCCCACCAGGTAAAATATCCGCGGTTGAACGGGTCACGGTAGCCCTGCATACCTATTTCATCACCGTAATAGATGCAGGGAAGTCCCGGCAGACCAAACAGCATTGCATAGCCGCAGACAATCAGCTTCTGTGCTTCAATATATTTTTCGGCAGGGAGAAAGCGTTTTGACTGCCAGTATCTGTCTGTGCTGTAAGGATTTTCGCCGCGCAGTGCGGTCATTGCTCTTGGCGTATCGTGGGTGGAAAGATTGTTCATAGCCACATCAAGTGCTTCTTTAGGATAGTTTTCACAGATGGTCATAACCTCTTCGCAGAACTTGTTTCCGCTGCCGCCTGTGAGAAACTCAAGGGTGGAAACACGGAAAGGATAGTTCATTGTTGTGTCAAGACCTGTGCCCAGCAGATATCTTCTGCGCTTGTTGTAGCTGATTTTGTTTGTGGCATCTTCCCATACTTCGCCGATAAGCAGCTTGTCATCACCGTGTGCCTTTACAGCAACTCTTATCTGGTCGATAAAGCTGTCAGGCAGTTCATCGGCAACATCAAGGCGGAAACCGTCTGCACCCTGGCTGAGCCAGTAGTCGATTACGCCGCCTTTACCGCAGATAAATTCAATGTAATCAGGGTCCTTTTCGTTGGTCTCAGGGAGAGTGTCAAAGCCCCACCATGCGCGGTATCCGCAGCGGAAACGGGGAGAAAACTCATACCATTTCCTGTATGGACTGTCGGGATTGCCGTATGCACCTTTGCTGTCATATCTGCCTTCCTTGTTGAAATAGATACTGTCGCTGCCTGTATGGCTGAAAACACCGTCAAGGATAATGGAAATTCCCTTTGCGTGTGCAGCATCGCACAAAGCGTGAAAATCTTCAAGAGTACCCAGTTCAGGGTCAATCTTCATATAGTCGGCTGTGTTGTAACGATGGTTGGAGTGAGCCTCAAAAATAGGGTTGAGATAGATATAGCCGACACCCAGTTCACAAAGGTAATCAAGCTTTTCGATAATGCCCTGCAGGTCTCCGCCGTAGTAGTCTTTGTTCAGATATCCGTCAGGCTGTTCTGTAGGGTAGAAGAAAGGTTCGCCTTCCTTGTCGGGACGGTAAACGCGGTCAATAAAGCTGAGTTTTGTTTTCTTTCTGCCTTCGTAGAATCTGTCGGGGAATATCTGATAGAAAACCTTGCCCTTTGCCTTCTGTGGTGTGGAAAAATCCTTGTCGTATACTGTAAGCTGGAATTTGTTGCCTGTTTTTGCAACAGTTCCGTCACCTTTGCCGCCGTTATAAATGCCGCAGTCGCCTAAATCAAAAGAATAAAAATAAAGTCCGCGTTCTGTTGGAATAAAAGAAACGGTAAAAATAAATTTACCGTTTTCTTTTCCTTTGAGACTCATAGCAAGCTTTTGATTTTCAGCAGTTTCTCTCTGAATGGAAAGAAAGGGTTTTATATCGTCACGGGAGAGAGCAATGGCAAAATCTATGGAGGTATTCTGCTTTACTGCCCCGAAAGGCTTTTTATAAAACTCATCTCTGCTGTTAAAAATCCTCATAAGTCACCTGTATGTTCAGTTTTAATTGATTTTTTCAAGATTCCAGATATTTTTAGCGTAGTCGTCAATTGCTCTGTCTGCAGAGAATTTACCTGCGTTTGCAATGTTCATAAGGCTCATGCGGCCAAATTTAACCTTGTCTTTGTACAGATCTCTAAGCATACGCTGTGTTTCGTGATAGGAATCAAAGTCAGCCATAACCATATATGGGTCGCTGTTTGTAAGATTGTCTTCAATTTCATTGAAGTAGTTGCCGTTGATGCCGCTTCTGAGCAGAGCCATAACCTTCTGGAGAATAGGGCTTTCGGCAATGTATTTTTTAGGGCTGTAGCCTGCAGCTTTAAGAGCGTTTACTTCAGGTGTTTCCATACCGAACTGGATAAAGTTTTCTGCGCCGCAGCACTGTTTGATTTCAACATTTGCACCGTCGTATGTGCCGAATGTAACAGCACCGTTGATCATAAACTTCATATTGCCTGTACCGGAAGCTTCTGTACCTGCCAGAGAAATCTGCTGGCTGATTTCACTTGCCGGCATAAGTCTTTCGCTGAGGGAAACAGAATAGTTTTCAAGGTAAACAACCTTGAGTTTGTCTTTTGTAACAGGGTCGCTTTCAACAAGGCCTTTGATTGCATGGATAAGACGGATAATCTGTTTTGCCATGTAGTAGCCAGGAGCAGCTTTTGCACCGAAGATATATGTCTTTGGTGTGAAGTCCATTTCAGGATTTTCCTTGATTTCGATATATTCAGCAAGAATATTAAGCGCATTGAGGTGCTGGCGTTTATATTCGTGCAGACGCTTAACCTGAACATCAAAGATGGAATCAGGGTCGATTTTTTCACCTGTTGTCTTGTACAGATATTCTGCAAATGCCTTTTTGTTCTTCTGTTTGATTTTCAGCAGGTCCTTGATAGCTTTTTCATTGTCGTAAAGCTTTTCAAGGTCTTTGAGTGCATAAGCATCGTATTTGTAATCTGTACCGATGTGTTTGTCAAGGAACTTGCACAGTTCAGGGTTGGACTGAAGCAGCCATCTTCTGTATGCAATACCGTTTGTAACATTTTTGAACTTTTCAGGAGCGAAAAGGAAATAGTCATGGAAAACAGTATCCTTGATAATCTGGCTGTGAAGTTCGGAAACACCGTTGATGGAGTGGCAAACATAACAGCAGATGTTTGCTGTCCTTACTTCGCTGCCGAGAACAGGGCTCATATAGTCAACCTTGCCCCAGTCGCCGGGGAATGCATTGAACAGGTCAAGTCTTGCGCGTTTGTTGAGTTCTTCAAGAATTGCATAGATTCTTGGAAGAGTTTCCTTGAACAGACCAACATTCCATTTTTCCAGTGCTTCAGGAAGAACAGTGTGGTTTGTATATGCAAATGTGTTTTTAACAATTTCAAAGGATTTTTCCCAGCTGTAACCGCATTCGTCAAGGAGAATACGCATAAGCTCAAGGATAGCAAGTGTAGGATGTGTATCGTTGATGTGGATAGCCACTTTGTCAGCAAGGTTTTCAAGTGTGCCGTACTGGGCAAGATGGTTTGTAACGATATCATTGATACTTGCACAGCAGAAGAAATACTGCTGTTTGAGACGAAGAATTTTACCTTCTGTGTGGTTGTCGTTAGGATAGAGAACCTTGGAGATAAGTTCTGCGTCGCTGCCTGCCTTGATTGCCTGCAGGTAGTCACCTTTGTTGAAGCTGTCCATATCGATGGATTTAGCCTTGGATTCCCAGAGTCTCAGTTTGGATACGCCTTTTGGACCGTAGCCGGAAACATACATATCGTATGGGATAGCCATAACGCTGGAGTAATCTTTGTGAACTACGTGATGGAAGCCTTCGCTCCATACACTTTCAGCTGTACCGCCGAATTTAACTTCAACAGCCTGGTTAGGGTGTGCCTTCAGCCACACTTCGCCGCCTGGAAGCCAGTTGTCAGGTTCTTCATGCTGCCAGCCGTTTACGATTTTCTGCTTGAAGATGCCGTATTCATAAAGAATGGAATAACCGCCGCCTGCGTACTGGTCACTTGCCAGAGCATCCATAAAGCAGGCTGCAAGACGGCCAAGACCGCCGTTGCCCAAACCTGCGTCAGGTTCACATTCATAAATTCTTTCTTCGGAAACACCGAATTCCTTGAACATATCAGCAGCCACTTTGTCAAGACCCATATTGTAAAGGTTTGTTTTAAGGCTGCGGCCCATCAAAAATTCTATACAAAGGTAGTAAACCTTCTTTTTACCCTGACCATAAGTGTCAGCCATAAATTCTTTGTTTTTTCTGCTGAGCATTCTTCTTACACACAAAGCTGTTGCTTTGTAAATGTCTTCGTAAGTAGCTTCGTTAAGCTGCTTTGAATGTTCCTGCATAAGAATATTTTTTACTTCTTCTGCAAGCTGTTTAGATGTAATGTTGTAATGCAATATTACACTCCCTCTCTTTTTTATATGGTTTTATAAAATATACAAAATTAACCATCTTGCTCATTATAACAAGTCTCCTGTATTAATACAACAAGAAAAATGTTTCATTATTATATACTAAATTGTTGCGCAAAGTCAAATTATATTGTAAAATATATGGTGAGTTGTTATGCTTAAAACTATTATGATTATTATTTATATAAATACAGGAGGGTATTATGCCATTGAATAAAATCAAATTAAATATCGCAGGTTCATCATATACTATTAATTCAATGGACCCGGAAGAACAGGTTCTTGCAATTGCAAAAACACTTGACCAGGATATGAGAGCAGTTCTGGAACAGAGCCCTTCCGCTTCTGTCACTGCAGCAGCAGTTCTTTGTGCAATGACATATCTTGACAAGCTGGACAAGAGCTCAAAAGGTGCAGACAATATGCGTCTGCAGATAAAACAGTATCTTGAGGAAGCAAACAAGGCAAGATATGAAGCGGAAAAGGTGAAAATTGAACTGGAAAAATTAAAAGTTGATATACAGTACCTCAAAAATCAGAGAGGGAACAATGAATAACAGATTTGAAATTCTTGCACCGGCAGGAGATTTTGAAAACCTTAAAGCAGCGGTGTTTGCAGGGGCGGACAGTGTATATCTTGGCGTACAGAGTTTCAATGCCAGAGCTTCAGCCACAAACTTTGATTACGAAACTCTCGGTGAAGCGGTGAAGTTCTGCCACGCAAGAAATGTTACGGTAAATGTAACGCTTAACACCATACTTTATGATACAGAACTTGAAAGCTTTGCGGAAACTGTAAAAAATGTTGCAGAATGCGGTGTTGATGCGGTTATTCTGCAGGATCTTGGTGCTGCAGCAATTGTAAAGAAGGTTGCGCCGCAGCTTGCCCGACACGGCTCCACACAGATGGCGGTTCATACACTGGAAGGTGCTCTGCAGCTTAAAGAAATGGGATACACCCGTGTTATTCTTGCCAGAGAGCTGTCGTTTGAACAGATAAAGTATATAACAGAAAACTGCGGCATAGAAACCGAAGTGTTTATTCACGGCGCCCTGTGTGTATGTCTTTCAGGCCAGTGCTATGCCAGCACATTTCTGGGCGGACGCAGCGGCAACAGAGGCCGCTGTGCAGGCACCTGCCGTCTGCCGTTTTCTGCAAGGGGCGATATGGAAGACAATCATCTCAGCCTCAAGGATCTCTGCGCTGTGGATATGATAAAACAGCTTAAAGATATAGGTGTGAAGTGTGTCAAAATCGAAGGCAGATTGCGCACACCTGAATATGTTGCAGGTGCGGTTGATGCCTGCAGAAAAGCTGTAAACGGGGAAAACTTTGACAAGCAGATGTTAAGGGATACCTTCAGCCGTTCAGGGTTTACAAACAACTATATCGAAAATAAATTTTCAAAGGATATCTTCGGTGTACGCACAAAAGAGGACAGCCAGCGAACAAAGGCTGTTCTGCCGCAGCTGCGTCAGCTGTACCGCCGCGAGGGTCAGTATGTCCCTGTGAAATTTAAGTTTGATATGGGAGAAAAACAATCGGTTCTTACAATTACAGACGGAGAAAACAAATTCTCATATGCAATAAATGAACCGCTTCAGGATTCTCAGGGAGACTTTGAAAAAAGCCTTTCAAATGCGCTGAACAAGCTTGGTGGCACACCTTTTTACACAGATAGTATGGAACTTAATCTGCTCAGCGGAAAATACATTCCTCTGTCATTTGTAAACGAGGGCAGAAGAGAGCTTGCTGAAAAACTGCTGAAAGCAAGAAGCACAGCAAACAGGTATGAAACCTTTGATTATTCCTTCCGCAGAAATATGCCGAGAGAGCAGATTCCGCAGCTGATAGCAAGATTTGAAAACTTTGAACAGATTCCGCAGAAATACGCCGATGAATTTGAATATGTCATTGTTCCGATAGAGCATATAGGACACCCTCAGGCTGCAGATATGGCAGATAAGGTTGTGTGGGAACTTACAAGAGATATGTTCAATGGTTCCGATAAACTCAGAGGTTTTATAAAACAGGCTGAAGATATGGGATTTGACAGATTCTGTGTACAGAACATAGGTCATATTCCGCTGGTAAAAGGCAAAAAACTGTTCTCATCCTTTACGCTCAATGTTTCCAACTCGGAAGCAGCAGAGGAGTATAAACGCCTTGGAGTTGAAGTTATAACATTAAGCCCTGAAATTACCGTTGAAAATATAAAAAGAATTTCTCCGGAAGTAAAAACGGTGGTTTACGGTTACGGACATATTCCGCTTATGCTTACAAAGGCCTGCCCGCTGTCCAATGTTACAAGCTGTGACAAATGCAGCGGCAAAGGCTGGCTTACCGACCGCAAGGGAATGAAGATGCCGGTAAGATGTCACGGAAAGGCAAAAGGCTACAGAGAGATATTCAATGCGGTTCCACTTTACATGGGCGACAGGCAGAAAGAAATAAAAAGCGACTATATTTCCCTCAACTTTACGGTGGAAAGCTGCGCACAGGCGGAAATAATCACAGAAAAATTCCTGAAAGAACAGCCTTTCGGAAAAGATTTTACAAGAGGCCTTTACTATACAGGGTCAATATAGAATAAAAACAGACGGGAGTTAGTAAATATACTGATGAAAAAAGATTTTATGTTTTTGTTTTACCTTCTGGCAGGTATTATTGCAGGTTCAATAATTGCCAATCTCTGCGCAGGTGTCGGCGGTCTCAGCTGGCTGGCCTTCGGTCAGACAATAGGCTTTGCACCAAACAATCCGGCTGTGCTTGACCTTGCAATCTTCAAGATTACATTCGGCTTTTCCATGTCACTTACAGTAGCCCACATTATCACAATTTCACTGGCACTGCTGCTTTACAGAAGGGGCAGATAGTATGGAGATTATTCTTGCCTCAGCATCACCGAGAAGGAGAGAACTTCTCGGAACCATTGTTCCGCATTTCAGCTGCATAAAGCCTGATTTTGACGAGAACAGTGTTGATATAAAGGATGCAAAACAGAAAGCAATGACACTTTCCAGAGAAAAGTGCAGGGCGGTTATAAAGGATTATGCTGAAAAAAATGCGGTTATAATCTCCAGTGATACAGTAGTGGACCTTGACGGCAGAATTCTGGAAAAACCTGCGGATGAAGCGGAAGCTTTCAATATGATAAAAAGCCTTTCGGGAAATGTGCATATGGTGCATACGGGGGTAAGTGTATATAAAAATGGTATTATATATACATTTGCGGATACAACAAAGGTGTTTGTTGATAAAATACCGGATGATGTCATAGCAGAATATGTTAAAACAGAAGAACCGTATGATAAAGCAGGCGGATATGCAATTCAGGGTTTTATGGGCGGATATATTTCAAAAATTGTAGGCAGTTATCACAATGTTGTGGGTTTGCCGCTGGCAAAACTTAACAGACTGCTGAAAAATATTAATGCCATATAAATTATTTATGAAAAAATGGTAAAATAAATTGCAAACAACTTTTGTTTGTGTTATTATGAAAAATGACTTAAAATCAAAATATATTATTAAATATTAAATATATTAACGGCAGAAAAGGTTATTATAAAGGAAAAAGGAGAAAAAATAATGTTTGGTTTTACAAAAGATGTAGGCATTGACCTTGGTACAGCCAATACTCTTGTTTTTATGAAGGGTAAAGGCGTTATTATGAGAGAACCAAGTGTTGTTGCTGTTGATACAAAAAATGATACAGTAAAATTCGTTGGTAACGAAGCTAAGGAAGTTATAGGCAGAACACCTGGTTCCATCGTTGTTGTGCGTCCGCTTAAGGACGGCGTTATCGCAGACTTTGATGTTACAGCAAGTATGCTGAGAATCTTCATCAAAAAAGCCTGCGGCACATCACTTCTCTTCAAGCCGCGTATAGTTATCTGTATCCCTTCCGGTGTTACAGAAGTTGAAAGACGTGCAGTTAGAGAAGCTTCCATCGCAGCAGGTGCAGGTCAGGTTATGATTATTGAAGAACCTATGGCAGCAGCTATCGGTGCAGGTCTTCCTGTACAGGAAGCAACAGGCAATATGGTTGTTGACATCGGCGGCGGTACAAGCGAAGTTGCTGTTATCGCACTCAACGGTATTGTTGCATCCAGAAGTGTAAGAACAGGCGGCGA
>JAFSCM010000122.1 GCA_017436765.1 Oscillospiraceae bacterium
GAAATTTGCTTGTTAAAAGATTTCTCTACCCATTCTTGTATAATATACCTCATTGATTGCTGACACCGTTGCCAAGGAACACACTATCACAGAACTATACATTGGTTCAATAAAACTGAGTGTCAAAGGAAAAAGAAACAGTAAAAATCCCGTGGCTTTATTCAAAATGGTATGCATGGATACCAACTTTTTGTTACAAATCAATCCCCAAACAACATTCCCTATTTTAATGGTTGCTATAACAATAATCCAAATCCATAACCAAGTAGGAAATTGTATTAGTGGTAGAATTTTCACAAAACACACTGCTACAAATACAATGTCTGCAACAGTATCTAATCTTGCTCCTGTTTCACTAACAGACTTTGTTTTCCTTGCAATTGTTCCGTCCACCATATCTGTAATTCCACAGAACAGATACATAATATAAAAAGCAACGGAAAAGACAGGACAGAGCAAGAAACAAATACTACACAAAATTCGACTGCTTGTTATTATGTTTGCAATCTGCTTTCTCATCTGTTCACCTATAAATTCAAATTTATCTAACTGTCTATAATATACCACAGCCGTTTTATTTACACAACAAAAGGCACGGCAAAACTGCCGTGCCTTTAACTGTCTTACGGATACCGCCCGTTTTCGGGAGGTATTGCTTTGGTTATATTCTGTTGATGCCAAGTCTTACTGCTTCTGCAGCAACTGCTTCAGAAACAACGTTTGCAACTCTTGGATCAAATGGATCAGGAATGATGTATTCAGGATTAAGTTCTTCATCTGTGATTACAGAAGCAATAGCTTTTGCAGCTGTGATTTTCATGCTTTCTGTAATGTCTGTAGCTCTTACCTTGAGAGCACCTTTGAAGATGCCAGGGAATACAAGCACGTTGTTGATCTGGTTAGGGAAGTCGGAACGGCCTGTACCTACAATGTATGCACCTGCAGCGAGAGCTTTGTCAGGCATGATTTCAGGTGTTGGGTTAGCCATAGCAAGGATGATTGGTTTTTCGTTCATGGAAGCAACCATTTCTTCGCTTACAAGGTTACCGCGGGAAACGCCTACAAATGCATCTGCACCAACCATAGCATCAGCAAGAGTACCAGTTCTCATTTCTCTGTTTGTAACTTTTGCCATTTCTCTCTGTGCGTCTGTGTTGGCTTCGCCGCCTTCAACAAGGATACCGAAGATATCGCAGAGTGTCATATTTGTGAAGCCTGCAGACATAAGAAGTCTTGCAATGGAGATACCTGCAGCACCTGCGCCGTTGAGAACAACGCGGAGTTCTTCAGGTTTTTTGCCTTTGAGTTTTGCAGCGTTGAGCATAGCAGCTGTTACAACGATAGCTGTACCGTGCTGGTCATCGTGGAAAACAGGGATATCGCACATTTCTTTAAGTCTTCTTTCAACTTCAAAGCAGGTTGGTGCGCCGATGTCTTCAAGGTTGATGCCGCCAAAGCTCTTGGAGATTTTGTAGATAACATTAACGATTTCGTCCGGGTCTTTGCTGTCTACGCAGATTGGGAAAGCGTCAACGCCTGCAAATTCTTTAAAGAGAACACATTTGCCTTCCATAACAGGCATACCTGCGCTTGGGCCGATATCGCCAAGGCCGAGAACAGCTGTGCCGTTTGTGATAACAGCAACAAGGTTGCCTTTTCTTGTGTAGTCATAGGCTTTGCTTTCGTCTTTCTGGATTTCGATACAAGGTTCAGCAACGCCCGGTGTGTATGCTACAGCAAGTTCTTCTCTGTTTGTAACTTTTGCTCTGGAAACAACTTCAATTTTGCCTTCCCAGTCTTTATGAGCTTTAAGAGCAATTTCTCTTCTGTCCATTGTGGTATTCTCCTTTGTATATTTTAATCAGTGTTTGTCAAACTGACGGCAGAGTTTTTCTGCGTTAAGTGCTTCATCAAGCTGTTCCTGTGTAACGCCCATTGCCAGTGCGCCTTCTACAATTGGTGTACCGTCTTTGAGGAATTTTTTAGCGATATCAGCAGAAGCTTTGTAACCGATAACAGGGCAGAGTGCTGTAACAAAGCCTGTGGAGTGGTAAAGAAGGTCTTTACATCTTTCTTCGTTTGCAACGATGCCGTCGATGCAGTTAACGATAAGTGTGCGGATACCGTTTTTGAGCAGTTTGATGGAGTCAAAGATTCTGTTGAATACAACAGGTTCAAATGCGTTGAGTTCCAGCTGACCTGCTTCGCAAGCCATAGTTACTGTAAAGTCATTGCCCATAACTGCAAAGCAGCACTGGTTCATAACTTCCGGGATAACAGGGTTGATTTTACCAGGCATGATGGAAGAGCCGTTCTGTTTTGCAGGGATTGTAATTTCTGCAAGACCTGCTTTTGGACCGCCGTTCATAAGACGGATGTCGTTGCTCATTTTGCTGAGGCTGATTGCACATGTTTTAAGGGAAGAAGATACAACGGAGAATGCATCGATGTTCTGTGTGCCGTCAATCATATCTTCGCACTGTGTAAGAGGAAGACCGCAAACTTCGCTGAGTGTTGGCACGATGTTGTTGAAGAAGTATTCGCTGGAGTTGATACCTGTGCCGATAGCTGTAGCGGACATGTTTACAACCAGCATTTCTTTAAGTGCATTTGTAATGCGTTTTTTGTCGCGTGCAACAGCGGAAGCGTATGCGTGGAATTCCTGACCAAGTGTTACAGGTACAGCATCCATAAGCTGTGTTCTGCCCAGTTTGAGAACGTTGCGGAATTCTTCACTTTTTGCCATAAGAGCATTGTAAAGATTGTCAAGAACTTCTACAAGTTCCATACCTTCTTTGTAGATAGAGAGTTTAAGGCTTGTTGGGTAAACGTCGTTTGTGGACTGTGCCATGTTAACATGGTCGTTTGGATGGCAGAATTTGTAGTCGCCTTTTTCTTTGCCCATTTTTTCAAGAGCAATGTTTGCGATAACTTCGTTTGCGTTCATATTTGTGGATGTGCCTGCGCCGCCCTGAATCTGGTCTGTGATAAATTCCTTGTGGAAGTTGCCTGCCAGAAGTTCTTCGCATGCTTCAACAATTTTGTCTGCAATTTCAGCATCCAGTGTGCCTGCAGCTTTGTTTGTGATTGCACAGGCTTTTTTGATTTCTGCAAGGGATTCAATCTGCACTCTTGGAATCATCTTGCCTGTGGAATGGAAGTTTTCAGCAGCTCTCAGGGACTGTACACCATAGTAAGCCTCTGCAGGAACCTGTTTTTCGCCAACGGAGTCACTTTCTAAACGATAGTTCATGTTCATTTACCTCTCTTTTTAATTTTGAAATTATAATTTAAAAGTTTGTGTTGAATTTCTTAATCTGCGCACATTGTAGCAAAAACATTTTATGTTGTAAATGCTAAAATTCAAATTAAGAAAAAAATAAACTTTTTAATTTTTACAAATTATAAAAATATACATTACGGAAAAATGATTTATTTTATTAAGATATATTTTGAAAACGCTAAATTAAAAATTTATACAAATCCAAAGAAAAATTTTATGGTGAATATATGGTGAAGAGTGTGGACATTTGGAAATGTTTTTAATAGAATTATCACAAAGATATGATAATTTGAAAAATCATAAACAGTAAGGTGAAGATTTACTATGGAATTCAGTAAAAAACAGATTAAAACCATATCCGGAATTGTATTTGGCGCAATCCTGTTCTACTTTTTGTTAAAGGAATTCAGGCTTGTACTTTCCGGCGTAAGCTACCTGTGGAGTGTTTTTGGGGTTTTTGTCATAGGCGGTGCAATGGCATTTATAATAAATGTACCGATGACTTTTATAGAAAAACATTATCTGTCGCGCTTCAGGCATATCGGCAAAGCAAAACGCCCATTGGCATTTGTTATGACACTTATCATGGTAATAACGGTTATATACCTTGTTATGTTTATTGTCGTTCCGGAACTTATAGATACTCTCCAGCTGCTTGTGGTGCAGATGCAGCAGATATATGACAGGCTTCCTCAGATAGTGGCAGATATATCTGCAAAACTCAATCTGACAGAAGAAACTGTAAAATCCCTGCAGATTGAATGGTCCAATATTTCAGAAACAGTTATAAAAGCTGTTCAGGAAATTGCAGGCGGGATAGTAAGCTCTTCCACAAACCTTATAGGCAGTGTGGTAAATGCGATAACACAGTTTATACTTGCCTTTATTTTCTGCATTTACATCCTCTTCTCCAAAGAAAAGCTTGGCAGAGCCTGCAAGCGTATGCTTTATGCTGCCTTCAAAGAGCAGATTGCTGATGATATAATCAGTGTACTTCATCTTACAGGCCGCACATTTTCCAGATTCCTTTCAGGCCAGTGTCTGGAAGCGGTAATTCTTGGCATTATGTTTATAATAGCTATGACGGTGTTCCGTATGCCGTATGCACTGCTGGTAGGTGTGCTTATTATGGTGACGGCCCTTATTCCGATAGTAGGCGCATTTATAGGCTGTATCGTAGGCGCATTTCTTATTCTTATGGTAAATCCTGTACAGGCACTGTGGTTTGTTGTTATGTTCCTTGTAATACAGCAGGTTGAAGGGAATGTAATCTATCCTAAAGTAGTGGGTTCATCTGTGGGTCTGCCGCCGATTCTGGTATTTGCCGCAGTTATTGTCGGCGGTGAGCTGATGGGCGTTGCAGGTATGCTTGTGTTTATTCCGCTTACATCGGTGTGCTTTACAATAGGCAGGGCCATTATAGAAATACAGATAAGCAAAAAGAAAATACCGGTGGAAAAACTGAAATAGCGGGCAATGCAGCAGATGGTTCGGTCTGCATAACTTACGCATAAAATAACAAAAGCCGTCCTGTGAAAACAGGGCGGCTGTCGCTTTTTTATCGTGTGACAGCCGCAGCTGTCATTATCTTGAAAGTTTCATACGGGAGAGGATGTGGTATGCTTCTCCCGGCTTAAGTGTAACTGCGTGTTTCTTTTTCTCCCAGTGGAGAGAAGAGTCTTCTCTGTCAGGGGTGGAAATCCAAGGTTCAACACAGAAAAATTTTGTAACAGGTGTAGCGGCTGTCCACAGTGTAACATACGGGAAGTCCTGCACATCAAAGTCTATGCGCTTGCCTGTGTCTCTTTCCACAACAGAAACCGTTTTTGCTGTAAGTTCTGAGAAAATAAGGGAGTCATTTTCAAAGAAACTGTCTTTAAGCGGAATCTGTGTAATATTCTTATCGTAGATATAACTGCCGCCGTCTATAAGGAAACGGTCGCTGAAAGTGAGAACTTTAGGAGACTGCGGAGTATCAAATTCGATATAATAATCTTCTGTTCTGTGTTTGTCATCAAATGGCAGATTGAAGCCCGGGTGGAAACCAAGCCCAAAGCCGAATTCACGGCTGTCGATATTTGTCACATCAACCTTGTGGTGTACAGAGTGGCCGCTGAGAACATAGCTGGTTCTGAAAACAAAATTATACGGGAATTTTTTTCTGCTTTCGGCAGATGCTTTGTATTCAAAGATAATCAGATTATCTTCCTTGATAACAACAGTGTGTTCAACATTGCGGATGAAACCATGGTTGGAGGCGGCAAATTCTTCGCCTTCAACATAGAATTTACCATCTTTCATCTTGCCGGTCCAGGGGAAAAGCATAGGCGCGTGATAGCCCCAGACTGATTTGTCTGCCTGCCAAAGCATTTCTTCACCGTGTTCATTTTTTACACTGACCATCTGGGCACCGAGAGTGTCTACTGTAAGACTGAGAAATGTATTTTTTATGGTATACTGCATAGCCGGAATCCTTTTTATATTGATTGTTTGTGTCCATATTTCTACAAATATTATTATATATCAAATCGAAATTCTTTAAAAGGGGTAAAATGAATTTATTTTGAAAAAAAGTGTACAAATAATGCAATAAAATCTTGCAACTAATACACAAATATGTTTTAATAGTTTAGGATTTTTTAATAATTACAGTAATATAATATTTATATTTATTTTTAAATGGAGGAAAGCTGTGAAGGATTTTATCAATCAGATTGACAAGCGCAGAACTTTTGCGATTATCTCTCACCCTGACGCAGGTAAAACAACACTTACAGAAAAATTACTTTTATACGGCGGTGCTATTCAGCAGGCAGGTATTGTTAAAGGCAAAAAAGGTGCCCGTGCCGCAACATCTGACTGGATGGAAATTGAAAAACAGCGTGGTATCTCTGTTACATCTTCCGTTATGCAGTTCAACTATGACGGTTATTGTGTAAACATTCTGGACACACCTGGTCACCAGGACTTCTCTGAAGACACATACCGTACACTTATGGCTGCAGACAGCGCAGTTATGGTTATAGACGCAGCAAAAGGTGTAGAAACACAGACTAAAAAGCTGTTCAAGGTTTGTACACTGAGAAATATTCCTATATTCACATTTATCAACAAGATGGACCGTGAAAGTCAGGATCCTTTTGACCTTCTTCAGGAAATAGAGGATGTTCTGGGCATTGAAACATATCCTATGAACTGGCCTATCGGCAGCGGCAAGGATTTCAAGGGCGTTTATGACCGCAATAATCAGGAGATTATCGCATTCAGCCACGATGGTAAAGTAGGTGTAAACCAGGCTATCGCAACAAAGGCAAAAATCGGCGATGACAACCTTGATGAGCTTCTCACAGCACCGCTGCACCAGCAGCTTCAGGAAGATATCGAACTTATTGAAGGCGCAGCCGCAGACTTTGACCGCGAAAAAATCAACACAGGTAAACTTACACCTGTATTCTTCGGTTCCGCACTTACAAACTTCGGTGTTGAACCGTTCATCAAAGAGTTCCTTGCCCTTACAACATCACCGCTTGCAAGAAATTCCGATGCAGGCCTTATTGACCCTAAAAGCGAGGATTTCTCTGCATTTGTATTCAAAATTCAGGCAAACATGAACAAGGCTCACCGCGACAGAATTGCATTTATGCGCATCTGCAGCGGCAGATTCGAACGCGGTATGGATGTTTTCCATGTTCAGGCGGGCAAAAAAATCAAGCTTGCACAGTCCACACAGCTTATGGCAAGTGAACGCGAAACAGTTGATGAAGCATTTGCGGGGGACATCATAGGTATCTTTGACCCGGGCATCTTCTCTATCGGCGACACAATCACAACAGCCAAAAAGCCTTTTAAATTTGCAAGCATCCCTACCTTTGCACCTGAACACTTTGCCCGTATCTCCCAGGTCGATACAATGAAGCGCAAACAGTTTGTAAAAGGTATGGAACAGATTGCACAGGAAGGTGCTATCCAGATATTCAAGGAGCTTGGCGGCGGTATGGAAGAGGTTATCGTCGGTGTTGTAGGTGTTCTCCAGCTGGAAGTTCTGGAACACCGTCTCAAGACAGAATACAATGTGGATATCCGCATTACACCGCTTCCTTATGCACATATCCGCTGGATTGAAAATGAAGAGATAGATGTTAAAAAGCTCAACCTTACTTCCGATACAAAATGTGTTGAAGACTTTAAAAACCGCAAGCTTCTTCTCTTTACAAGCCCGTGGAATGTCAACTGGGCAACTGAAAAGAACCCGGACCTTATTCTTGCAGAAATCGGCAAATAATTTTATGTTTATCATACAGGCAGTCTGTCAGAGACTGCCTGTTTTGTGCTGTAAAAGCGGTAAATAATAAATAATGTAACCATAAATTGTGATTTTTAAGGCTTTAAGATTGATTATTGATGTAAAATGATGTAAAATTATATAGATAAAAAAGAATTTTTTGGGAGACGCATAATGTCTGAACATATAAAACCGACATTTTCAGCATTGCTGTCAAAATACCGCAGAGGTGTTCTTCTGCTGCTTGACATACTGGTTGTGGCGGCCGCGTATTCACTCACCTGGGTTTTAATCTCGGGCAGGGCGGATATGGAGGCTTATTTCAGCCTGCTTGTGTCAAGCTGTTTTCTATTTGTATCCTGCTTTGCCATAATCTACGCAACAACAGGTATGTATGACAGTCTCTGGCGGTATGCAGAAATTGTGGAAATATTCAAATGCTGCCTGTCATCGGTGGTGGCTACAGTCATATTTGTCGTTATGACACTTGTACTGTTCCAGGAAAAACGTATTCCGCTCAGCGTATACGGCCTGTCGGCAATGTTTGCCACAACCTTTACGCTGTATATCCGTCTTGTATACCGTATGTACAGAAACACAAGGATAAACCGAATGGGCAAAAAGCGCCGCAGAGTTCTGGTTGTAGGTGCAGGCGATGCAGCATCAACACTGCTTCACGAAATCAACAAGAATCCTACAAAGGAAATGAATGTTATCTGTGTTGTTGACGATGACAAGAACAAGGTGGGCAGAAATCTTCTGGGCGTCCATGTTATGGGCACAACAGATGATATACCTATGCTTGTTCAGCAGTGTCAGATTGAAACTATACTCATAGCAATTCCTACCCTTGACAGCAAAAACAAAAAGAGAATACTGGATATATGTGCATCCACAAGCTGCAATATCCGTATGCTCCCTGACATAGTGAAAATCATCAAGGATGACGAGGATATCCTTTCCCGCATAACAGATGTAAAGGTTGAGGACCTCCTTGGCAGAGAGCCTATCATACTTGCAGAAGAAGCATATAAATTCATCAACAACAAGGTTATTATGGTAACAGGGGGCGGCGGTTCCATAGGCAGCGAACTTTGCCGTCAGATTGCAAGCTTCAAACCTAAAAAGCTTGTTATTGTGGATATTTACGAAAACAGCGCATATTCTATCCAGCAGGAGCTCAAACGCAAATACGGCAAAAAGCTGGATCTTGATGTGAGAATTGCTTCTGTGCGCGACACAAAGAAGATAGATGACCTGTTCAATGAACTTCGTCCTCAGGTTGTTTTCCATGCAGCAGCGCACAAGCATGTTCCGCTTATGGAGGATGCACCGGAAGAAGCTGTTAAAAACAATGTTTTCGGCACATACAACTGTGCGCTCTGTGCAGAAAAATACAATGTGGAAAAATTTGTTCTCATCTCCACAGACAAGGCTGTTAACCCTACAAATGTTATGGGTGCAACAAAACGCATCTGCGAGATGATAATTCAGAATATTGCAGAAAACACAGAGGGCACAACAACCTTTGCTGCTGTGCGCTTCGGTAATGTTCTGGGCTCAAACGGCTCGGTTATTCCGCTGTTCAAGGAGCAGCTGGCAGAAGGCGGTCCGCTTACAGTTACAGACAAGGATGTTATCCGCTACTTTATGACAATCCCTGAAGCTGTTTCCCTCGTGCTGGAAGCAGGCGCTATCAGCAAGAAGAGCGGCGAAATATTTGTGCTCGATATGGGTGAACCTGTAAAGATTGTGACACTTGCGGAAAATCTTATCAAAATGTCAGGTCTCATTCCTTACAAGGATATCGATATCGTGTTCACAGGCCTGCGTCCGGGTGAAAAACTTTACGAAGAACTGCTTATGGACGAAGAAGGTCTGCAGAAAACCGACAACAACAAGATTTTCATCGGTGCACCGCTTAAAATGGATGCATCCAGATTCTTCAGCGACCTGCTGGAACTCAAGGCAACAGCTTATGAAAACGACAGGGAAAAACTTATGCTCAAAATCAAAGCAATGGTGCCTACATTCAACCATGTGGTTGTGGATTATCACGGATAAACGGAGTTTATTATGTATCAGTATATAAAACGTCTGATTGATATAGTGCTGTCTTTAGGGGCAATTGTTGTGCTGTCACCGGTGCTGATTGTGCTTGCAGTCCTTATAAAGCTGGATTCAAAAGGACCTGTGCTTTTCAGGCAGAAAAGGGTTGGCAAGGATAAAGTGCATTTTGAAATCCTCAAATTTCGCACTATGTATGCAGATGTACCAAAGGATGTTCCTACACATCTGCTGGCAGACCCTGCAAGCAAGATTACAAAAATCGGCAGATTTTTGCGCAAATCCAGCCTTGATGAACTGCCGCAGATTTTCAACATCTTCAAAGGCGAGATGAGCATTATAGGACCGCGTCCTGCATTGTGGAATCAGTTTGACCTTATAGAAGAAAGGGACAAATACGGTGCAAATGATGTGCGTCCCGGTCTCACGGGTCTTGCACAGGTTATGGGCAGGGATGAACTGCCTATTGATGTCAAGGCAAGATATGACGGGGATTATGTAAAAAACATAACATTTGCAAATGATGTGAAAATTTTCTTCCGCACAATCTTCAGCGTTGCCAGTGCAGACGGTATAAAAGAAGGCAAACAGGAATAATTATGTAAATAAAAAAGCAATTCGGACTCTCAGAAAGACTCGGAATTGCTTTTTTGATTGGAATTCATACAGCGTGAAGATATGAAATAAAAGCACAAAGGCTTTTACGGTTATTCACAGAGATTATTTTTTGTTCTGGTTTTTATTCTGGTTTTTCTGGTTCTGTTC
>JAFSCM010000123.1 GCA_017436765.1 Oscillospiraceae bacterium
ACGGTTTTCACCTACGAGGACAACCAGCGGTAAACTCTGGCAAACCTTATCCGCTGCAGAACAATGCTGCGGCACATATTATCCCGAGCAAAATCCCTTGACATAAATTACATTACAGAACTTTAAAGAAATTCAGGAGGTTTCCCCCCATGGCAAATAGAGAAACAAACAACTTCAAACAGGCACTCAACGAGCTGCTTGCAGGCAAAATCACAACAGATGAACCTGTTGTGGAGACAAAAACAGAACCTGCAGCACCTGCTGCAGCAGATGTCAGAACAGAAGCTGCAGAAGCTGTTAAGGAAATTGAAAACAGCATCTTCAGGGATATGGACAGCGCACTTGATATCGAAGAAACAATCATCGGCAAGAGCGTTGTTGTGGAAGGCAATGTGAGAACAACTGCAAAGCTGACAATCAACGGCGAAGTTACAGGCAGTGTTATCTCCACAGCAGACCTTGTTATCACAGGCAAGGTTGGCGGCGCAATCCAGGGCAACAACATCACACTTAACCAGTGCGAAATCAACGATACTGTTACAGCTTCCAACGAAATCCAGATTTCCCCTAAATCCGTTATCAACGGCGACATCAAATCCGGCTCCATTGTAAGCGAAGGCATCATCACAGGCAATGTGGATGCAAACAGCGTTACACTTCTGGGCACAAGCAAAACTGTGGGCGACATCTCCTGCAAGACAATCAGAATCAGCGAAGGTGCATCCCTCAAAGGTAAACTGGAAACTGTTTAAGCTGTACATAACACACCCTGCGGCAGTGTGCACATTTATGCCTGCTGCGGTATAAATTAAGATTTTCAATAAAAATACACAGTAGTGTCATAATATACTACTGTGTATTTTTTGAATTAAGGATATTTTTATGAAACAGAAGATTATATATGTACTCACCGTTATACTCTGTGTCTGTCTGCTGGTGGTGGGCAGAAGATTTGCCACCGCCAATCCCGCCGTGGAAAATGTGGGCACGGTGCAGGTGTCGGAAAAGGTAAAGGTAGTAAAGGTGCTGGACCCCGAATACGAAAAAACCGCTTTCCCTGACGACTGGGAGATGCGGGGCGAAAGCATTGTGCTTTTTGAAGGCGAGTTTATGGAAGGCTACAAAAAAGGCCAGAGAGAGGATATGATACAGCGTGTGGACGATTTGTACGCTGTTGAGATGCGCCCTGTAAGCGCAGGAGATAAAATTGCCGTATACCGCAATCCCGACAGCCAGATTGATGTGGGCTATATGTTTGCGGAATACAACCGTGTTACTGTACTGTGGTGGCTTGTAGGGCTGTTTATGGTTCTGCTGCTGGTTTTCGGCAGAGGCAAGGGGCTTTCCACCATTATATCCCTTTCCCTCACCGTTGCGGCAATCTTTGTGGTGTTTGTTCCTGCAGTGCTCAGCTACTGCAACATATACATCTGGAGCCTTATGACCTGCGTTTACATCATCTTTATGACGCTGCTGATTGTAAACGGCTACACAAAGAAAAGTTTTGCGGCGATAACAGGCTGTCTGGGCGGTGTGGCGGTAACGGCTTTTCTTGTAAAATTCTGCGATATGTTCCTGCACACCACAGGTCTTGTGGATGAAGACGCCCTTTATCTGATGATGCTGAACCCTGAAAATCCTCTGGATATCAAGGCGGTGGTTTTTGCGGCTATCATAATAGGTGCTGTTGGTGCGGTTATGGATATTGCCACCGACATCGCCTCTGCCCTTGCAGAAATCAAGGTACAGGCACCCGATATATCCCGCACACAGATTATAAAAAGCGGTTTCACCATAGGCAGGGATATTATCGGCACAATGAGCAACACCCTTATCCTTGCATACATCGGCTCCTCCCTTTCCTGCACACTGCTTATGGTGGCAGGCAACCCTTCCCTGCTGCTGCTGTTCAACACCGAGATGATTGTGGTTGAACTGCTGCAGACAATTGCAGGCAGCTTTGGTATGCTGCTGACAATACCGCTGACAAGCGTTGTCTGCGGCGTGCTGTACGGCAGCAAAGGCGACAAAGGCAGAAGGATTTACAAAGATATGGAGTAAGCGGCTGCAAAAAACGCATATAAACACAAGTGTCATTCTGAGACATTTATGCCAGAGAATCTCACGGCACAGATAAAAACAGTCTGTGCCTGCAGAGAGATTCCAAGCTTTGCTCAGAATGACTTTTTCTTTTTATGCCGGTCTTTCCCTGCTCCTTTACTTTTACACATTTTTTATATATACTTAAAATGTAAAATTATGTGCCGCGGCGGGCATTTACTGCTCCGCAACGGAATTCATAACACGATTTGATATCAGTTTCGGTCAACTTTAAATCATAAAAAAGAACGGTGAACTATGGAAGAAAAAAAGGGCATCAACCCAAAGGATTTACTCGTATCCATCTTTAAATATTCTATCGCCACATGGGTGAACTTTTTCATCTACGGGGCATCTTTGCTGCTGGTGGCATGGTTTATCCCTGCCGATACCTGGGGACAGCTGGATATCTTTATCTCCACCTCAACATTGATAATGAACATCTGCATACTTGGCCTTGACCAGAGCTTTATGCGCTTTTTCAACGAGCCTCCGACCCCGCTGGACCGAAAAGGACTTCTGGGCAACTGTTTCGGCATATCTGCAGTCTGTCTGATTGTCACAGGTCTGTTCTGCTGTATTGTATGTCCGCAGGCGGTGCTTGGGGTGTTCTTCAGCGAAAAGATGCCTAACATCTACCTTGCATATCTGTTTGTAAATGCATTTATGGCTATGATAGGCCGCTATGTAAACCTTGTATACCGTATGTCGGGCAGTATAAAGCTGTACACCCTTGAAAGCGTGCTGATGCAGTTTTTCACAAAAGTGTTCTTTGTACTGGGTGTATTTGTGAACAACGACCTGAACACCCTTATTCTCTTTGCCGTTGGCGGTATGACGGTTTTCGGCCTGGTGTTCCTTTTTGTAATACGCAGCGAAATCAGCATTACCCCGTCGGTTATCTTTACAAAGGCAAACAGACAGATTCTGCCCTACGGCCTTGCGCTGATGCCTACCGCCGTTATGCTGTGGCTCAACAGCCTTTTCAGCAAGGTGTACATCTCCAAGACAATCGGCAACAGTCAGGCTGGCGTGTTCAGTATGGTAAGCACCCTTTCCAATGTGGTGGCCATCATTCAGGCAGGCTTTGCTACCTTCTGGAGTGCCTTTATCTATGCCAACTACAAAACAGAACAGGAAAAAATCAAACAGGTACACGATTATCTCACCTTCCTTATTGTGGAATTTTTCTGTGTGCTGATGATTTTTGAGGATATAATCTTCTGGATTCTGGGCAGCGAATATGCAAAGGGCATTGAAGTGTTCCCTATTATGGTGCTGGTGCCCGTGTTCCTGATTATCAGCGAAACCACCGTTTACGGCATATCCATCGCAAAAAAACCTATCTATGATACCATCGGCATAGGCCTTTCGGTTGTTACCAACATAGGCTTCTGCTTTATCCTTGCACCGCAGTTCCAGCTTTACGGCGTATGCCTTGCGCTGTGCCTTTCAAACCTTATAATGTTTGTTTTCCGCACAGTTATTGCACAGAAGCTGTACTGCTCCATGCCAAATGCCGCCAGAACAACACTGGTGTGCTGTATACTGTTTGTGCTGACATTTTTCGGCACAGTATGGGCACACAATTTTGTGCTGAAAGCTGTGACAGGCCTTGCAGGTATGATTGTATACCTTGTAATCTACCGCAGACAGCTTGTAAGCGCACTGGCGCTGGGCAAAGAGGTGCTGGGCAAATATCTGCACTGATTTTACCGGAGTTACAATGGCAAAAACAAAAAACTATAAAAAAACCCTTACAGCCTGCTATCTCGGCTTTGTGACACAGGCTATAACCGCAAACTTTGCTCCGCTGCTGTTTTTAACCTTTAAAAACACATACGGAATTACACTGGACAGAATTGCAATGATTCCTATGGTGTTCTATCTGACCCAGCTGTTTGTGGACCTTGCAGCCACAGGCTTTGCCGACAGGGTGGGATACCGCACCTGCGTTGCCGCATCCCAGGTGCTGTCTGCCGCAGGTCTTGTGATGATGGCTGTTCTGCCCGAAGTGCTGCCCTCCCCTTTTGCAGGTCTTATGGTTTCGGTAGTGCTCTACGCCACAGGCAGCGGACTTATCGAAGTGCTGGTAAGCCCCATTGTGGAGGCCTGCCCTTTTGACAACAAGGACGGCGTTATGAGCCTGCTCCACTCCTTCTACTGCTGGGGTGCAGTGGGGGTAATTGCAGGTTCCACACTGTTTTTTATGCTGTTCGGCACAGAAAACTGGAAGATACTTGCCTTTCTGTGGGCTTTGGTGCCCCTTTTAAACACCTTCAACTTTATAAGCTGTCCTATCGAACGGCTGGTTGAGGAAGGCGAAAATATGGGTGTGGGCAGACTGCTGAAAACCCCCGTGTTCTGGCTGATGATAATACTTATGGTATGTTCGGGCGCTTCCGAAGCCTCTATGGCACAGTGGGCATCCGCCTTTACCGAATCCGCCCTTGGTGTTTCCAAAACTGTAGGCGACCTGGCAGGGCCCTGTGCCTTTACCGCATTTATGGGTATATCCCGTGTTCTGTACGGAAAATTCAGCGAAAAGCTGGACCTTGCAAGGATTATGCTTGTCTGCGGCGCTGTCTGCGCAGGCTGTTACCTGCTGGCTTCCCTTTCTGCTCTGCCTGCGCTTGGTCTTGCAGGCTGTGCCTTCTGCGGTATGGCGGTGGGCATTATGTGGCCGGGGTCCATAAGCATTTCTTCCCGCAGCTGCCCAAAAGGCGGTACTGCCATGTTTGCCTTTCTTGCACTGGCAGGAGACCTGGGCGCAACGGTAAGTCCTTCCATCGTCGGTGCCATAGCCGCAGCAACGGGCGGCAGCCTTAAGGCAGGTTTGCTTGGCGCAACCGTATTTCCGCTGATACTGGTTATCTGCCTTATTATACTGAACAGACGGAAAACAGCAGATTAAAAGGTTTTCCCCGTAAAAAGCAGATATTCTCTGCACGACATCCTTATAAAAATACAAATATCCGCCATATCACAGTAATGTGATGTGGCGGATATATTTTTTCTCATTTTTGTCTGTCAGGTGCAAAGGTGATGATAAATTTTGGATTTTCACATCGTTGCCTTTTTGCTTTCGGCTAAATTATCCGTTGGATTTTTCGTTGAGCAGACGCATCTGTTCAAGCCACAGCTTTTCCGAAAGGTCAACATAGTAAACATGCGGATATTCAAGACGCTTAACTTCGTCCCACAGTGTATCAATCTGCTGTGCGCAGAAAGCCTTGATTTCTTCTATATCAGGGCTGTCGTAAACCTTTTTGCCGTCCACAAAGATTGGCACCAGCAGAGGCTTGAGTGTGATGTTTGTGAGAGTCTGGCGTTTCCACGGCTCTGTCGGGGAGAAGATAACCATCTCGTTTGGCTCAAGGTCAACATTTTCATCGTGGATTGCAATATAGTCTGCCTTTGCCATACCTGTGTCCTTGTCGTAGATACGGTAAACCTGTTTTTTGTACGGCAGAGTGATTTTTTCGATACTTGCACTGATTTTGATTTTCGGCTCGTATGTGCCGTCAGCCTTTTTAACCGCTGTCAGCTTGTAAACGCCGCCCAGAACAGGTGTTGTTTTGCTGGTAATCATACATTCGCCCACGCCGAAGGAGTCGATTTTTGCATCGTTTATAAGCAGGTCGCGGATGATGTATTCATCAAGGGAGTTGGAAGCCACAATTTTGCAGTCAGGATAGCCTGCTTCGTCCAGCATAATTCTTGCCTGCTTGGAAAGGTAGGCAATATCGCCGGAGTCGATGCGCACACCCACAGGACGTTTGCCCAGAGGCTTGAGAACCTCGTCAAACACCTTGATTGCGTTTGGAATACCGCTTTTGAGAACATTGTATGTATCTATAAGCAGCACTGTGCTGTCAGGATAAAATTCCGCAAAGGTCTTGAAGGCTTCGTATTCTGTAGGGAACATCTGCACCCAGGCGTGTGCCATTGTGCCGCCTGCAGGGATGCCCATATCGCGTTCCATCATTGTGTTGGAGGAGGAAACACAGCCGCCGATGTAGCAGGCGCGTGTGCCGTAGTTTGCTGCGTCCACACCCTGTGCGCGGCGTGCGCCGAATTCCTGCACGGGACGGCCCATTGCGCTGCGGACAATGCGGTTTGCCTTTGTGGCAATAAGTGTCTGGTGGTTCATAAGGATAAGCAGGGCTGTTTCCAGCATCTGTGCCTGAATTGCAGGGCCTTCCACCACCATCATAGGTTCTTTAGGGAATACAGGTGTGCCTTCCGGCATTGCCCATACATTGCACTTGAACTCAAAATCGCGGAGATACCGGAGAAATTCTTCGCAGAAGATGCCTCTGCTGCGCAGATATTCAATGTCGCCGTCGGTGAAGCTTAAGTTTTCCAGATATTCGATTGCCTGTTCAAGGCCGCAGAAGATTGCGAAGCCGCCCTGGTCAGGCACACGGCGGAAGAACACGTCGTAAACGCAGACAATATCCCGCAGAGGGCTCTGGAACACACCGTTTGCCATTGTGAGTTCGTAAAAGTCGGTTAAGATTGAAAGGTTTCTCGGGTCTTTAACACTGTAACTTTTTGCCATAGTCGTTTCCTCTTTTTTATATTTTTATATAAAATTATAATTTGAACAAAGGGAAAATAAAGGAATTTATACCGCCGCAGGCGGCGTGCAGCTTGCTGCACTTCCAATCAGCGGCCGCGTCAAAGGTCGGCCAATCCATAAATATGGCAAGGCTGCCGAATGGCATAGCCTGCCGTCATCTATGGGGGTGACAGAAAATTTGTAGAGCTTTGCGGAGCAAATTTTCGTCAAGAGGGGGCAAAGCCCCCTATGAAAAAGGTCG
>JAFSCM010000014.1 GCA_017436765.1 Oscillospiraceae bacterium
GGTTGACTGCACAAAATGCGAATACTGCCTGCCTTGTCCTCTCGGCATTGAAATTCCTAAAGTTTTTGAAACATACAACAAATACGAAATGTTCAAAAGCGACTGGATTATCAAGGATTACATCAAGGAAGTGGCTGTAAATCCTGACCAGTGTATAGGCTGCGGCGTGTGCGCCTCCAGATGTCCGCAGGCAATTGCAATTCCTGACGAAATTGCAAAATTCAACGAAACAGCAGAAAAACTCAAATAACACATATAAAAATATATCCCCGGCATCATATTGAAATGATGCCGGGGATATTTGTATTTCTTGCCGGAATTCTGCCCGGGGTATTATACATAATAAAATATTGTTTCTTCGCCCGTTCCTGTGTATTCACTGCCCACTGCAGTATATCCGTTTTACATTCAGACTATTTTGACTGTATGTTCATACAAACATCTACAATAATTTCCATAATTATTGTGATTTTTATTTTTTTATGGTAATATAAATTGTTAAAGCCTTATAAAAAGGCTTATGCACTGACTATACCTGCAAATTTATATATACGGAGTTATCCATGAAAAAGAAAATTCTTGCTGTTTTACTTTCAGCAGCTGTGCTTGTGATGAGTGCGTGTTCCGGTGCAGGCACAATTTCCACCTATACAATTTCACTGGCGGAAATGCCTGAAAATCTGGACCCGCAGGTTGCCACAGAGGACAACGAGCTGCTGGTGCTTACAAACATATTTGACGGCCTTTTTGAATACCGTGACGGCAAAATCCAGCCAAATGTATGCAGAAGCTATACTGTTTCCGAGGACGGGCTCACCTATACCTTCTCCCTGCGCGATGACAGCACCTTCTATCTGAGCAGAAGCGAACAGATTCCTGTGACCGCCGCAGATTTTGCCTTTGCCCTTGAGCGCATTCTTGACAAATCCACCCGTTCGCCCTATTATTCCAGCTTCAGCCATATTGAAAACATCAGGGTTGTCGACGACCTTACCCTTGAAATAAAGCTTTCCAGAGAGGACAACGAGTTTATATCCAAGCTGTGTATGCCTGCGGCCTTCCCCTGCAACAGAGACTTTTTTGTAAAGACCAACGGGGCATACGGCCTGAGGGTAAATGACATACTCTCCAATGGTCCTTTCACCGTAAACTATCTTGCCGATGACGGCAGCTATGCCACAATTGTGCGGGTTACAGAAAAGGAAAACGGCATCGACCGTATAAGAATATCCCTTAACGACAATACCTCAACAGACAGCCAGCTGTATGCCGACGACAAGATAAGCGGTTTTTTTGCTGCAGAAGGCGACAGCTGTGAGGGCGTTGTATACGAATATGAAAACACCGCTTTCAATATGGTTTTCAACTGTGAAAATGAAATTCTCGCAAATGAAAATATCCGCGGTGCCTTCAGCTATTACTGCTATGCAATGGAAAACAGCGGCGCAAACCTGCAGGCTGTAAAGCAGAACCGTTCCGTCTTTACAGGTGCAATGACAATAGGCAGCAGCCGCATCAGCGATGTTATAACCCCTGCTGTTCCGTCATATATGAACGCAGATGCCAAAAAACTGCTGCAGAAAGGCCTTGCGGAAATGGAAAAAATGTCTGTGGGCAGCCTGACTGTGCTTATCCCTTCTGACATATCCTACTCGGTTATTGCGGAAAACATCAATCAGCTGTGGCAGAAAAACCTTAACGCATACCTGTCGGTTGAATTTCTGCCTGCTGCAGAAATCCAGAAAAGAATTGCATCAGGCAGCTTTGACATAGCATTTTACAGCTATACACCTGTGACAAACAATTTTATGGAGGTGCTTGAACCTTTCGGCGCTTATGATGAATCCCTTGCAGAGTGTATAGGAAAGATAAAATCCACCGCAGGCACATCTGCCGCAGAAAAATATGTGGAACAGGCACAGAATATTATTCTGGAAAAAGCCTTTGCTGTGCCTATGTGCAGCGACAGCTCCAGATATATACACAAAAGCTATTTTTCACAGATTGACATCAATCCTTTCGGAAATATCATAAACCTGAAAAACGCAACCGTCAGATAACATTAAAAATCACCTTCTGCCCCATTGTGCATAAGGTGATTTTCCTTTTATATATTTAATTTTTCAAAAAGCGGTTTATTTATTTGCTCTGATGATATATAATATAATGTCAGAAAGATATTATCAGAAACACCCAGAGGGATTGCAATATGAGTATTTTAGAAGGCAGAAAAGTTATACATTTTATCGGCTGCGGCGGCAGCGGTATGTTTCCTATCATCCAGATTCTTCACGGCAAAGGCTACACCATAACAGGCAGCGATGTCAACGAAGGCGACATTATAAACTATGAGAGGAATATGGGTATAAAGGTTACCCTTCCACACGATGCAAAAGCTGTTGAAGGCGCAGACCTTGTGGTTTATTCCGCTGCTATCTTCAAGGATAACTGCGAACTGGCAAGGGCAAAGGAACTTGGCATTATGTGTGTTGAACGCAGCATTATGCTGGGCGAAGTGTGCCGCCTGTTCCCTGAAAGCATCTGTGTAAGCGGTACCCACGGCAAGACAACCACCACAAGCCTTATCAGCCAGATTCTCATTATGGCAGACAGAGACCCTGCCTGTGTTATAGGCGGCAAGCTGCCCCTTATCAACGGCTACGGCAGAGACGGCGAAGGCAGCAACATTGTTATCGAAGCCTGCGAATACAGCTATACATTCCTTGAACTGCTGCCGTATATGGCTGTTGTACTGAACATTGACCACGACCACCTTGAATTTTTCAAGACCTTTGAAAACCTTAAAAACAGCTTTTACCGTTTTACAAAGCTTGCCACAAACAGTGTTGTAATCAACGGTGACGACAAAAACACAACCGACACCATAAAGGACCTTGATGTGCCGGTAATCACCTTTGGTATTGAAAAGGAATGTGACTATACAGGCCGCAACATCAGAAAAGAGCACAAAAGCTTCTACAGCTTTGATGTTGAGCACAAAGGGGAAATTATTGCAACAGTGCATCTTTCCATCCCGGGCAGACACAATGTGTACAACGCCCTTGCAGCATTTGCCGCTGCACACCAGATAGGTGTTGAGCCTGCAAAAATTGCAGAAGCTATCGGCAAATTCGGCGGCGCAGGCAGACGCTTTGAAATTCACGGCACAGTAAACGGTGTTACAATAGCAGACGACTATGCACATCACCCTGAAGAAATTACCGCAACACTGAATGCGGCACAGGATATGGGCTTCAACAAGGTATGGGCGGTGTTCCAGCCGTTCACATACAGCCGCACAAAGATGCTGCTGGACGATTTTGCAACCAGCCTGCAGATTGCAGACCATGTGGTTATGACCGAAATTATGGGCAGCCGCGAAGTGAACACAATAGGCATCTACACCAAAGACCTTGCGGAAAAAATCCCGGGCAGCGTGTGGTTTGACACATTTGATGAGGTTGAAGAATATGTAATGAGCCACGCAGAAAGCGGCGACCTTGTACTGACAATGGGCTGCGGCGATGTATATAAAATTGCAAAAAGCATTGTGGCGAAAAACAAATAAGCATATAAAAAATAATACCCGTTACTGTCCGTAACGGGTATTTTTTATTCTGCAGATATTTCCGAGAGTCTTGGGGAGCGGAGCTTCCCCAAATAACAATCTGTGGCTGGCGTCAAAGGTCTAATCCCTTTGTCATAGCAGGCATGCCGAATGGCATATGCCGCTTTCATCTAAGGGGGTGACAGCTGATTTTTTCGCACATTGTTGCGAAAAAATGCGTCATAGAGGTTCCCCCGTGGGGGGAATGTCGCAAAGCGACAAGGGGGGTGCTGTCTCCGGCGAGGAAGCAAAGCCCCCTATGAAAAAAGTCCGCAGGGCTTTTCTATGGTCTGTTGCTTGTTTTGCAGCCCAGCATCCAGTAGTTGTTTGTGTTCCAGCTGAAGTCCACAACTTCGTCCAGCAGGGCTTTTCTTGTATGTGCTGCGTAGGAGCGCGGATTAACCTTGTTTACAAAGGTAATCATATAAGGGAAGCGTTTTTCCATATTGCTGAGAGATGCAAAGAACACCTGTTCAAACACGCCTGTGTTACGGTAGTCCTTGTCCACACATACAGGACCATACTGATAGCTGTTTTCAACAGAGAGCTTTTCACCGTTGTACTCTGTCTGCGGAAGAAGTTCGATCATATACTGGAACAGAGGCCATTCTTTCCAGTAATCCCAACTTGCTGCAAGGGCAAATGCCACGATTTTATCGCCGTCCTTTGCTATTGTAACGCCGTCTTCTTCCTCAACAAGACGCACAAACTGTTCTTCGCTGAGATTTGTTGTCACAAAGCCGTTTTTCTTTTCTTCTTCGGTCATATTGCTGACATGATTTGCCTTGAGAAGGGCCATAACGCCTTCCATGTCCTTTACTGTTGCCTGAGTAATAACCATATTGTTTCTCCTTGATTTTTTATTTTTACTGTATCCTTGTCCTTTGCCCTGTGAAGTGCAAAGGATTATTTTTCCCTCAGATTTCTGAAAAAGTCCTTAAGTATGCCGCGGGCCTCATCTTCCATGACACCAATGATAACCTCAGGTTTATGATTGAATGGGAGTTGTGTCAGGTTGCAGATGCCGCCCATAGCCCCCGCCTTGTAATCTTCGGCAGAATAGACCACCAGCTTTATACGGCTGTTGATAATTGCGCCGGTACACATGGCGCAGGGTTCCAGTGTGACATACAGCGTACAGTTTTCCAGTCTCCAGGTGCCAAGTGTCCTGCAGGCTTCTTCTATTGCCAGAATTTCTGCGTGCGCTGTTGCGCTTCTGTCCGTTTCACGGCGGTTGTATCCTTCGCCTATTATTCTGTTGTCCTTTACCACCACTGCCCCCACAGGCACTTCGCCCATATCGGCGGCAATCTGTGCCAGTTCCAGGGCACGGGCCATAAAATCTCTGTGTGCCATATATACCACCCTATATTAAACTGTGAAAGCTCTGGTATGCGGCAAAAAACACAAGCATTGCCAGGGCTGTTACAGCAACCGGACTTTTAAAAATACATCCCAGTTTTTCGCCCATTGTCTTGTCCCTGCACAGCACCTTTTTAAACTTAAAGCCACATTTATCCAGATGCTTTTTGCCCACAAAGCCCAGAATAAGGATAAAAATATTTATGTAGGCAATCATTGAAAGGGCACTTACCGCATTTACCCTCTGCTGGAAATACAGTATAAAGAACGACATTGTGTTATTTATAAAATGCACCAGCATACCCGGAAAAATACTGTCGAAGGTAAGGTAAACCTTTGCAAGTATTATGCCGCAGACAAAGTAAAGGATAAAATTCTCCAGAGACGAATGCATAAGGGAGAATACTGCCGATGAAACAATAACCGCAAAGGTTGTGCCCACAGGTTTCAGGGCGTTGAGTATGTATCCCCTTACAAATATTTCTTCCAGCAGAGGCGGAAGAACGCAGATGTGGATAAAGTATAGCACCACGCTTACCGCGCCGTCTGGTATTGCTATTGTACGGGGTGCAAAATCAAGGCCTGCAAGGCGCAGCGCCGCAAGAAACAGGCTGTTTATAAAGCCTGCTATGAGTATTATAAGATAGCTGTACACCCCGCAGGCCGCCGTTACAGCCGTATTGGTGCGGCGGAAAAGCTTTGGGTGCAGGCCCAGCATATTTTCCATTGTGATAACAGGCATAATGCAGGAAACAATAAATGCTGCAATATTTATCAGCAGGTAGGGCGCAGTTCCCCTTTCCACCGAAAAAGCCATAAGCAAAAGGCTGACAAACTCCTTTATGGCAAGAAACATCAGCACCGCAAAGCCTATTACATTACAGGAATAACGAAGATTTTTATATCTCATCTTTTACCTCATTTACAGTATATTACCAGTATATACCATAACAGCTGCAAAAGCAAACAGGCTGTCCTCAGGCCTTGTAAAAACTTTGTGAAATATCGGTCCGGGTCCGCCCTGCAGGATACAAAAACATTGATTATGCCAATATAATAATTTATAATTATCTTAAATAATATGAAAGGTTATGATATATGAACAGATCCAACATTCCACATCTGCATGTAGGTATGAGAACAGTCAAGACGGTTGTTGTTGTATTTCTCAGCCTGTGTCTTGCCTATGTAAGACAGGGGTTTGCAAATCCGCTTTATATCGCCATTGCGGCCATACTGTGCATACAGCCCACTATGGAAAGCAGCCGCATTGCAGGCACAAACCGCCTTATAGGCACCTTTGTGGGCGGTTTCTGGGGTATTGCTGTTTTTCTTATCAACTCCTATGTGTTTGCAGATCTGCATATAATAGCAAAATATGCCTTTACATCCCTTGCCCTTATCCCGATGATATATACAAACATATATATAAAACGGGCGTCCATGGTTGCCACCAGTGCGGTTGTATATCTGATTATCACCGTTTCCCCTGTGGGCAATATGACAAACCTGCAGTTTGTTTTCAACCGCCTTCTGGACACATTTATGGGCTTTGCAATAGCTATGGCAGTAAACAGGGTAAGGCTGCCTTCCGAAGAAGAACTTTCCGCAAAAAAAGATGCTATGAAAAAGCGTATGGAACCTGAAAACCGGAATGCAGATTTGCCGCCTTCTGACGATAAAAAGCAGTAAAAAAGTACAGACCTGACACCAAAAGGTGTTCAGGTCTGTTTTTTATCTGTGGTTTTTTCTGTATGCCATATAATTTTCCAGAATAAC
>JAFSCM010000124.1 GCA_017436765.1 Oscillospiraceae bacterium
TGTCTGTGTATTGAATGCAAAGTCAGTGCCGTTTGCTTCCACAACATCCATAATCATATACTGGATTTCTTCCTTAAGTGCAAAAAAGTCCGCTGCACCTGTAAGATATGTGTGATACTGTATTACAATATCAAGGCTGGATGCATTGAAATTGTCAAACCATACCATAATATTGTCCTTTTTGATACTGTCATACTTTTCAAGATTTGCACGGATTTCATCACAGATTTTCTGCAGAGTTTCCTTTTTGGTGGAGTAAAGCAGACCGATAGTGATTCTTGTTTTTCTCACATTCATCTTTGTCCAGTTGGTTACGCTGTCGCTGCCCAGCTTGGAGTTCGGCACAGAAATAAGTGCATTGTCAAAGGTTCTTATACGGCAGGAACGGAAGCTCATCTCCTCAACAATACCTTCCATACCGCCTACACTAATCCAGTCGCCCACGGCAAAAGGCTTGTCAAACAGAATCACAACACCTGCAAACAGGTTGCTTGCGGTATCTTGGGCAGCCAGGGCAAGTATAACACCGCCAAGGCCAAGACTGGTGAGCAGGCCTGTAACATCAAAGCCCACTTCCTTGAGAAGAATTGCAATGGTGAGAAAAATCAATATAACTTTTGCGATTTTGATAAAAAACTGCAGCAGAGTTTTGTTTTCGCTTTCGGTGAACATCTTTGAATAATATTGTATGCTGTCAACAGCATCCACAACCAGCATACCAAGCAGTGCAACAACTGCAAGACGGTAGATTTTTGTCACATATATATTGATAAATGTGCTTATTCCGGTACTGAAAGGAAACATTATCATAGCGACAGCAACACCGGTAACAGTGATAAAGATATTTATCGGTTTTGTAATTATTGATACAATGGCTTTTTCTATGTTTTCGTTTTTGGCTTTGAAGATTTTTTTGGCAATGAATTTTGCATTTTTGCTTATAATAACAGCCAGAACTTTGAAAAGTATAAGAACAGCAGCTGCTGAAATAATTTCGATAATAAGACCCTCTGGTGACTTGGCATCAAATATTTTGAAATAAATGTCTTGGATTATATTCATAAAATACCTCCTGGAATATACACTGTTATTTTATCAGCAAAAAAATATTATGGCAATATTAAAATATTTTAATAAATATGTACAGTATAAAATATTGACAAAATCACAATTAATGATATATTTAGAGTGTAAACAGTCTGTTTCAGGGCGAGGTGCAATTCCTCACCGGTGGTTACAGCCCACGACCGCATTTTATGCGCTGATCTGGTGAAATTCCAGAGCCGACGGTACAGTCCGGATGAAAGAAACCAGCTTATGTTGCTTTTCCGCAGCCCTGATTGTAAAAATCAGGGCTTTTATTTTTATAACAAAAGCTATCACTTTGAAAACAGACCTCACAAAACGGAGGTAAAATATGAAAAGAACAAACACAAGAAAAATGACATCAGTTGCTATGCTTGCGGCAGTTTCCACAGTGCTTATGTTTTTCAGCTTCAGTGTACCGCTTATGCCAAGCTTTATCAAAATGGATTTATCCGAGCTTCCTGCTCTGATAGCTTCCTTCACTTTTGGTCCAACAGCAGGCATAACAGTATGTCTTGTAAAAAACCTTATCAATGTTTTCTTCACCACAACAGGCGGTGTGGGTGAACTTTCCAACTTTATTCTGGGTACTCTGTTTGTTGCACCTGCAGGCTTTATCTATCAGAAGATGCGCACCAAAAAAGGTGCAATGTTCGCTTCTGTTGTAGGGGCAGCTACCATGGCGATGGTATCTGTTTTGACAAACTACTATGTGGTATACCCTGTATACTCCAACATTATGGCACCTATGGAAGCTATTATTGGTGCTTATCAGGCAATAAATCCGAATGTGGAAACACTTATGGACGCACTTCTGTGGTTTAATATGCCATATACATTTATCAAAGGTATGGTCAGTGTGGTTATAACAATGCTTATCTACAAACCGCTGGCACCTATCCTTCGTGGTAAAAATAACTAAAAATGTTGTTGACAAACTGTATACAGTCACATATAATATATCTGATAATTGAATTTAACTTATTAAGAGTGACAGAGGGAATTGGCCCAGTGAAGTCCGGCAACCTGCCAAGTGCAAGGTGCTAAATCCAACGGTAAAAAACCGAGAGATAAGTATTTACAGCTCACAGGTTTTTGCCTGCGAGCTTTTTTATTGTTAAAAAGTTAAGTTCACAATATATTTACATTGAAAAGGAGTACAAATTATGGCAAAAATGTTATTTACATCTGAATCTGTAACAGAAGGTCATCCTGATAAAATCGCTGACCAGATTTCTGATGCAGTGCTTGATGCTATTCTGGAAAAAGACCCTAACGGCCGTGTTGCATGCGAAACAAGCGTTACAACAGGTATGGTTTTCTGTATGGGCGAAATCACAACAAGCTGCTATGTTGATTTCCCTAAAATCGCAAGAAAAGTAGTAGAAGAAATTGGCTACACACGCGCAAAATTCGGTTTCGACAGCGAAACTGTTGCTGTTCTCACAGCTATTGACGAACAGTCCCCTGATATTGCTATGGGCGCAAATGATACTGTTGGCGGCGCAGGCGACCAGGGTATGATGTTCGGTTATGCATGTGACGAAACAGAAGAACTTATGCCAATGCCAATCTCTCTTGCACATAAACTTTCCAAACGCCTTGCAGAGGTAAGAAAAACAGGCGTTGTGGACTATCTCCGTCCGGACGGTAAAACACAGGTTACAGTGGAATACAACGACGGCGTACCTACACGCGTTGATACAGTTGTTCTGTCCACACAGCACGCACCTGAAGTTACACTTGAACAGATTAAGGAAGATATGATGGAATATGTTATCAGACCAATTATTCCTGCACACCTTCTTGATGAAAATACAAAATATCACATCAACCCTACAGGCCGTTTTGTTGTAGGCGGTCCTCAGGGTGACTCCGGCCTTACAGGCAGAAAAATCATTGTTGACACATACGGCGGCTATGCCCGTCACGGCGGCGGTGCATTCAGCGGCAAAGACCCTACAAAGGTTGACCGCAGTGCTGCTTATGCTGCAAGATATGTTGCAAAGAACATCGTGGCAGCAGGTCTTGCAAAAAAATGTGAAGTTCAGATTGCTTACGCTATCGGCGTGGCAGAACCTGTTTCTGTTCTTGTTGATACATTCGGCACAAACACAGTTCCTGAAGAAAAAATCTCTGAAGCAGTAAGCAAAGTATTTGACCTTCGTCCACAGGAAATCATCAAAACTCTTGACCTCAGAAAACCAATCTACCGTCAGCTTGCAGCTTACGGTCATATCGGTCGTGAAGACCTGGGCGTAAGATGGGAAGCAAGAGACAAGGTTGATGCTCTGCTTGCAGCTGTTAAGGAATAATCAACACTTTGTTTGTTAAAACCATATAAAAGAAAGACTTGCAGACAGTTTTATGCTGCAAGTCTTTTTTTGTTTGTTATAAGTGTTTTATTATGAGGGTACACACTTTACCCGTGATTGTCAACAACCAGCATGTTCATCTTCTGCCAGCGGCGTATTTCCTTTGGGGTAAACAAAAGCTGTTTTTTCAGTTCTTCGCTTGCCTCCTGTGGCGTGAGTGTAACAATACATTTGAAAGCGCAGGGCATAAGGTCGGCACTGGATATACCGCACAGCAGACCTTCGGTAAAATCCCTGAGTTCAAGAGGGTTGAATATATAAAGCAGGTCTTCTTCCAGCTTGTTGTACTGGTTCACAAAGGAAAAACGGATAAGCATATCGCTGTACAGCACCTTGCCTGTGTAGTAAACTTCGCTCACTCTGCCTGTGGGTGTGACAGACCGTATTGAAAGGCTTGCATCATAGCAGCCGTCTTCAAAAACATTGCGGTGAATATCTATGATACCGTCTTTCAGGCGGTTGTATCTGCCGTCATAAAAGTAGAAATACAGTTTATCCGCATGGAAAAACGGGCTTTTGCCGCTGTAATCGGCAACCTGAACAGCATTTTCCTGTTTTGGAGGACGATAGTCGGTAAGCTGGTTGAAATCTACATCAAGAGCAGAACTTATATCGTAAAGAGTCTCTATATCAAGGGTGATTTCCCCTGTTTCATACTTGCTCACTGTGGCACGGCTTTTGTGTATAAGGTCAGCAAGCTGCTGTATTGTCAGCTTCTTCATCCTGCGGAAATTGCGTATCCTGCTGCCTATGTGCTGGTTTACCTGTTTCATATAAAATCCTCAAAAGTTTCGTTAGAGTATACATTTAATAGCTTTTTTACAATTTTAGTGTACCATAGTACAGAAAAATGTCAATATTCTATTTATAAGAAATTTTTGCGCATAAAATTCTATTTTAAAGAAACTTTAGGTGATTTGAGATATTTTGCCTTTTAATGTATACTGCTAAACAGATTTTGTAAAGAAAGTATAAAGAGGAAATTAATATGGAAACCAAAAGCAAAAGCAGCTTTACAGGTTCAATAGGTTTTGTGCTTGCAGCAGCGGGCAGTGCGGTAGGTGTGGGCAACATCTGGCGTTTTCCGTATCTTGCAGCCCGTGACGGCGGCGGTCTGTTTATTCTTGTGTATATAGTGCTTGTTGTAACATTCGGATTCACACTTCTGGCAACAGATATTGCAATAGGCAGAAAAACAGGCAAAAGTGCAATCGATGCCTTTGAATCGGTAAACAAAAAATGGAGTATAGTAGGCAAACTGGCATTTATTGTTCCTGCAATTATCATAACCTATTACACTGTTATCGGCGGCTGGATTTTAAAATATTTTGTTGATTATATCAGCGGTGCAGCTGCACAGACAGCACAGGACGGATATTTTACAGGTTTTATCACAAGTCAGGTTTCGCCGATTGTCTATATGCTTATCTTCCTTGCAATTACAGCATTTGTTGTGTATGCAGGGGTAGATAAGGGAATAGAGAGGTTTTCAACAATCATAATGCCGGGGCTTATCCTTATGGTTATCGGCATTGCAGTGTTTTCGGTTACACTCAGCCACACAGATGCAGATGGTGTAACCCGCACAGGTATGCAGGGCCTTGCAGTTTATCTTATACCTGATTTTACAGGGGTAACATTTACCAAGTTTCTCAATATACTTCTCGATGCAATGAACCAGCTTTTCTTCTCCCTCAGCGTATCTATGGGTATTATGATTACATACGGTTCCTATGTTAAAAAGGATGTTGACCTTAACAAATCTATATCACAGATAGAAATTTTTGACACAATAGTTGCATTGCTGGCAGGCGCTATGATTATCCCGGCAGTTTATGTGTTTATGGGCAAAGAAGGTATGACATCCGGCCCAAGCCTTATGTTTATTTCCCTGCCGAAAGTGTTTATGTCAATGGGTTCAATAGGTACAGTTGTAGGGGTGGTGTTCTTTGTTATGGTTGCCTTTGCTGCACTTACATCCTGCGTGTCCATTATGGAAACTCTTGTTGCAGGTGTTATGAGCAAGACAGGGGCAGACAGAAAAAAGGTAAGTCTTGCAATAACTGTTATTGCAGCAGCGGCTTCGGTTGTTATCTGTCTTGGCTACAATGTGTTCTACTTTGAACTCACACTGCCAAACGGCGCAGTTGCACAGCTGCTCGATGTGGCAGACTATATCAGCAACAGCTTCCTTATGCCTGTTATCACTATTCTCACAGGTATTTTTATCGGCTGGGTTGTAAAGCCACAGTGGATTATAGACGAAATGCAGCTTAACGGCGAAAAATTCGGCAGAAAAAATATGTATATCGTTATGATAAAATATGTTGTACCGGTTATAATGACAGTGCTGTTTTTGCAGGCAACAGGTATACTTAATATTATTCTTAATGTGATAATAAATATCATTGGATAATCCTTAAAAACAGAAAGGTCCCTGGTTTTTAAAACCAGGGACCTTTCTGTGTATACAGATATCAAAAACAATCAATATAATTCTTTTTCGATAACACATTCCTTTTTGATTTTGTCCACAAGAAACTGCAGACCGTCAATAACATTGGGGCGGATATCACCGCCGATGAGCACATACATAATATCGTCGCCCACATTCAGAATGCCTTCATTGATCCATACTTTTATATACAGAATACCGGGCTGTCTGTATGTTTCAGCTATTGCGGCTTCAACCTTTTCCCTGTCATAGGAAAAGTCCATTCCCACAACAGGTCTGGTGTTTTCTTCGCCGTGGCGCACCTTTGCCTTTGCTGTTTCACGGACAACGCCGTTATGCACAAGATACATACCGATATTAGGTGCAGAGGGGTGTTCTTTTGCTTCTTTAAGCCAGTCATTTATTGATGGAGGTGTTTTGCTCATAGTATATCTCCTGAAAATATTTGTTATATAAATATAATAAAGGGTAAACGGTATAAAATCAATATACTGCGGCACAACAAATTTAAGCATTGTATTTGATACATACCGGCAAATGTGATAATATAATGTATTATATTCATCGGTTCGGAGACAAAAATTGATAAACACTAACTCGAAAAATGAAAATACTGTCTGGACACTTGTAAAGTTCTGTACACCGCTTATTCTGAGCGGCATCCTGCAGCAGCTTTACAACTGGGCAGATGCCTTTATTGTAGGCAATGTCAACGGAGAAAATGCCCTTGCGGCAATAGGCTCGGTAAGTTCCATAAGCAATTTTTATATAATGGCCATAACAGGCTTTACAACAGGCCTTTCCATACTCATAGCCCAGAAATTCGGAGCAGGGGAAGGCGAACAGATAAACCGTATTCTTTCAACATTTCTCATAATTATCGGTGCTGTTTTCTCACTGGTGGCGGCTGTTGTATTTGCAGTTTCAGGCTCTCTGCTGACAGTTATGGATACACCTGCAGATATTTTTTCAGATGCAGAAAGCTATCTTAAAATAGTAACAGTCGGTGTGCCTTTTCTGACAGTATACAATCTGTATGCTGCTGCAATCCGTGCAATAGGGGACAGCCGTGCACCGTTTTACGCTGTTCTTGTTTCATCAGCGGTAAATGTTGTGCTGGATATAATCTTTGTTGCCGTACTGGGATGGGGTGTGGAAGGCGCCGCATCCGCAACGGTAATTGCACAGGGTGCTATGACGGTATTTATGATTGTTTACGGTATATCCCGCCATCCTTTACTGAAATTTAAAGTTAGTGGTATGTTCAGCAGGGAGTGGGTGTCAAAAGGTTTTTCCTTCGGCACACCGCCTATGGTGCAGTCCTGCATAAACTCTTTCGGCAATATGATACTGCAGGGGTTTATGAACGGTTTCGGCACTGCCACAGTTGCGGCAATCACAACGGCATACCGTGTGGACTGTATAGCACTTCTGCCTGTAATAAATCTTGGTTCGGGCATTTCCACCCTTGCGGCACAAAGTTATGGCGCAGGAGACTATAAAAAAGCCTGGAAAGTATTTACCACCGGTGCGGCTCTTATGCTGCCTGTGTCTCTCGCTTTGACTTTTGTTGTTGTGGCTTTCGGCGGAAAGATGATTGCACTTTTCGGTGCAGGTCCCGAAGTTGTCGCTATAGGCACGGATTTTTTCCGTTCGCTTGCAAAATTCTATGTGATATACGGCATGGCTATGGCCTGCAGAGGCTATGTGGAAGGACTGGGAGAGGTTATGTACTCCAGCATTATCGGTGTAACGGCACTTGCAGTAAGAATAATCAATTCCTATGCGCTTAAAGGCGTGTTTGACAATATGGTTATTGCCTATGCCGAGGGAATCTCCTGGACACTGCTGCTGATATTGTTTGTTGTCAGAATAGCAGTTAAAAAGAAAAATGAAATACTTGTGTGAGAGGATAAAGATGATTAAAGTACTGTTCATCTGCCACGGCAATATATGCCGCAGTCCTATGGCAGAGTTTATATTCAAGGATATGGTGGCAAAAAGGGGAATGACGGACGATTTTCATATCGAATCCTGTGCGACAAGCACAGAGGAGATATGGAACGGTGTAGGAAACCCTGTCTATCCTCCTGCAAAGCGGGAACTTGCAAAACACGGAATTTCCTGCGACGGCAAGCGCGCCCGTCAGGTTACAAAAGCTGACTACGATAAATTTGATTATCTTATCTGTATGGATAATAACAATCTTCGCAATATAAAATGGATAATTCCTTCTGACCCGCAGAATAAAATAAGCAAGCTTATGAATTTTGCAGGCAGCGATGCCGATGTTGCAGATCCCTGGTATACAGGTGATTTTGAAACAACATACAGGGATATCGTTGAAGGGTGCGAAGGGTTTATCACATTTTTAAGAAACCATAAATATATTTAATCGTCCAAAGGAAAACTATTATGGAACATACACCAAGAGAAGTATTTATCAGCTATCATACAAGCAGCTGTGCAGAAAAGGTAAAACAGATTGTTTCAGCGCTGGAAGCCTCAGGTATCAGCTGCTGGTATGCACCCCGTGATGTAGAGGGAAAATATGCTTCATCCATTGTAAAAGCTATAAATGAGTGCAAAGTTTTCCTTATTATACTCAACGAAGGCGCAAATATGTCCGAACATGTTATGAACGAAATCGAGTGTGCCTTTTCCCGTTTCAGCAGACACGAAGATATCACCTTGCTGCCCTTCAGGGTTGATAAGTTTGATATGAATATGGATATTATGTATTATCTCAGCCGCATACACATTATGGACGGCGGTATTCCTCCTGAAGTTTTAAAGATAAAGGAACTTATCAACCGCATCTCCAATATTCTCGGAAAAGATGCGGTAAGAGAAGCGGTGATACAGGAAAAGAGAACAGGTGAACAGAAAAACTACAGTATTGTAGGTTCAATGGAATATCCTGACAACTGCTTTGTGGGCAGAAAAAAGGAGATTGAACAGATGGCAGAACAGCTTGCAGGCAACCACAACAAGCTGTTCCTTGCAGGTATGGGCGGTATAGGCAAAAGTGAAATTGCAAAAAAATACTGCGATGAATACCGCACAAGATATGATGTGATTCTGTGGGTTTCTTACAGTGAAGACCTGTGTCACACCGTTATAAATGATTTTACATTCCCGATAAAAGGGCTTAGCAGAAGCGAATATCCTGATATGAGTGATGATGAATACTTTGCACACAAAGTTAACATCCTCAAGGAAATTGCAGATTCAAGAGTACTTATAGTAATAGACAATATGGATGTGACAGACGATAAATATCTCCCTGTTTTCTGCAGCGGCAATTACAGTGTTATCTTCACCACAAGATTCCACAACCTGTCCAGAAATATTGCAGAAACAGAGGTTGGTGAAATAACGGATAAAAGCGAAATGTTTGAGATGTTCCGCTCAGAGTATTCACGCAATCTTGATGATGAAGGGGAAGCAGTTGTTTGTGAAATACTGAAACTGCTCAACGGACATCCTCTCAGCATTCGTCTTGTGGCTTCTGCAATGCAGAGTTCCCGCATAAAGCCGCATAAAATGCTGGAAATGCTGCGGAGCGGTGCAGCCGAAATGAAAGCAGAAAATGTAAAAGCGGCCGATGCTGTTTTTGGCCGCCTCAAGCAGGTTTTTTCTGTTGCGGCATTATCCTGGGATGAAATTCACTATCTTAAAAATCTTTCACTTATGCCTCTCAGCGGCATAGAGGTGGAAAAATTCCACGATTACTGTGATATTGATGATTTTGACATCACTGATGAACTGGTGCGCAAAAGCTGGGTTATCTACAATTCGGCAACAGACGAAGTACATCTCCATCCGCTTATTACAGAGCTTATGCTGGAAGAGTTGTACACTGACCTGTCAGCCTGCGATACAATGCTGAAAGCTATCTTTAAGGAACTGCCTAAAGTTGACGATATGAAGTTTGCCAAAAAGCGTCAGGTGCTCAGATGCTACGAATCAATAAACAGCAAGCTTCCGAAAGAGCATCCAATGCATTACAGTATGCAGTACGGATATGCTTCCCTGCTTATCTTTTTTGGAAATTACGAAAAAGGCATAGAAGTTGCGAACAGAATATTTGATGAAACCGACAGTCTGGAAGAACATCTTAAAATCATCAACAAAATTGCAAAAGTGTACAATGAACTCGGAAAAAGCGAAGAAGCGATAGCACAGGCACAGAGAGGTTTTGAGCTTGTAAAAGATATTCCTGAAGAAGAATTAAAAGGAAAAGAAGGCACCTATAAGCGGAATCTGAACATCAGAATAGCCGAAGCTTACCGTTCGGCAGAAAAATATGACCTTGCAGAAGAATATATGCGTAAAACCATGGATAACTGTCATATTTACTATGACAGCACACCTGAGGAAGAACGCGGCTGGACGGCTATGTTCCTTGCAAGAATTCTGACAAGGAAACAGGACGAAACTTCTCTTGCCGAGGCAGAGGAACTGTTCAGTGAAGTTATGGAGATATTCAGAAAACTTGGAAACCAGCGTGCACAGGGATTTATTTATCTGTACTGCTGTCAGGTAAGTATGAAACAGAGAAAATTTGAAAAGGCGCTGGATGAGATACACAAGTCATATGATATGCTGTCCCAGTGTATAGGTAAAGTTCATCTGAATATTGCCCTTGTCCATATAAATGAAGGCAATATATATCGCTTTATGGGCGATGAAGAAAAAGCACTTGTCTGCTACAGAAAAGCAAGGGAAGTTCTTCAGGAACTTGGCGAAAGACGGATGACCGGAAAACTGGATAAAATTATTGAGAGCAAAGATATAGGATATATAAACTGACAGATTGAAGTGTATAAACAAATCTGTTGTTAAAAAATCTTTGCCGCATAACGGTCTGAATAAGGATTGATAAAAAGGAGAAAAAACATGCTTGGTATTTTTATAGTGTTGCTGCTGCCGTTTGCGCTTACATTTTTTTTGCCGTTCCGCTTTGTTTTCTGGGGAATGGCATTCTGCTGCGCTGCGATAGGCGTTTTGCTTGGATTAGGCTCTTTGTATGCATTTGACATAACTGACCCTGAGGACTGGAAAATGCTGTTTGTCAGTCTTATACTTCCTGGTATCGGTGCAGTCGCACTGTACTTCATTGGCAAGCTGTTTGGCGATATGGTGCTTATGGATGTTGTACATATGATTTTCAGATAGCATATAAGCCCGACAGATGCCTGCGGCAGTGTGAATCCGGAATAAAATCAATCAGTTATAGTGTGATATATAACAGAAACCACTGGTTTGACATCAGGTCAGACCGGTGGTTTTGTCTGTTGTTATTTTAAGAAAAATGCTACATAGTTGATTACAGGTTCGCTGTCAAAGGGACTTTCGTTATCGTAAGTATTGTCATTGACTGATATTAACATGCGGTATTTTCCGTCTGCGGAAGAAATTTCGGTATAAAAATATCCTGTTTCACTCTGAACAAATTTTGTTGTATCCCAGACAATCATTTCAGGAAAGATAAAATCTTCAGGCGGCTGGGGCATAACATCGCTGTATTCAATGATATTGTTCCTGTAATCATCAAAAATCTGTGAAGCAATTTCTTCATACATCAGAATTCTGCTGGCACCGCCCGGACTGTTAGATTCTTTCAGCTGTGCAACAATGCTGTCGCCGAATTCCGCAGCCTTTGCATCGGTCATATAGTAAATTTCTGCAGGCGTAAAGCTGAGACTGGTCAGTGTTTTCAGAGTATCTTCGCTGAATCCGTTTGCCAGCAGTTCGTTTCTGGCAAACAGGTTTATCTCACTTTCGCTTTTGCCGTCTATAAACATATCAAAAACAGTTTTTATATGCCGGTCATTTCCGCCGATGGTAAAGTCGCAGTTTATATAGTCCCACGGGGCATTTACATAAAGCATTTCGGTTTCGTGTGCAGTATATCCGTACTTCTGTGCAACGGACCACAGAATGTCTATCACATCATTGTCTGTGGCAAACTTTGCAATCTCCATTTTTGACGGATACAGGGATTCTGTATGGTAAAGGTAGATACTTTCTGCAATTTCAGTAATCAGTTCTTCTGATACAACATTGCTGTCCAGCTCCATCGCAAAATGTGTGAGTATGTTTTTGTTGTAGCAGAGAATGCCTTTGTGATATACAGATGGGTTGGTATATCCGGGATTTGTAAGCTGCGGTGCGTGATAAACATCTGTTACGGCACTTACACCGTTGTCCCTTACGGATACAGGTATATAGGCATCGCTTTTAACCTCAAAATGATACATATTGGCAAGGCCGACAGCACCGCCGTATATCGCCATGGTATCATCTTCTTTACCGGCGTATTCATTATACGGATTTATGGTGAAGGCACCGATGATGTTTTTGTTTTTATCAAAAATATCATATACAAACATAAGCTGTTCATCAAGACAAAGATAGTTTGCATATCCGTCAGAATTTTGGCTGCGGATTTCAAAGCTCCATTCTGCAGGCAGTCTGAACTGTGCTGTCACATTTATATCTTCTACTGTAAGGTTGTAATAGTTGTAAGATGTGCTGTTTTGGGTATCGGCAGGGGAATTGTCAGAAGTTACAGCATCCCCGATAAATACCGAATGTGCAAAATTGTTCAGTTCAGCTTCATTCATAGCATCATTGTCAATTTCAATTGCCACATAAACACCAAGATTACTGTTACGGCAAAGTACACCGTGGTTTATAACTTCTTTGCTATCAAGTCCAAGTTGCGATGCCATAACAGCAGAGGTATAAACACTGGTAGTGGATGTAACAAAGACATCACCTGTAGACACATCAGAATAATCATCACCGTGTACAGCAAACTGATAGTGATTGCCCAATGCAATCTGATTGTAAATTGCCATGGGTTCTGTCTGCGCAGTGTCATATATATTGTAGCCTATTGCGCCGACAAGGTTGTTTGTTTCGTCATATATACCCATACGGTTCCAGACACCGACAAGAGGATATTTTATATCTTCTTCTGATGGGATTTCCACACTCCAGTCTGCAGGAAGCTGCATCAGCAAAGCAAAATCTGCATCAAATATTTCCGAATTGTATTCAGTGCGCTGGTCATAGACAGGAAAATTTATCTGATGGGTTCGGTTTCCGATGTTTTCTGAATCCGGAACATAAACAACACCGCTGTCTGCCAGCATACCAACAGCAATTACCACAATACCGATTATTGTCATAACACTGGCGATAACAGCAGGCTTTTTATAGTTAAGTACATTTTTAATTCTCTTTTTTGTATCACTGTCACCAAATGACAGATATGCTTTTGGCACAAATCTTTTGTCTGAAGCAAGGGATAAAATGCAGTAGGAATAATCTTTTTTGTGTTCGTGACCCAGAATCTGCAGCACCTTTTCGTCACAGCTCATCTCCATATCCTTTTCCAGAAGGAAAAAGCTCAGCCATACAAGAGGGTTAAACCAATGTATGCAGGTTATAACAAAAGCAAACAGCTTTATAATATGGTCGCCGCGTCTTATATGTACCTTTTCGTGGGTGATTACATAGTTCTGCTGCTGTTCGGTAAGTCCTTTTGGCAGATAAATTTTGGGGCGTACTATACCGAACACGAAAGGTGTGGATATTGCATCAGAAGTATACACATTGTCTTTTAAATTGTTAATACTGCTGTTTTTAAGCTTTGAATATGTAAGGTACATAACAGCCGAAAGGGTAAGAATAACACACAGCACAATAAACCAAATCAGTGCGGGGATGTATATTGGTGTTACCACAGGCACGGGTGCAACAAATTCGCTGTTTACCTGACTTACAATACCTGCTTCGGTGCTGTAAAAGGCGGTGTAATCCGGTGCGATATTATAATATATTTTGTCTATTTGCGGCTGCGGTATCAGACTGCGTGTGAAAAATTCCAGTCTGAAAACCGATACAAGTTTAAAATATACAACACCCCACAAAGCATAGGAATATATTTTAGGTGCTCTTCGCAGCAAAAATCTTGCCGCAAGTATAAACAGAATTACATAACAGGCGGTAAGGCTGATTTCGGTAAAATAGAAAAACAGAATTTCGACAATATCCTTTATACTGTGCCCGATACCCTGCAAAGCAGTAGCAGGTTCGCTGAACAGGTGGCTTAAAAACAGTTTTAAAGTCAACCCAAATCCCATAGCTACACCTCCTTATAGTTGTCTATAAGGTTTCTGATTTCCTCAATCTCCTTTGCAGACAGTTTGTTGCGCTTTGTAAATGCAGTCAGGAACATAGGCAGGGAACCGCCGAAGGTTTCGCTGATAAATTCTTCGCTCTGTGCTGCTTTGAATTCATCACGGTTTATCAGCACTTTCACAGTGCCGCCATCATTTTCAAATATGCCGCGCTGGCAAAGGCGTTTTAACATTGTATAGGTGGTGGATTTTTTCCACTCCAGTTCCTTTTCGCATATTTTTACAAGCTCACCGCTTGTAACAGGAGCGTTGTTCCATATAATTTCGGCAAAGGCCATCTCCATTTCACCAAGTTTGTATTTTTCCATATATTTAAACCTCCATTGAAGTATCTACGAATGGTCTAATATTGTTAGACTAATTGTAGTCTAACATTGTTAGACCGTTTTGTCAACTGTTCGGAGATTTTTTCACAATTCAAAACATTTATCAATTTACTTATATCTCACTTTATGCTACAATTATAAAAATGAAAAATTATGTAATTTTACAGGGAGGCAGTATGAGACATTTAATCGACCCTTTATATTTCTCTGTTCAGGAAACAGAAGCACTTTTGGATACAGCAGATGATATCTGCGACAATATGGAAAAATACAGCCATAAGTGCGACGGCAAAATCCTTGCAACTCTGTTCTTTGAACCAAGTACAAGAACACGTCTTTCCTTTGAATCCGCAATGATGCGTCTTGGCGGCAAGGTGCTGGGATTCTCCAGCGCAAGCAGCTCCAGCGCAGCAAAAGGCGAAAGTGTTGCTGATACAATCCGTGTTATCGACTACTATGCAGACATTATCGCAATGCGTCACCCTAAAGACGGCACAGCTTTCCGTGCAGCACAGTACAGCACAAAGCCTATCATCAACGCAGGTGACGGCGGTCATCACCATCCAACACAGACACTTACAGACCTTATGACAATCCGTCGCCGTCACGGCAGACTGGACAACCTTGTTATCGGTTTCTGCGGTGACCTTAAATACGGCAGAACAGTGCACTCCCTTGTAAAAGCACTTGCAAGATATAAAGGCAACCACTTTGTATTTATCTCTCCGAAAGAACTGGAAATTCCAAGATACATCATCGAAGAATATCTTTCAAAATCCGAATGTACATTTGAAGAAGTTACAGACCTTTCTTCGGCAATGCCTTCTCTTGATATTCTCTATATGACACGCATCCAGCGCGAACGCTTTGATGACATAGAAGAATATGAACGCCTCAAAGGCAGCTATATCCTTTCACCTGTACAGATGGAACTTGCGAAAAAAGAAATGGCTGTTCTCCATCCGCTGCCAAGAGTAAACGAAATCACCCTTGCAGTTGATGATGACGAAAGAGCAAAATACTTTGAGCAGGCAGGCAACGGTGTATATGTGCGCATGGCACTTATCCTTTCACTTCTTGGCATGGCAGACCTTGATATCAACAAGGAAGAAGAGGACCACGACACAGTTGTGGAAATGGAAGGTGTATGTAAAAACGCAAGATGTATCACAAACAGCGAGGACGAAACAATGCCAATCTTTGTTAAGGGCGACAACGGCAGAATCCGCTGTAAATTCTGTGACCAGTATATTGATTAATCTGAATTATAAAACCAAAAGGCATCTCGTGAGAGATGCCTTTTTCAATGCAGATTATGTTATTTATTTCAGCTTGAACAGCCACATATCAATAACACCCAGAACCTCTCTTGTAAGTGCGGGAGTTATAGTAAAAATATCTGTTCGGGTGCTTAAAGGGTGTGCATTTTCAAAACCGCAGTATTCTGCGTAGGTTTTTGCACGGTATATGTGAAAATCATTGGTAACAAATACAATGCTGGTATATTTTATACCTTGCTTATCAAGAATTGCTTTGGAAAAACGGTAGTTTTCCAGAGTGGACAGGGATTTGTCTTCCACAATTATCATATTTTCGGCAATACCGTGCTGCACAAGATAATCCTTCATCACGGCAGCTTCGGTGGTGTCTTTCTGCGGTGTTATGCCGCCTGTAACAACAATGTATGAATCAGGGTTATTTCTGTGATAATCTATGCCCGCATCAAGCCGCAGCTGCAGTGCCCTGCTCACCCTGGCGTTTTTTACCCCTGCACCAAGGATGATTACAACATCTTCCTTGTAAGTTACGGTTGTGCGGCTTTGCGCCATAATAAATCCCATAAATGCAATATAGACAGCGATGCCGATAATCGCAAGAGTGCGGAGATAAAAAAGAAATCCGCAGCTTGTGGCGGCAAGAATCTGTGTGTGATATCTGCCGAATATAAAACAGCAGATGCTGAGTCCGTAGAGGATAAAAAGGCCCACAGTTGCGTTTGTGCGTATGTTCATAACAATGCCGTTTATAAGGAACAGTGCGGATAAAATATAGAAAATAACGGTTATACCAATCAACTCCATAAAAATATTTATAAATAGTGTAAAAGTTGTAAAATTTTTGCTAACAGCTTGATTATTACTGTATATATGTTAATATAGGGATATGACTACTGTACTATTATGAATAATACAGTTAAAGGATTTTTATGTAAAAATAATTATATAACAATATACTTGTAAATTCAATCAGACACAAGCTGACAATGTTGAAAATCATACAGGTGAAACAATGATTAAAGTTAAAAATTTGCGGAAGGTTTATAAGGTGGGCACCGAAAAGGTGGTTGCACTGGACAATATAAACCTGGAGATAGAAAAAGGAGAGTTCTGCTGTATTGTGGGCACATCAGGCAGCGGCAAATCCACACTTTTAAACCAGCTTGCAGGGCTTGAAAAGCCGACAAAAGGCTCGGTTGTTATAAAAGGTGAGAATATCTCAAAAATGGACGAAAAAAAGCTGGCGGTTTTCCGGCAGAACAATATAGGCTTTATATTCCAGTCCTACAATCTTATGCCCACACTGACAGCAGTGGAAAATGTTGCTTTTCCGCTTATGTTCAAAGGGGTAAAAAAATCTGTAAGGGAAAAGAAAGCTCGTGCAATACTGAAAGAGATGCAGCTTAAAGACCGTATGGGGCATAAACCGACAGAACTGTCGGGCGGTCAGCAGCAGAGAGTGGGCATAGCAAGGGCCTTTGTGGGAGAACCTTCAGTTATCTTTGCCGATGAACCTACAGGCAACCTTGACTCAAAAACCACCGAGCAGGTTATGGATATGCTCATTGAAATATCCGAAAAAAACAACATTACATTTGTAATGGTTACCCACGACCCCGAACTTGCACAGAAAGCAAAGCGGGTTATTACACTGGTGGACGGAAAAATTATTCACGATACAAAATATGAAAGCGAAGGAATTATCCATGAACAAGAACAGTAAAAAAGTCAGAATAATGGCCATAGTGCTGGCAATATTTTTGGCACTCACATTTATTCTGCCTGCATTTTCCATGCTGGCAGGTGCAGAAGGCCTGCCGGAAGCTGCACCGACAGTTGAACCTACTGCAGAACCAACAACAGCACCGACAGTTGAACCTACTGCAGAACCAACAACAGCTCCGACAGCGGCACCGACTGCAGCGCCAACAGTGGCACCGACTGCAGTGCCAACAGCTGCACCAACAGTGGCACCGACTGCAGTGCCAACAGCTGTACCGACAGTGGCACCGACTGCAGCGCCAACAGCTGCACCAACAGCTGCACCAACAGTGGCTCCAACAGTGGCTCCAACAGCAGTACCGACAGCTGCACCTGTCGCAACACCGGATATTCTGGATGAATGTATTATAGATACAACAAAGACTGTTTTTATACAGAGTTATGAAATCACAGATGATGACGGTGATGAAATGACAACAGTAAACCCTGGTGACAATGTGCGCATCAAGTTCAATGTGGTAGATAACCGTATCAGCTATATCAACACACCGCCACAGCGTATCCGTGCAAGAATGGCACAGGGGGCATTTATCAACAACGATGCAGATGATGTATCTTACAGAATACAGAGCGTAGGCAAGGTTGACGGCAGAAGCGTGCTCGCATATTCTGTTACTTTTAAAGATGTTACATATCAGGGCGGTGTGCCGGATGTCTCCTTCGATGTAAGCTACATCAACAAGGTTAACGGCAGTGATGTGCCTCTTGCTGTTCCGTATACACTTCTCACACAGAAAATCACACAGGCTGTGGACGATATTCCTGAACCTAAAATCATACTCAACAGTGCAAACTATGGCGGTGTTGCATACATTGAAAAACCATTCACACTTTCAACTGTTGCAACAAATACATCAGAATATGCAGACCTTGAGAATGTTTCCGTAAGGGTAGAGCTTCCTTCAGGCATTACAATGGCAGGCGGCAACAGCCAGGTGCTCATAGGTGAAGTGGACAAAAAAGGAACGATAAAACACAATTTCAGCCTTATTGTTACAGGTGTGGAAAACGGTGTAACAAATCTTCCTGTAAAGATTGTCTATGATTTTGAAGCCTATGTAAAAGGTGTCAGAACAACATATTCAACAGAACAGACAGTTGCAATCAATATTGAACAGGAAACAAAGTTTGAAATTTCCAAACTCGATTATATGGAATCCATCACCCAAGGTGAAGAAAATGTTATAAGCGTATACCTTATCAATAAAGGCAAGACAACTGTAAACAATGTTACAGTTGAAATTGAATGTGATATGGTGAACGGACCGCAGACTGTTTTTGCAGGCAACATTCTTCCGGGTACAGAAGGCCTTGCTGATGTATACTTTACAGTTAACGACACCGGTACAGCAACAGGTAAGATAATTGTTACCTATGAAGATACAAAGGGCAAACAGTTCACAATGGAAAAAGCTTTCACCACAGAAGTTATGGAAGCATACTATCCAACATGGGATGAACCTGTTATTGATATGCCAATGGAAGAACCACAGCAGGGTATGCCTGGCTGGGCATGGATTGTTATAGTTGTTGCCGTTGCAGGTGCAGCCGCAGCAGCTGTTGTGGTAATAAAGAAACGCAAAGCAAAAATGATGGCTGAGGACGAAGATGAGGATATCTGATTTACTTAAACTTTCTGCAGATAATCTCAAAAGGCGCAAAGGCAGAACTGTGCTGACAGTTCTGGGCGTTATAATCGGCACCTGTTCCATCGTTATGATGATGTCTATCGGCGAAGCTATAACCAAAAGCAACGAAGATATGATTGAAAGTATGGGCGACCTGACCCAGATAACAGTGTACAACTGGAATGACAGTCCTGACCAGGAACCTATAACCGACAAGGTTATAGCGCAGATACAGGCTATGGAAAATGTAAAGGTGGCAACGCCTATCTATCAGTCACAGTATCTCAACACCATTACAGTCAACGGCGGCAGCTCCGGAAAATATGAATGGAGCGGCTGGGTAGGCGACAGCATTGTGGGTATGTACAAGGAAGCCATAGATGATTACGGTTATGAACTTATCGACGGCAGATACCTTACAGAGGCTGACAAGCCATTCACTGTTATTGCAGGGGAAAAGGCAGCATACGAGTTCTTTAACCCTAAACGTCAGTGGCCGCACAACCGTGTTGACCCATACCCTGATGAAAATGGTGTTATAAAAGACCCTTTTGTAGATTTAAGCAAAGATAAACTGGTTCTCAAGGTAAAACCTATGGAAGAAACAGGCAAAACCGTTGAGAGAACACTTAAGGTGGTCGGCACAGTCAAGGAAGACTGGAACAAAGGCTACGAAACCTATGCAGGCTTTATAATGGATATGGAAGACCTTATAGAGCTGGAAGAAGAATATATAAAAGTTAATAAAATCCGCGTCACAGGGGGCAAGAACAAGGAAAGAACCTATAACCGTGCTGTTGTTAAGGTTACCGATATGAAGTATGTGGAGGAAATTATCACAGCCATAGAGGATATGGGTTACAATACATCTTCCCCTACAAGCTGGCTGGATGAAATGGAAAAACAGACCCAGACAATACAGCTTATTCTTGCTGGCCTGGGCAGTATTTCCCTGCTTGTTGCGGCAATCAGTATTGCAAACACAATGACGATGGCTATCTATGAGCGCCGCAGAGAGATAGGCATAATGAAGGTACTGGGCTGTGAAATCAAAAATATCCGTGCCATGTTCCTGATGGAGTCTGCAGGCATAGGTTTTATCGGCGGGGCAGTGGGTGTAGCCATAAGCTATCTGCTCAGCTTTGTGCTGAACCATATCGCCAACAGCATGATGGGCCCAAGCTATGATATGAACGGTGAAATGATGAAAACCTACATTTCCATTATTCCTGTGTGGCTTGCTTTTGCGGGTGTGGCATTTTCCAGTTTTATCGGTATGCTTTCAGGCTATGTTCCTGCAAACAGAGCGGTAAAAATCAGCGCACTTACTGCAATTAAAAATGATTAAGCAAAAAACATCTGCATTTTGATAAAA